>JAEZVV010000002.1 GCA_023443095.1 Pseudomonadota bacterium
ACCCAGCGCGGCCCCAGGCCCATCGCCTCCCAAATCGCGGCGCGGCGAGGATCGAGACTCATAAGGCGATCCGCATCACCAGCGCGTCCTCACGACCGCTGGGAGCGGGGTAATAGTTGCGACGCACGCCGATGCGCTCGAAGCCGTAACGCTGGTAGAGGCGCAGCGCAGCGGCGTTCGACGGCCGCACCTCGAGCAGCATCGACGCTGCGCCGTAGTCGCGCGCCACGCTCGCTAGCCACTCCAGGGTGCGGAATCCCTGCCCCTGCCCCTGGTAGGAGCGCGCCACCGACAGGTTGAGCAGGTGGACTTCGTCGAGTACCGGCATCAGGACGCCGTAGGAAACGACTCCGCCCGCGCCGTCGCGCGAGATCCAAGCCGAATAACCCGAGTTCAGGGCATCGACGAAATTGCCGCGGGTCCAGGGAAAGAGGTAGATGTCGTTTTCGACCGGCATCACCGTATCGAGGTCGGCCTCGGTCAGGGGCCGGAACTCGCCCGGAATCGAAGACACCAGCGCGTTCACATGCGCTCCCCGGCCGCACGCTGGGCGATCGTGAGGGCCACCCGGTCCCGCACATACAGAGGCGCCGCGAGCTCCGGTGCCTGGGCGCGACCGGCGCTGAAGTCGGCGGCACCGAGGCGGGCGATCCAGGCGGCGCTGGCGATCTGCTCGCGCGAACTGCGCCACGGCGGCGTCGCGGGCCAGGCCTCGGCATAGACGGCCAGGGCGTCGCCAGCGACCAAGTCGCAGTCGTTGGCGCGCGCCAGGTCGGCCAGTTCGGCCGGCGCCGCCAGCATCGGCGGCTCGATTTCGGTGAGCTCGAGCAGAGCCGGCCCACGCTCGTAGATCGCGCAATACGCCTCGCTCATGCGGGCATCCATCGAACACAGGACGCGCCGCGCGCTCGGGTCGTCGGCGAGCGCAGCCACGGCCAGCGCCCGCAGGTTGCCGACCGCCACCACCGGCTTTTCAGCAGCCCAAGCCAGGCCCTGAGCCACGCCGCAGGCGATCCGCAAGCCCGTGAACGACCCCGGACCGGCGCCGAAGGCCACGGCGTCGATGTCGGTGACGCCGAACCCGGCTTCATCGAGCACGCCCGCAACCATGCCCAGGATCAGGGCGGAATGGCGCTGGCCGGCGCGTTCGAGCCGCTCCCAGGTCTGGCCGCGGGCACGCAAAGCCACCGAGCAGTAGTCGGTCGCGGTATCGAGGGCAAGAATGGCTGGGCTGTGGGACATCGGTCGCGCGGCGCGCGGGCCGTCGGAGGAATCGTCGCCCGATTCTATCGGACGAGCGCCCCGCTCAAGGGCGGTCGCGCGAGTCGCGGCGGCCGTGGTGTGGCATCTCGCGGTTGGCCTCGCGGATCTGCTCGCGCAGCTGGCGCCGCTCGTCCGGGCTGAGCCGGCGTGGCTGCTGGCCGTCGGGTCCGGGAGCGATGCAGCAGTCGCGCATGCGTTGCGGCGAGTGCTGGTGGCGCTCGACAAAGCGGTTGCGCATCTGCTCGCGCTCCTCCGGGCTCATGCGCTCCCGCATCGCCGAACGCTCCTCGGGCGGCATGCGGCGCCAGGCCCGCTCGCGTTCGCGCTGATCGTCGCGCATGTCGCCGCGCGGCGCCGCCTCCACGGAATCCCGCGGACGCGCACGCCAGCCTTCGCCCATCGGCTGCGACAATGCAGCGGTGGCGGCCAGGGCAAGTCCAAGGAAAACGCTGAGGCGGATCACGTCAAACAACCAGAAATCGACAGGATCAATGCTAGGGCAGACGCGGTCCGTTGTCGTCGGGCCACATCAACTCGCTGGTGCATCGGGGTAAAGTTTGTAACACGCTGTTGAACGCCGGCTTTCCTCCTTGGGCCTGTGGCCCAGAATGCCGGCTGAGTTTCCTGGATTCATCATCATGCATCGCACTCCCAAGATCCTGGTCGTCGACGACGACACCCGCTTGCGCGACTTGCTGCGCCGCTACCTGGGCGAAAACGGCTTCTCGGTCTATGTCGCCGAAGACGCGCAGGCGATGAACCGCCTGTGGCTGCGCGAGCGTTACGACGTGTTAATCCTCGATCTCATGATGCCCGGCGAAGACGGCCTGTCGGTCCTGCGGCGGCTGCGCGGCGACAAGGACGAAACTCCGATCATTATGCTCACCGCCAAGGGCGAAGACGTCGACCGCATCGTCGGGCTTGAGCTCGGCGCCGACGACTACCTGCCCAAACCCTTCAATCCGCGCGAACTGCTCGCCCGCATCCACGCCGTCCTGCGCCGCCGTCCGGCCGACGACGCGCCCGGCGCGCCGACGCGGGAAGACGCCACCGTGAGTTTCGGCGAGTTCGAACTCGACCTCGGCACCCGCAGCCTGCGCAAGAACGGCGAAGCGGTAACCCTCACCACCGGCGAGTTCGCCGTGCTCAAGGCCTTCGCCCGCCATCCGCGAGTGCCGCTGTCGCGCGACAAGCTGATGGAAATGGCCCGGGGCCGCGAATACGAGGCCTTCGACCGTTCGCTCGACGTCCAGGTCTCGCGCCTGCGCAAGCTGATCGAACCCGATCCGTCCAAGCCGCGCTACATCCAGACCGTATGGGGCCTGGGTTATGTCTTCGTTCCCGACGGCGCGGTCTGAGCTTTGAAACTGCCCTCGCCCAGCCTGTTCTGGCGCACCTTCGGCTTGGTGCTGCTTCTGATCGTGGCCAGCCTGGCGGCCTGGCTGCAGAGCTGGCGCGTGCTCGAACGCGCGCCGCGCGCGCACCAGATCGCGCAGCAGGTGGTGTCGGCCGCCAACCTCACGCGTTACGCCCTGGTGTATTCCGACCCCGCCTACCGGCGCGAACTGCTGGGCGCACTCGCCGCCAACGAAGGGCTGCGCATCTTCCCCTTCGAAGCCAGCGACGCGATCAAGCCGCTGCCGCGCACCGATCTGGTCGAGCTGATCGAAACCGAAGTCAAGGGCAAACTCGGCGCCGACACCCGGATGGCAAGCCGAGTCAATGACGAGCCGGGCGTGTGGGTCAGCCTGTCGATCGACGGCGACGCGTATTGGCTCAAGCTCGAGCGCGATCTGCTCGAGCGCCACCTCGGCACCGGCTGGATCAGTTGGGCGCTCGCCGCCCTGCTGCTGTCGGTACTCGGCGCCCTGCTCATCACCCGGCTGCTCAACCAGCCGCTCGCCCGTCTGACGCTGGCGGTCCGCGCCCTGGGCGCCGGCCAGCACCCGGAACCGCTGCCCGAACGGGGGCCGGCCGAGATCAAGGCGGTCAACCGCAGCTTCAACCACATGGTGGCCGATCTCGACAAGCTGGCTGCCGACCGCGAGGTGCTGCTCGCCGGCATCAGCCACGACCTTCGCACCCCGCTCACCCGGCTGCGGCTGGAAGTGGAAATGGCGCCGGTGTCTTACGAAACACGGGCGGCGATGGCCGACGACATCGAGCAGATGGATTCGATCGTCCGCCAGTTCCTCGATTACGCGCGCCAGCGCCCCGCTCCCAAGGCCGACATTGAGCTCGCCGCCTTGCTCGCCGACACGATCGCACGCTCGCGTATCGAAGCGGCCGATTCGACCCGGCTGCAGGTCGCGCTCGAGTCCGGACTCAAGGTCCAGGCCAACCCCACCGATCTTGCCCGCGCGCTCGAGAACCTGATCGTCAACGCCGACCGCTACGGCCGCGGCAGCGACGGCCGGCTCGAGCTGGAGGTGTCGCTTACAAGCGAGGGCAAGGACGCCTTGATCCGGGTGGCCGACCACGGCCCGGGCATCGCTGCGAGCGAAAGAGCGCGGGTGCTGCGTCCCTTCGAGCGGGGCCAGGCGGCGCGCGGCGGCCAGAGCGGAGCCGGGCTCGGCCTGCCCATCGTCGAGCGCATCGCCCGCCGCGCGGGCGGCTCGCTCCAGCTCCTTCCGGTCGCGCCCAGCGGCCTCGCGGTCGAACTGCGCCTGCCGCTCGCGGCTTGAGCTTCAGCGAGCGCCGAGCAGCACCACCGCCTGGGCGACGATGCCTTCTTCGCGCCCCTCGAAGCCGAGCTTTTCGTTGGTCTTGCCCTTGACGTTGACCTCGGCCGGGCCAATGCCCAGGCAAGTCGCGATCGCGACCTGCATCGCCGGCACGTGCGGGGCGAGCTTGGGGCGCTGCGCGATCACGGTGGCGTCGACATTGATCACCTGCCAGCCGGCCGCGCTCACCCGCTCCATTGCAGTTTTGAGCAGTTCGCGCGAATCGGCGCCCGCATGTTGCGGGTCGGTATCGGGGAACAGACGGCCGATGTCGCCTAGCCCGGCCGCGCCCAGGACCGCGTCGGTGATCGCGTGCAGCAACACGTCGGCGTCGGAATGCCCCAAAAGGCCATGGCTGTGCGGGATCTCGACCCCGCCTATCACCAGGCGCCGGCCCGGCACCAGGGCGTGAACGTCGTAACCCTGGCCAACTCGGATTTTCATGACAGTCTTCCCTGCAAATGGAGGATCGCCCGCGCCAGGGCTTCGTCGGCCGGCACGGTGAGCTTGATGTTGGTGGCTTCGCCTTCGACCAGACGTGGCCGCAGCCCCGCCGCTTCGATCGCCGAGGCCTCGTCTGTGATGGCCGCGATCTCGCCCGCCAGGGCGTCGGCCAGCAGGCCGGCGCGGAACATCTGCGGCGTGGCCGCGCGCCACAGCCCGCTGCGGTCGAGCGTGGCCACCACCTGGCCCGCCTCGCCGCGCTTGAGGGTATCGGCAAGTCGCACCGCCAGCAGGCCGCCCACTGCGTCGTCGATCAGCGTGTCGATCAGCCGCGCCAGCTCGTCGCGGCCGAGACACGGGCGCGCCGCATCGTGCACCAGCACCCAGTCGCTGGCGGCAAGACCCAGGCAGGCCAGGCCGTTGCGGACACTTTCGGCGCGGCTCGCTCCGCCCACCGGCAGAACTTCGACTTGCGGCGGAAACGCCAGCCCGCGCCAGCGTTCGTCGTCGGGTGCGACCACCAGCGCAATCTGCTCAATGCGAGGGTCCTGCGCCAGGGCCTGCGCCGTCAGTTCGAGCATCGTCAGCCCGCCCAGCCGGAGGTACTGCTTGGGGCTTGCGAGCCCCATGCGAGAGCCGCTGCCGGCGGCGGGGATCAGGGCGATGCAGCGGCAGGGAGCGCGAGTCGACAAGGGATGGGGCGGCACGGTGCGGGCGAGGTTCAAAAGCGGCTGAAGGGCAAACTTATAATAGCCGCCACCCTAGCCTCAGCCTGGCCTCCGGGCAGCCACCGTGGCAACACGAGCCGCCGCAGCCGCGGGCCATCCGCATGTCCTCTGACGCGACACCCCGACTTTCCCTGAACTTGCCCCGGCTTGCACCCGGCGAGCGTTTTTCCCTGCCGCGCCCGCCGGGCTCGGGCGACGCCTTGCTGGTGGCGCGCGCCGCGGCCCAGGCCAAGGCGGCCGGCCAGCTGCTGGTCGTCGTCTGCGCCGACGCGCTCGATGCCCAGCGCCTGATCGAAGAAGTGCCGTGGTTCGACGCCAGTCTGAACGCCCGCCCCTTCCCCGACTGGGAGACCCTGCCCTACGACGTCCTCAGCCCGCATCAGGACCTGGTGAGCGAGCGGCTCGAGACGCTCTACCGCCTGATGAGGTGCGACAAGGCCCAGGAAGGCATCGACCTGCTGGTGGTGCCGGCGAGCACCGCGGCACAACGCATCGTGCCGCCCGCCTTCATCGCCGCCCACACCTTCTTCTTCCGGCAGAAGGAGCGGATCGACCTCGACGCGCTCAAGGGCCAGCTGGTGCTCGCCGGTTACCAGCACGTCTCGCAAGTGGTGGCACCGGGCGAGTTCTCGACCCGCGGCGGACTGGTCGACCTGTTTCCGATGGGCGCCCGCCTGCCTTTCCGGCTTGACCTGATGGACGACGAGATCGAGACCATCCGCGCCTTCGATCCCGACACCCAGCGCTCGCTCTACCCGGTGCCCGAGATCCGCCTGCTGCCCGGGCGCGAGTTCCCGCTCGACGAGGACGCCCGCAACCATTTCCGCCTGCGCTGGCGCGAGAGCTTCGAGGGCGACCCCTCGCGCATCGCGCTCTACAAGGACATCGCTAACGGCGTGGCCGGCGCCGGCATCGAGTATTACCTGCCGCTCTTTTTCGAAACCACCGCCACCCTCTTCGACTACCTGCCGGCCAGCGCCCAGCTGCTGCTGCACGGGGCGATCGAACCCGCCCTGCAGCGCTTCTGGAACGAGACCAGCGAGCGCTACCGCTTCCTGTCGCGCGACGTCGACCGGCCGGTGCTGCCGCCGGCCAAGCTCTACCTCGAAGCCGAGCAGTTCTTCCTCGCCTGCAAACCCCACGCCCGCCTGGTGCTGGGCGAAGGCGAGGCCGAAGGTTTCGCTGCCGTTCCCGTCGTCGCGGTCGAACGCAAGGCCGAGGACGCACTTGCCCGCCTGCGGACCCTGGTCGACCGCTACCGGGTCGAAGGCGGCCGCGTGCTGCTTGCGGCCGATTCGCCCGGCCGGCGCGAAACCATCGCCCAGATGCTGCGCGAATACGAGCTGGCTTTTGCCGACAGCGCCGACTTCGGCGGTTTCCTGGCCGCCGACGCGCCACTGTCGCTGGGCGTGGCACCGCTGCATTCGGGTTTTGCCCTGACCGCGCCGAAACTCGCGATCGTCACCGAAACCGAGCTTTACGCGACCAGCCCGCGCCGCGTCCGCCAGAAGAACCGCGAACGGGCGAGCAACGTCGAAGCGATGGTGCGCGACCTCTCCGAGTTGCGCGTGGGCGACCCGGTGGTACATGTCGAACACGGCATCGGTCGCTACCAGGGACTCGAGACCATGGACCTGGGCAACGGCCCGGCCGAGTTCCTGCGCCTCGACTACGCCAACTCGGCCAAGCTTTTCGTGCCGGTGGCGCAGCTGCACCAGATCTCCCGCTACTCGGGCGCCGACCCCGAGGCCGCCCCGCTCCACCACCTGGGTGGCGGCGACTGGGAAAAAGCCAAGAAAAAGGCCGCCAAACACGTGCGCGACACCGCGGCCGAACTGCTCAACCTGTATGCGCTGCGCGCCGCCCGCAAAGGCCACGCCTTCGACTACAAGCAGCACGACTACGAGGCCTTTGCCGAAGGTTTCGGCTTCGAGGAAACGCCCGACCAGCAGGCCGCGATCGAGGCTGTGTTGCACGACATGCGCAGCGGCGCGCCGATGGATCGCCTGGTGTGCGGCGACGTCGGCTTCGGCAAGACCGAAGTCGCCTTGCGCGGCGCCTTTGCCGCAGTGATGGACGGCAAGCAGGTCGCGGTCCTGTGCCCGACCACCTTGCTTGCCGAGCAACACGCCGCCACCTTCCGCGACCGCTTTGCCGACTGGCCGGTCAACATCGTCGAGCTCTCGCGCTTCCGCTCGGCCAAGGAGACCAGCGCGGCGCTCGCCGGCATCGCGGCCGGCACGGTCGACGTGGTGGTCGGCACACACAAGCTGCTCGGCAACGAGATCCGGTTCGAGCGCCTGGGCCTGGTGATCATCGACGAGGAACACCGCTTCGGCGTGCGGCAGAAGGAGAAGTTAAAGAGCCTGCGCGCCGAGGTCGACGTGCTCACGCTCACCGCCACGCCGATCCCGCGCACGCTGGCGATGTCGCTCGAAGGCATCCGCGATTTTTCGGTGATCGCTACCGCACCCCAGCGGCGCCTGGCGATCAAGACCTTCGTCCGCCGCGAGAGCGACAGCCTGATGCGGGAAGCCGTGTTGCGCGAATTGAAGCGCGGTGGCCAGGTCTATTTCCTGCACAACGAGGTCGAGACCATCGAAAACCGGCGTGCGCGCCTGGCCGAACTGCTGCCCGAGGCCCGGATCGAGATCGCCCACGGCCAGATGGGCGAACGCGAACTGGAGCGCGTGATGCGCGACTTCTACCAGCAGCGCTTCAACCTGCTCTTGTGCACGACCATCATCGAGACCGGGATCGACGTCCCCACCGCCAATACGATCATCATGCACCGCGCCGACAAGTTCGGCCTGGCGCAGCTGCACCAGCTGCGCGGCCGGGTCGGCCGCTCGCACCACCAGGCTTACGCCTACCTGATGGTGCCCGACGAAGGCGCGCTCACGAAGAACGCCGCCAAGCGACTCGAGGCGATCCAGAACCTCGAGGAACTCGGCAGCGGTTTCTACCTGGCGATGCACGACCTCGAGATCCGCGGCGCGGGCGAAGTCCTGGGCGAAAACCAGAGCGGCGACATGCTCGAGGTCGGCTTCGACCTCTACACGCAGATGCTCAACGCCGCGGTGCGCGCGATGAAGTCGGGCAAGGAACCCGACCTGATGGCGCCGCTCGCGGCCGTGACCGAGATCAACCTGCACACCCCGGCGCTGCTGCCGCCCGACTACGTGAACGACGTCCACCAGCGGCTCTCGTTCTACAAGAAGCTCGCCTCGACCGAAAGCGAGGACGATCTGATCGCGCTGCAGGAAGAGCTGGTCGACCGCTACGGCAAGCTGCCCGACCAGGGCCGAGCGCTGATGGAAACCCACAAGCTGCGCCTGACGGCCGAGAAGCTCGGCGTGAAGAAGATCGACGCCAGCGACGAAGGCATCGTGATCGGCTTCGTGCCCAAGCCGCCCTTCGAACCCATGAAGCTGATCTCGCTGATGCAGAAAGAAAGAACAATGCGCATGGCCGGTCCCGACCGCCTGCGCATCGACGTCAAAACCTCCAACCTCGACGCGCGGCTGGCTCATCTGCGCGGCGTCTTCAAGGCTCTTTCGTGATGGATTTGGTCATACAGGGTCCGGCCCTCAAGCCCGAGGCGCTCGACACCTTCAAGGTGGTCTGCACCCCCGAGAAAATCACCACCCGCGGCGGCGCCGCGCCCAGCGCGCGCTGCCTGGGCGTGCCCGACGACGCCGAGACCCGCAAGGTCGTGGCGGGCCTGGCCGATTACTGGAAGCTCGATTTCGCCTTCGTTTCCCCCTCGCTCAGGCTGGCCGACTTTCGCCTGCTGGCGATGGACATGGATTCGACCCTGATCAACATCGAAAGCCTGGACGAGATCGCCGCCTACGCCGGCCGCGGCGACGAGGTCGCCGCCATCACCGAGGCGGCGATGCGAGGCGAGATCACCGACTACGCCGACAGTCTGCGCCGTCGCGTGGCCATGCTCGCCGGCGTAGACGCGGCCTTGATCGACCGCGTCTACGAAGAAAAGCTGCGCCTCAACCCCGGCGCCGAAACCCTGGTGCGGGCGGCGCAGACCGCCGGGCTGGCCACCCTGCTCGTGAGCGGGGGCTTCACCCAGTTCACGGGCCGGATGCAGGCCCGGCTCGGGCTCTCTTATACCCGCGCCAACGAACTCGAAATCGTCGACGGCAAGCTCACCGGGCGCGTTACCGGCCCGGCGGGCGGCGCCATCCTCGACGCGGCGGGCAAGGCCGGCACGGTCGCCGAGACCTGCAGCGCCATCGGCTGCGCGCCGGCCGCTGCCATCGCCATGGGCGACGGCGCCAACGACCTGCTGATGATGAAACTCGCCGGGCTCTCGGTGGCTTACCGCGCCAAACCGGTGGTGCGTGTCCAAGCCACTTACGCGCTCTGCCACGCCAGCCTCGCCGGCGTGCTCAACTGGTTCGCCGACAGCCCGGTGCCGGCCTGAAGGCCGTCCACCGGAGTCCAGCATCGTGTTGAGTTTTCAACTCGGTCCTCTGGCGCTGCCGCTTGCGCCGGTCCTGCTCGCGGCCGCGCTGCTGGCGGTCTCCTGGCTCGCCTCGCGCCTGGCTGCGCCCGCTTGGCGCGAAGCGGCAAGCCACCAGATCTTTGTCGCGGCCCTGCTCGGTCTGCTCGCTGCCCGCCTGGTCTACGTAGGCCTTCACGCCCAGGCTTACATGGCCGAGCCCCTCGCGGCCTTCGATGTCCGCGACGGCGGCTGGAACGCGCCTGCCGGGATTCTGGCCGCCGTGGCCTGGCTCGTGCGGTGCGCTTGGCGAGCCGCACCGCTGCGTCGCCCGCTGGCTGCCGCCGCGGTTTGCGGCTTGCTCGCCTGGGGAGCGACGATGCTCATCGAGAAGATGCGCGAATCGGCCTCGCTGCCCGCGATCGAACTCACCGACTTGGCCAGCGGAAAAACGATCGGCTTGCATGAGGCGGCGTCCCGCCGGCCGCTGGTGGTCAACCTGTGGGCCAGCTGGTGCGGGCCTTGCCGCTCCGAGATGCCGACCCTGGCCGCGGCCCAGGCGCGCGAGGGCGCGGTCGCCTTCCTGTTCGTCAACCAGGGCGAATCGGCGGCGACCGTGAACGCCTTTCTCGAGCGCGAGCAGCTCGAGCTCGCCGGCGTGTTGCTCGACCCCGGCAGCCGGCTCGGCCCGGCAGTGGGCTCGCGCGCCCTGCCGACGACGCTTTTTTACGACGCCAGCGGCCGCCTGGTCGACGTCCACATCGGCCTGCTCAACGCCGCCGCTTTGAACTCGCGCCTGGGCGCGCTGCGCCCAGGTTAGTAGCGAACGGGATCAGGCCTGGCGGGGACGCGCCGCTTCGACCGTGAGCGGGTTGGGCGTGGGGGCACCGACCTTGACCAGGGTGTTGCGGTCGGTATGCAGGAAAGGTTCGGCCTGCCCGGGGATGATCAAGGTGGTGGTCTGATCGTAGGACCAGGTGCCGTCGTCGTTGGTGGTGACGGTGATCTCGAACGCCGTGGTCTTGAACGCGTATTCGAGGAAGGGGTTGGAGACGATGCCGAAGGTCTCCGAGCCGCGTTCGGCCTTGAGCGTGAAGCTGCGGGCGTCCGCTTCGGCCGAGCCCACCGCCATCAGGACCTGGCCGCGCGGGATCGCGATCGTGTGCAGGATCGTTCCGCTCGCCGGCTCCCACAGCCAGTAGCCGATCTGGTCGTGGAAAGTCTTGAGGCGGCCGGGCTTGGTGATGTGGGTGTGGTAGCGCAGGCCGTAATAAAGCTGCGGGCCGTTGGTTTGAGGGTCGATCGGCTGCAGCTCGTAGCGCTCGATGAAGGCCTGCTTGCGCGGCCCTTCGGCCTTGGGGTGAACGTCGAGCCCGCGCTCGCCGATCCAGATGCCTGCCAGTCGCGCCAGCGGCCCGAGATTGCTCAAGGTGTCGGGATCAGCCGCAGCTTCGGTGTAAATGTCGGCGGGCATGTCGGCCATCGGGGTTCCTGCGAAGAGAAAAAACGGAAGCCCAGCCTAACCAGCCCGCTGCGTGCGTGGAACCCCGTGAAAGCAAGGAGAGCGCAAAAACTGCGTATGGCTCAGCCGGGCTTGGTCTTGCGCTGGCCGCGATCGATCCACAGCCGTTCGCTGCCAGTGTCGACGTGAACGAAACCGCGGCCCACGTAGAAACCGGTTCCGCCCACCCCCAGCAGACTCGACAGACCGGCAAGCTTGACGTTCGAGACGCCGGGCACCGAGATGTCGGCGGCCTGGCCCACCACGTGTTTGGAGTCGAGCGCCGCGCCTTCGGTGCGGTGGTTGGTGCGCGCCGTGCGGTAACCCGAATGCACCAGCATCGGCAGGCGCTTGCCGCTGTTGTCGAGCCAGACCTGGATCCCGGCGAGCAGGTCGAGCAGGCCGCGGTCGATCGGCATCACGCGCTGGGCCTGGACGTCGCGCAACAGCCAGCACAGCTTGAGGTATTCGTCGCGGTCGTGGCCGCGCTCGGCGGTCCACCAGGTGGCTCGCAGCTCTTCGTCGCCGCGCAGCAGCCAGAGGCTGCGTTTTTCGGCGAGCAGGCCGGCAAGCCGGGCCTCGGGCGCGGCAGGCGGGTTCGCGGCCGGGGTCGCCTCGAGCGCCTGCGCCAGCGCATCGAGCGAAGCCAGCCCCCCGCTGGCGGCGCAAGCGAGCAACAGACGACGGCGGTTGAGGTCGGGCATGAGCTGGATCGCAGGCTTGGTTCCTCTATTGAAGCGGAGCTCGGCCGCCCCGGCAAGCCCCGCACGGCCGGGCTAGGTCGAACACTCGACGATCGCCGCCGTCCCGGACGGATCGGCAACGCGGACGCGGCGAACGGGCGGGGTTCGTGCCGCCCCCGGGCGGAACACTTGCGGCCGGCGTTGGACCGCCTTGCGATTCAGGCCTGTTGTCGAATCGTTCGCGAGGCGTCCCGGACTGACCGCGACCAAGGCCCGCGGGCTAGCGCAGCAGGCATCATGACGGCTACCGTCACGGGCCCGGAGTCCACTTTGAACGACCTATCATGCTGAGACCGCTAGGCCTTGCCCTGCTCTTGGCGCTTGTCCCCGCCGCGGCCGGTGCACAGAGCGCCCTGCCTTTCGAGCAGGCTCGCAGTCTGCTGCACCAGCGCTCGGACAAGCTGCGGGTGGATGCTGCCGAAATCGAGCGCCGCCGCCTCGAGGCCGATGCCGCCACCGCGCTCGACGGCCCCAAGCTCATCCTCAACGCCACCCAGGTCTGGGGCAGCAAGGAGCTCGAGCTCGGCCCGATCAATGTGCCCTCGCTGCCGATCGGCCCGATCACCACGCCGCCGTTGTCGCTTGGGCCGTTCACCCTCAAGGACGACCTGCAAGGCCCGCGCTCCTCGCTGATCACCACCTGGCCGCTCTACACCGGCGGCGCGATCACGGCCAAGCAGACCGCGCTTGCGGCCGCGGTCGACGAGGCGCGCGCCGAACGCGAGCGCAGCGCCGACGAGCTCGACAACGAGCTGGCCCAGCGCTACTTCGGCGTCCAGCTGATGCGTTCGGTCGAGACCCTGCGCGCGGCCACGCTCGAGCAGCAGGAGGCCGAACTTGCCCGCGCCCAGCGCTTCGAGTCGCAGGGTCTGATCAGCAAGCTCGAGCGCATGAGCGTGCAAGTTGCCCGCGACGAAGCGAGCCGCGAACTGATCAAGGCCAGGACCGACCGCGAGATCGCCGAGGTCCGCCTGGCCCGCCTTCTGCGCGAGCCCGAACTGCCGCCGCTGGCGACCCCGCTCTTCGTTCGCAACACCGCCCTGTTGCCGCTCGCGCGCTGGCAGTCGTTCGCGCTCGAGGCCAGTCCCACTCTCAACTCGATCGCAGCCAAGCGCAACCAGGCCGAGCAGGGCGTGGTCGCAGCCAACGCGGCGTGGAAACCGACCGTGTTCGCCTTCGGCCAATACAACATGGTGCGGCGTTATCTGACCCTGCCCGAGCCCGACTGGATCGCGGGCGTAGGGGTCAACATCACGCTGTGGGACACCGAGGACCGGCGCTCGCGCGTGCGCGCCGCCGAAAGCCTGGTGGAAAAGGCCGACGCCGCCCGCGGCGAAGCGACCAACGAGATCTCGACCGTGGTCGAAGTCGCGTGGCGCCGCTCCGAGCAGGCGCGCGAGCAGTACCGCTTGACCGCCTCGGCGGTCGAACTTGCGCGCGAGAACCTGCGGCTGCGCCAGCGCAGTTTTGCCGAAGGCCTGTCGACCGCGATCGACCTCAACGAGGCGCGCAACGCCCAGCTCAAGGCCGAGAGCGGCCGCCGCGGGGCCGCTTACGAATTCGTCGTCGCCAACGCGACCTTGCATGCGGGGGCCGGCCGCATGCCCGACTTTGCCGCCCAGGCGCGTGGCACCGACATCATGGTGGAACCGTGAAGACACATGCTCCCAATGCGAGAAAGGCCCGACTGGCCTTGATCGCCCTGCTGATTCTGGCGGCCGTCGCCTTCGTCGTCTGGGGCCTGTTCATGGCCAGCCAGCAGAAGCTGCCCCCGCTGCAAGGCCAGATGGAATCGCGCACGATCGACGTCTCGTCCAAGGTGGCAGGAAGGATCGCCAAGCAGGCCGTGCGCGAGGGCGACCAGGTGGCGGCGGGCCAGCTCCTGCTCGAACTGGCCCTGCCCGAGATCGACGCCAAGCTAGCTCAGGCCGAAGCCGCCCGCACCGCGGCGCGGGCCAAGCAGAGCCTGGTCGACGAAGGTGCCCGCCCGCAGGAGATCGCCGCCGCCCGCGCCAACTGGGAGCGCGCCGAAGCCGGTGCGGTTTTCGCCCAGCAGACCTATAAACGCATCGATGCCCTCTACCAGGAAGGCCTGGTCGCGCAGCAGCGCTTCGACGAGGCCAAGGCCAACTGGCTCGCGGCCACCGAGCTGGCGCGCGCAGCACAAGCCCAATACGAAATGGCCCGCATCGGCGCCCGCCAGGGCGAAAAAACCGCCGCCGCCGCGCTCGCCGCCCAGGCCAGCGACGGCGTGGCCGAGGTCTCTTCGCTCGCGGCCGAACGCCACATCCTGGCGCCGCTCGCCGCCCAGGTCGACCGCCTGGTGCTGGGCCCCGGCGAACTGGCTCCGGCCGGCTTCCCGCTGGTCACCCTGATCGACCTGAACGACCAGTGGGCCACGTTCAACCTGCGCGAAGACGAACTGCCGGGCGTGGCTATCGGCACCGTGTTCGAAGGCCGGGTGCCTGCGCTCGGCGACAAGAAACTCGCGTTCCGCGTCTACTACATCAGCCCGCGCGCGGACTACGCCACCTGGCGTTCGACCCGCCAGTCCTCCGGCTACGACATGCGCAGCTTCGAGGTGCGCGCCCGCGCCGAAGGCGGCGACACCCCGTTGCTGCGCCCCGGCATGTCGGTCCTGGTCGAGCGCTGATGCCGACTCCATCCTGGCGCCAGGCGTTCGGCGCAAGCCTGGCGCGCGAGCTCGCCATCGTCGCGGCCCGGCCCTGGGAGGTCTTCGCGGTGGTGCTGGCCCCTCTGGTCTGGCTGGGGCTGACCTGGGCCCTGCTCGCCGGCGGCCTGCCAACCCAGCTCCCGGTCGCCCTGGTCGACGAGGACAACTCGTCCCTGTCGCGCCAGGTGGCCCGCGCCATCGGCGCCACCCGCAGCGCCGAGCTGGTGTCGGTCGAATCGCTGCCCGCCGCGCGCGAGGCCTTGCGCGCCGGCCGGGTCTACGGCGTGGTCCAGCTGCCGCTCGGCTACGAACGCGAAATCCTTCGCGGGGGCCGCCTGCCGGTCGTGCTTTACCTCAACGAGATGTATTACCCCGCCGCCGGCTCGCTCGAAAAAGATGCCCGCACCGCTGTGGGCGCCGTGATGGGCGAGCGCTCGGTCAGCCTCGCGGCGCGCGCGGGCGGCGGCTTTGCTGCCGGGGCCCTGCGGGTCGACGTGATCCAGCCCGCTTTCACTTCGCTCGGCAACCCGGCGCTCAACTACGAGGCCTACCTCGGCGCCACCCTGCTGCCCGGGCTGCTCCAGCTCTTCGCGGTGATGGCCTTCATCGGCGCGATCGTCAGGGAAACTCGCGAAGGCACGGTCGGCTCCTGGCTCGCCACCGCGGGCGGCCGCCTCTGGCCCGCGCTCGCGGGCAAACTCGCTCCGTTTGTTGCTTATTACCTGCTCCTGGCCGCGGCCTACGTTGCCTGGGTCGGCGGCTACGCCGGCTGGTCGCCCGCCGGCAGCACAGCGCTCTGGGTGCTCGCCACGGCGCTGCTGGTACTGGCGATGCTCGCCATCGGCGCCTTGTGCGCCGCGCTCGCGCCTGACTGGCGCCTGGCGTTGACCCTGGGCTCGCTCTACGTCGCGCCCTCGCTTCCCTTCAGCGGTTTTTCGTATCCGCTCGCCTCGATGAGCGACAGCGCCCAGGCCTTTGGCCATGTTCTGCCCATCACCTGGTACCTCCAGGCGCAGGCTCAGCAATGGACTCTGGCCTCGCCCCTCGCTCATGCAACGCCGACTCTGCTGGTGCTGGTTGGTTTTGCAGTCTTGCCCTGGCTGCTCGCCGGGCCGCTGCTGGCGCGCAAGCTGCGCCGCCTGGCCGGGGGGCCGGCATGAAGTGGCTGCATCTTGTGTTTTCGGTGGCGCGGGCGGCGATCACCAACCGCGACGCCGCCCTGCTGTTTCTTGGCGCAGTCGCCTTTTATTCGTTCTTCTACGCCTGGCCCTACGAGAACCAGCTGGTGCAACACGTGCCGGTGGTGGTGGCCGACCTCGACGGCAGCCCGCTTTCGCGCCGGCTGATCCGCGAGATCGACGCCACCCCGGCGGTCGATGTGGTGGCGGTCGAAGTCAGCCAGGCGCGGGCGCAGCTTGCCTTGCAGACCGAAAGCGCGGCGGTGATGCTGATCGTGCCGGCCAACCTCGAAGCCGATGTGCTCGCCGGTCGGGGCACCTCGCTCGCCGCCCTGGGCGACGGCGCCTATCCGGTCAAGGTGCGCGCCACCGTGGCCGGCGTGGCCGGCCCGCTGGCCGCTGCGGCGACCGAGGCCGCCGCCAAGCAGATGATGCTCGCCGGCATCCCGCTGCCGGTCCTAGAGCGAGCTGCCATGCTGGGACCTGCCGTGACCGTGCAGTCGGTCTTCAACCTGGTGCCGGGTTACGCCGTCTACGCCGTGCCGCTGGTGTCGGTGGTGATCCTGCAATCGATCATGCTGATGGGGATCACGCTGGCGCTGGGCGGCTGGCTTGCCACCGACGCCCGCCCGCAACACCTCGAACACGCGCTCGAGTCGCCGGCCGCGCTCTCCGCCCTGGTCGGCGGCTTCGCCCTCGTCAGCTTGCTGTGGGCGCTCTACCTCGAGGGTTTCGCCTTCTGGTGGCATGACTTTCCCACCTTGCTTGACCTGGGCGCCACCCTCGCCGTTTGCGTCGCGCTGTCGCTGGCGGTATCGGCGCTGGGGGTGGCCCTGTCCCTGGCTCTGGGCAGCGGCGGCTACGCGATGCAGGTGGTGGTAGTGAGTTCGGTGCCGGCGGTTTTCCTGTCGGGGGCGATCTACCCCTGGCAGAACATGCCGGGCTGGATCCAGGCGATCGCCGACCTCCTCCCGTCGACTCCCGGCATCCACGGCATGTTGCTCGCGTCGCAAATGGGCGCATCCGTCTCGGCGGTGATCGGCCCGATCACCCATCTTCTCCTGCTGGCAGCCTTGTATTTCGGCGCCGCGCTGATGCTGGCGCGGCGGCACCGCAACCGGCCAGCACACTCGAGCGGAACCGCGCCGCTTCCGTGACGCAGGGCAGGATCGGCTGCGCCCGGCCCTGCTAGGGTGGGACGCTCCTACCTGCGTGAACTGTCCTTACATGTACCGCCCTTTGACTTTGAGACGCGCCGTCACCCTGGTCGTCGGCAGCGCCTTGTGGTTCCAGTCGCCGGCGCAAGCCGGTCAGACCACAATCGAGCTCCCGCGCAACACTCGCCTGCCCCTGCCTGCCGAAGTCAGCGCCGTCGCCCTGCTGGCGGGCACGGGCGGCCTGTGCGAACAAGGCAAGACCTGGCAGCACGACGCTGACAAACGCGAGTTGTGGACGGAAAACTGCGCCGGCCGCTTCGAGTTGAGCACGGCGCCTGCCGAGAGTCCGGAGAGCGGCGCCGGTGACCTCGTCGGCGCGGTCTTGGCGCTCGCCGCCATCGCCGGCGTGGTCGCCCTGATCAGCCGCAACGACAAGGAGGCTGACGAATACGACCGGCATCGCGACCGCCCCGAGCGCCCGCGGCCTCCTCCGCCGCATAACGGCTACTACCCCGACACCCGCCCCTCGGGCCATGTCGGCCGCGGACAGATCCGCGGCCCCAACGGCTTATGCCTGGGCTTGCGCAACCGCAGCAACGGCGTGGCCCAGGGCGCCGAGGCCGTGCTCGAACGCTGCGACGGCCGCAGCGACCAGCGCTTTCAATGGACCGAACGCGGCGAACTGCGCATGGCGGGGTACTGCCTGGATGCCGCCGGCGGCGGCACCCACAACGGCACCAAGCTGATCGCCTGGAGATGCAGCAACGGCCGCAATCAGAAATGGTTTGTCGACGGCTCTCGCATCCGCGGCGAGCAAAGCGGCAAGTGTCTGGATGTGCAAGGCAACCGCCTGCAGCCCGGCACCCCGGTCATCCTCTACCAGTGCCATAACGGGCCCAACCAGCGCTGGGCTTATTGAGACCGACCCGCCAAGACCGACAGAAACAAGGCCCCCGGGATCACCGGGGGCCTTGTTTTCTTAAGCCAGCGCGCGTGCCACCAGATCGTGTTCCTGAGCGTCGGTGATTTCGACTTCGACGAAATCTCCCGGGCGCAGAGGCCGCTGCGACTCCACGAACACGAGACCGTCGATCTCGGGGGCGTCGGCCTTGGAACGGCCCACCGCCACCCCGTCTTCGGTCGGCTCGTCGATCAGGATCCGCTGGCGCGTGCCGACCTTCTTGGCGAGCAAGCGCGCCGAGATCTCGGCCTGCACTTCCATGAAGCGGGCCGCGCGTTCTTCGCGCACCTCGTCCGGAAGCGCGCCGGCCAGCTCGTTGGCGGCAGCGCCTTCGACCGGCGAATACGGAAAGCAGCCCACGCGGTCGAGCTCGGCTTCGCGCAGGAAGTCGAGCAGGTAGTCGAACTCGGCTTCGGTCTCGCCCGGGAAGCCGGCGATGAAGGTCGAGCGGATCGTCAGATCCGGGCAGATTGCGCGCCAGGCGCGGATCCGTTCGATGTTTTTCTCGGCCGACGCCGGCCGCTTCATCGCCTTCAGCACGCGCGGGTGGGCGTGCTGGAACGGCACGTCCAGGTAAGGCAGGACCTTGCCTTCGGCCATCAGCGGCAGCACATCGTCGACGCTGGGATAGGGGTAGACGTAATGCAGCCGCACCCAGACTCCGAGCTTGGCCAGCTCCTGCACCAGCTCGTTCATGCGGGTCTTGACCGCGCGGCCACCGACGAAATCGAGCTTGTATTTGAGGTCGACGCCGTAGGCCGAGGTGTCTTGCGAGATCACCAGGATCTCTTTGACGCCCTGCTTGACCAGGTTCTCGGCCTCGCGCACCACCTCGCCGATCGGGCGGCTGACGAGGTCTCCGCGCAGCGAGGGAATGATGCAGAAGCTGCAGCGGTGATTGCAGCCTTCGGCGATCTTCAGATACGCGTAATGCTTGGGCGTGAGCTTGACGCCGGCGGGCGGCACCAGGTCGGTATAGGGGTCGTGCGGCTTGGGCAGGTGCTCGTGCACCATCGCCATCACTTCGTCGGTGGCGTGCGGGCCGGTCACGCCCAGCACCTTGGGGTGGACCTTGGCGACCAGGTTTTCGCCGCCTTCGCTGCGCCCCCCAAGACAGCCGGTGACGATGACCTTGCCGTTTTCGTGCAGAGCTTCGCCGATGGCGTCGAGCGACTCCTGCACCGCAGCGTCGATGAAACCGCAGGTGTTGACCACCACCAGGTCGGCGCCGTCGTAGCTCGGGCTGATCGCGTAGCCCTCGGCCCGGAGCTCGGTGAGGATGCGTTCGGAATCGACCAGGGCCTTGGGGCAGCCCAGGGAGACAAAGCCCACCGTGGGGGTGGGCTTGGTGGTGCGGCGGGGTGCTGCTTGCGTCATCTAAACCTACTTTTTGTCATTGCCTGGTGGAAAGGGGTAACCCGCACCAGGGAAGCCGGTGAACATCGAACGTGCCTGATTCTGCATGTTGTCCTGCATCTGCACGAACAGGTTCTTCGATTGTTCGATGTAATTGCTCATCATCGACTGGATCATGGGCGACTGCATGTTGACGAACTGGGTCCACATCTCGGGGCCGATCCGGTTGGTCTCGTAGAACTGCTTGCTCTGCTCCTGCAGCTTGCCCTGGATGTCGATGAAGGCCTGGATGTTTTTCTCCAGGTACGAACCCATCATGCCCTGCATCGCGCTGCCGTAGAAACGGATGATGTGAGCCAGCACGGGCGAGGAGAACATCGGCGCACCGCCCGCCTCCTCCTCGAGGATGATCTGCAGCAGGATCTGGCGCGTCAGGTCCTCGCCGCTCTTGGCGTCGAGCACCTGGAACTCTTCCTGCGCCAGCACCAGCTCCTTGACGTCGGCGAGCGTGATGTAGGTGCTGGTCTGGGTGTCGTAAAGGCGGCGATTCGGGTACTTCTTGATCAGGCGCGTGCGGGCAGCCATGGTTATCTCCTGTCTCCTCGGATCGCCGCATTTTTGTGACTTGGCTGTGCGGCGCAGCAATTTGATCTTAGCCCAATCGTCCGGGCGTCAAGCCGGGCCTCGCAGCCCGGGGCCGACGACCGGACTCAGCCCATGTGCAGGCCGCCGTTGACGGGAAAATCCGCCCCGGTGGTGAAAGCCGCATCCTCGGAAACCAACCAGGCCACGATCGAGGCGATTTCCTCGGCCTTGCCCAGGCGCTTGACCGGTATGGTCTGGATGATCTTCTCGCGCACGTCTTCCCTGACCGTGAGCACCATGTCGGTCGCGATATAGCCGGGCGAGACCGTGTTGACCGTCACGCCCTTGGCCGCCACTTCCTGCGCCAGCGCCATCGTGAAGCCGTGCATGCCGGCCTTGGCGGCCGAGTAGTTGACCTGGCCGAACTGGCCTTTTTCGCCGTTGACCGAGCTGATGTTGACGATCCGGCCCCAGCCGCGGTCGAGCATGGTATCGATCACCTGCTTGGTGACGTTGAAGACGCTGTTCAGGTTGGTGTCGATCACCGCGCGCCAGTCCTCGAGATTCATCTTGCGGAAAAGTCCGTCGCGGGTGATGCCGGCGTTGTTGACCAGGATGTCGATCGGACCATGGGCCGCCTTGACCGCCTCGAAGGCGGCCCGGGTCGAATCCCAGTCGGCGACGTTGCCCACCGAACACTCGAAGTGGTAGCCGTCGCTTTTTTGCTCGCCCAGCCACTTGGCGAAATCGCGGGTCGGGCCGCAGCCCGCCACCACCTTGTAACCCGTGTCATGCAGCCTGCGGCAGATGGCGGTGCCGATCCCGCCCATGCCCCCCGTCACATACGCCAGCTTCGCCATGCTTGTCTCCGTTGTTATAGGTGTTCCTTGGCTAGCTACCCCAACGCGGCTCTCCCCCGAGCCGCAGCAAGTTTCGATGAATCAGGCCCTCTCGACGGCAAGCGCCACCCCCATGCCACCGCCGATACACAGCGCCGCCAGCCCCTTCTTGGCGTCGCGCCGCGCCATCTCGTGCAGCAGGCTCACCAAGATGCGCGCGCCCGAGGCACCGATCGGGTGGCCAAGCGCAATCGCTCCGCCGTTGACGTTGATCCTGCCGGTATCCCAGCCGACTTCCTTGTTCACCGCGCAGGCCTGCGCCGCGAAGGCCTCGTTGATTTCCATCAGGTCGAGTTCGGCCGCACTCCAGCCCGCCTTGGCAAGCGCCTTTTTCGACGCCGGCGCCGGCCCCATGCCCATCAGCTTTGGATCGACCCCCGCCGCGGCATACGACTTGATCCGCGCCAGAGGCGCAAGCCCGAGTTGACTCGCCTTGTCGGCCGCCATCAGCAGCAGCGCCGCCGCGCCGTCGTTGAGGCCCGAGGCATTGCCCGCCGTCACGGTGCCCGCCGGATCGAAAGCCGGGCGCAAGCCCGCCAGCCCCTCGGCGCTGGACTTGCGGTTGATGAACTCGTCGGTCTCGAACAGCACCGGATCGCCCTTCTTCTGCGGGACCGAAACCGCAACGATTTCGTCCTTAAACTTGCCTGCGTCCTGCGCCGCGGCAGCCTTGGCCTGCGAGGCGAGCGCGAAAGCGTCCTGCTCGGCGCGCGAGATGCCGTGTTCGCGGGCGACGTTTTCGGCAGTGATTCCCATGTGGATCTGGTGGTAGACGTCCCACAAGCCGTCGACGATCATGGTGTCGACCAGCTTGCCATCGCCCATGCGCAGCCCTTCGCGCGAGTTCATAAGCGCGTGCGGCGAGGCACTCATGTTTTCCTGACCGCCGGCGACCACGATCTCGGCGTCGCCGCTGGCAATCGCCTGCGCCGCCAGCATCACGGCCTTGAGTCCCGAGCCGCAGACCTTGTTGATCGTCATCGCCGGCACTTCGAACGGCAGGCCGGCCTTGATCGCCGCCTGGCGCGCCGGGTTCTGCCCGGCACCGGTCGTGAGCACCTGACCCAGGATCACTTCATCGACCTGTTCGGGCGCAAGCCGCGCCCGCCGCAACACCTCTTTGATCACGACCGCGCCGAGCTCGGGCGCCGGCACCTTGGCAAGCCCGCCGCCGAACTTTCCGATCGCGGTGCGGGCAGCGGCGACGATGACTACGTCTCTCATGCCTTCCTCCTCACGCGGGTTCTTTGACATAACGACCGGGAGCGAGCTCGATCGCTTGGAATCTGGCGTTGCCGCATTGCTTGGGCGCGGCCCGCTCGCCGTCGGCGAACTGCGCGAGCCAGGCGTTCCAGTCCGTCCACCAGCTGCCCGGGTGTTCGACCGCGGCCGCCAGCCAGGCCTCAGGGTCGGCCGGCAGCGGATGTCCGGGACCGGTCCAGTAGCTGCGGCGGTTCTTCGAGGCCGGGTTGATCGAGCCGGCGATATGGCCGCTCGCGCCCAGGACGAAGCGAACGTCGTGGCGCGGCCCGAACACCTGGGCCGAAGCGTAGGCCGACTTCCACGGCACGATATGGTCCTCGCGTGCGCCGAAGACGTAGACCGGCGCCTCGATCCGGCCGAGGTCGACCTTCTCGCCGCAGACGCTGAGGCAGCCCGGCTGCTTGAGCTTGTCCTCAAGGTAAAGATTGCGCAGGTACCAGGCGTACATCGGCCCCGGCAGGTTGGTGCTGTCGCCGTTCCAGTACAAGAGGTCGAACGCTGCCGGCGGCTTCCCCTCCAGGTAGTTGCTGGCGACGTAGTTCCACACCAGGTCCCTGGCGCGCAGGCTGGCGAAAGTGTTGGCGAGGTCGACCCCCGGCATCAGCCCGCCCTGGCCCAGGGTCTGCTCGCGCATCCGCACCATCGCCTCGTCGATGAAAACGTCGATCACGCCGGTGTCGGCGAAGTCGAGCAGCGCGGTCATCAAGGTGAAACTCGCTGCCGCCTGCTGGCCGCGCGCCGCCAGCACCGCCAGCGCGGTCGCCAGCAAGGTGCCGCCGACGCAGAAACCCAGGGTGTTGATCTGCTTCTGGCCGCTGATGGCTTGCACGGTTTCGATCGCGGCGATGACGCCGGTCTCGATGTAGTCGTCCCAGCCGAGGTAGCTTTCGGCCTGGTGCGGGTTCTTCCACGACACCAGGAACACGGTGTTGCCCTGCTCGACGGCGTAACGCACGAAGGAGTTGTCGGGCTGGAGATCGAGGATGTAGTACTTGTTGATGCAGGGCGGAACGATCAGGAAGGGGCGCCGCCTCACCTTGGCCGTGAGCGGCCGGTACTGGATCAGCTGGATCAGCCGGTTTTCGAACACCACCTGGCCGGGGCTGGTCGCCAGGTTGCGCCCGACCTCGAATGCGCTTTCGTCGGTGTGGCTGATCCGCCCCTTGTTCAGGTCGGCGAGCAGGTTGGCCAGCCCGGCCTTGAGGCTTTCGCCGCGGGTCTCGATCAGGGTCTGCTGGGCCTTGGGGTTGAGCGCGAGGTAGTTCGAAGGCGAGGCCGCGTCGACCCATTGCGACACGGCAAAACGCAGCCTCTGCCGGGTTTTGGCATCGGCCTGGACGCTGGACGCCAGGCGGGTCATGAACTCGCTGTTCAAGAGGTAGGCACGCGCGGTGAAAGCGGCGAGCGGGTTGCTGGTCCAGGCCGGGTCGGAGAAACGGCTGTCCTCGATCGGAGCGGCGGCCGCGCCGGGATGCTCGAGGAACTCGCTCCACAAGGCCGTCAGTTGTTTGGCGTAATCGGACTGGAGCTCGAACAGCGTCTCGGGAGCAATGCCCAGCAGCGGCGTTTCGGTCGAGTCCGGCTCAGGCCGGGCTTGGGTGTCAGTCTCGGCGGCGGCCGACCGCGATCGGGTCCGCGCCCGCGGCGCCGTGCTCCGCTGGGCGGCGGACTTCTTCGTCGCCGGCGCGGTTCGACCGCGCCCGCTCGCCGCAGCGCCGCCAGTCTTGCGGCTTGCCATGCTGTGTCCTCCAGCCAAGACGGGCGCTCGAGTCGGCCCCAACGCTTTGATTTTTGCGATGCCGTACGCGCAGTGTCAAACCACGCATACAACACCTCAGCCGCGTGGCTCGATCCACACGAGGGCGGCGTGGCGGCCGGTCACGCGGTCGCGCCGGTAGCTGAAAAAGCGATCGGCGTCGCTCACGGTGCATGCCCCCCCACCCGACACAGCGTGCACCGCGCAGCTTGCAAGAGCCTGACGACCC
>JAEZVV010000008.1 GCA_023443095.1 Pseudomonadota bacterium
GGCGACAACATCCAGATGACCGTGACGCTGATCCAGCCGATCGCGATGGAAGAAGGTCTGCGCTTCGCCATCCGTGAAGGCGGTCGTACCGTCGGCGCCGGTGTCGTCGCTAAGATCCTCGCCTAATTCCTCCAACCAGCACATCGGTTGAACTCGCGGGCCGGACCCAGCGTCCGGCCCCTCGCTCTTTCAAGGAATCGACATGCAAAGCCAACGCATCCGCATCCGCCTCAAGGCGTTCGATTACAAGCTGATCGACCAGTCCGCGCTCGAGATCGTCGACACCGCCAAGCGCACTGGCGCCGTGGTTCGCGGTCCGGTGCCGCTGCCGACCCGCATCCAGCGTTTCGACATTCTGCGTTCGCCGCACGTCAACAAGACTTCGCGCGACCAGTTCGAGATCCGCACCCACCAGCGCCTGATGGACATCATCGACCCGACCGACAAGACCGTCGACGCGTTGATGAAGCTCGATCTGCCGGCCGGTGTCGACGTCGAAATCAAGGTTCAGTAAGCAAGGGAATACCGCCGGCTTGCAGTATTTCGCTGCGGCCGGCTACAATCCGCGGCTTTCCTCGATCGGCGTCCTTTGATGGCGCCGACGATTTTTTAACGGGCCCGGCCAATCGCAGCCGGGGTGGAGAAAACAATGAGTGAGAAGCTCGGCCTTGTCGGTCGCAAGATCGGCATGACGCGCATCTTCACCGACGACGGCGAGTCCGTCCCGGTGACCGTGCTCGACGTGTCGAACAACCGTGTCACCGTGGTGAAGACGGTTGAGTCCGACGGCTACAACGCAGTGCAGATCGCCTTCGGCAGCAAGAAGCCGTCGCGCGTGACCAAGCCGCTCGCCGGCCAATACGCCAAAGCTGGCGTTGAGGCGGGTGAAGTCCTGAAAGAATTCCATGTTGACGCTGACAAGGCTGCCGAGCTCAAGCCCGGTACGGCCATGGGCGTCGATATGTTCACCGTGGGCCAGAAGGTCGACGTCACGGGCGTGACGATCGGCAAGGGCTTCGCTGGCGCCATCAAACGCCACCACTTCTCGTCGAACCGCGCGACTCACGGCAACTCCGTGACGACCAACGCGCCGGGTTCGATCGGTAACCGCCAGGATCCGGGCCGCGTGTTCCCCGGCAAGCGGATGGCCGGTCATCTGGGCGATGCCCAGCGTACGACGCAGAACTTGGTGGTGGCTCGCGTTGACGTGGAGCGTCAGCTCCTGCTCGTGCGCGGCGCTGTTCCCGGTTCCGCTGGCGGCAAGGTCATCGTCCGCCCCGCGGTCAAGGCATAAGGAGCGGTCAATGGAACTGAAAGTCCTGAACGAACAGGGCCAGGCGACCGCCACCATGGCTGCCCCTGACACCGTGTTTGGTCGTGAATTCAACGAAGCTCTGGTGCACCAGATCGTGGTTGCTTACCAGGCTAACGCCCGTCAAGGCACGCGTGCCCAACTGAACCGTGAAGCGGTTCACCACTCGACCCGCAAGCCGTGGCGCCAGAAGGGCACCGGCCGTGCTCGCGCGGGTATGAGCTCCTCGCCCGTGTGGCGTGGAGGCGGCCGCGCTTTCCCGAGTTCGCCCGACGAGAACTTCACCCAGAAGGTGAACAAGAAGATGTGGCGCGCCGGCATGGCGTCGATCCTCTCGAAGCTCGCTCGTGACGAGCGCTTGGTGGTGGTTGATGGCCTGGGCGTTGATTCGCCCAAGACCAAGCCGCTGGCGCAGAAGCTCAAGGCCATGGGCCTCGAGTCGGTCCTCATCATCACCGACAACGTGGATGAGAACCTGTACCTCGCTTCGCGCAACCTGAAGAACGTGCTGGTCGTCGAGCCGCGTTATGCGGATCCGCTCTCGTTGATCCACTACAAGTCTGTGGTGGTGACGAAGCCGGCGATCGCCAAGCTCGAGGAGATGTGGGGATGAGCCAGGATCGTCTTTACAAGGTGCTCGTCGCGCCGATCGTCTCCGAAAAGAGCACGATGATGGCCGACAAAAATGAGCAAGTGGCGTTCCGCGTCATTCCCGACGCGACGAAGCCGGAAGTCAAGGCCGCGGTCGAACTGCTCTTCAAGGTGCAGGTCGAGTCCGTGCAGATCCTGAACCAAAAGGGCAAGCAGAAGCGCTTCGGCCGTTTTGAGGGCAAGCGCAACGACGTTCGCAAGGCGTACGTCAGCCTGAAGCCCGGTCAGGAAATTAACTTCGCGCAAGAGGTGAAGTAATGGCGCTCGTCAAGGTTAAACCGACGTCCGCCGGCCGCCGTCACGCGGTCAAGGTCGTCAACGCAAGCCTGCACAAGGGCAAGCCGTTTGCGGCTCTGACCGAGAAGAAGACTCGTGGCTCGGGTCGTAACAACAACGGTCGCATCACGGTCCGTCACAAGGGCGGTGGCCACAAGCAGGCCTACCGCGTGATCGACTTCAAGCGCAACAAGGACGGCATTCCGGCCAAGGTCGAGCGTATCGAATACGACCCGAACCGTTCTGCCAACATCGCCCTGGTTCTGTACGCAGACGGCGAGCGTCGCTACATCATCGCCCCCAAGGGTCTGGTGGTCGGCGCCGAGCTTATGAATGGTCAGGAAGCGCCGATCAAGGTCGGCAACACCCTGCCGCTGCGCAACATTCCGGTCGGTTCGACCATCCACTGCATCGAGATGCAGCCCGGCAAGGGCGCGCAGATGGTGCGTTCGGCTGGTACGTTTGCCCAGCTGCTGGCGCGCGAAGGCACCTACGCTCAGGTCCGCCTGCGCTCGGGTGAGGTTCGCCGCGTTCTGATCGAGTGCCGCGCCACCATTGGTGCCGTCGGCAACGAAGAGAACAGCCTGCGTGAACTCGGCAAGGCCGGTGCCAAGCGTTGGCGCGGCATCCGTCCGACGGTGCGTGGCGTAGCCATGAACCCGGTGGATCACCCGCACGGTGGTGGCGAAGGCCGTACCGGTACTGGCCGCGCTCCGGTCAGCCCGTGGGGTCAGCTCACCAAGGGGTACCGTACCCGCAAGAACAAGCGCACCGATTCGATGATCGTGCAGCGCCGTCATCGCAAGTAAGGGGGCCTGAATGTCTCGTTCGCTGAAGAAGGGCCCGTTTGTTGACGGGCATCTGCTGAAGAAAGTCGAAACCGCGCAGGCTACCCGTGACAAGCGTCCGGTAAAGACCTGGTCGCGTCGTTCGACCATCCTGCCGGAGTTCATCGGCCTGACGATCGCCGTGCACAACGGCCGTCAACACGTGCCGGTGTACATCAACGAAAACATGGTCGGCCACAAGCTGGGTGAGTTCGCACTCACCCGCACCTTCAAGGGTCACGCGGCTGACAAGAAGTCCGGCCCGGGCAAGAGGTAAGCACGATGGAAACCACTGCAATCGTTCGCGGTGTGCGACTGTCCGCCCAGAAGGGCCGACTGGTCGCCGACCTGGTCCGCGGCAAGCCCGTTGACAAGGCGCTGAACATTCTCGCGTTCACGCAGAAGAAAGCCGCCGGAATCATCAAGAAGGCGCTGGAATCCGCGATCGCCAATGCCGAGCACAATGATGGTGCCGACATCGACGAACTGCGCATCACCAAGATCCATGTCGAGAAGGCTGCCACGCTGCGCCGTTTCTCGGCGCGGGCCAAGGGGCGCGGTACGCGTATCGGCAAGCAGACCTGCCACATCTACGTGTCGGTCGGCGACGCGAAACCCAAGAAATAGGTGACCCATGGGACAGAAAATCCATCCCACCGGCTTCCGTCTGCCTGTCTCGCGCAACTGGACCTCGCGCTGGTATGCATCGGGCCGTGATTTTTCGCGCACCCTGGGCGAAGACCTCAAGGTTCGCGAGTTCCTGAAGAAGAAGCTGCGCAGTGCTTCGGTTGGCCGCATCCTGATCGAGCGTCCCGCCAAGAATGCCCGCATCACGATCTACTCGGCCCGTCCGGGTGTCGTGATCGGCAAGAAGGGCGAAGACATCGAGTCGTTGAAGGCCGAGCTCCAGAAGATGATGGGCGTGCCCGTGCACGTCAACATCGAGGAGATCCGCAAGCCCGAGACCGACGCTCAGCTGATCGCTGATTCGATCACCCAGCAGCTCGAGAAGCGGATCATGTTCCGCCGCGCCATGAAGCGCGCGATGCAGAACGCGATGCGTCTTGGCGCCCTGGGCATCAAGATCATGTCGGCCGGCCGCCTGAACGGCGCTGAAATCGCCCGTACCGAGTGGTATCGCGAGGGTCGCGTTCCGCTTCATACGCTGCGTGCCGACATCGACTACGGCTTCTCGGAGGCCAGCACCACCTACGGCCAGATCGGCGTCAAGGTCTGGGTCTACAAGGGTGACACGCTGGGCCGCAACGACGCTTCGGTGGTTGAGGCGCCGGCGCCTGAACGCGAAGAACGTCGTCCGCGCCGTCCCGCTGGTGACCGTCCGGGCAACAAGCCGGGCGGCCGCCGTCCGGCGCCGCGCCGTACCGATAGCAAGCCCGAAGGCGCTGCCGCTCCGGCGGATGGCGCTGCGGGAGAGGCCGGCAAGCCGGCCGCTGCCAAGCGCGTCCGCAAGGCCGCGCCGGCCAAAGACGGAGAATAAGCGATGCTGCAACCCGCACGACGCAAGTACCGCAAGGACCAGAAGGGCCGCAACTACGGCCTGGCCACGCGCGGCGCGAACGTCTCTTTCGGCGAGTTCGGTCTGAAGGCCACGGAGCGTGGCCGCCTGACCGCACGTCAGATCGAGGCGGCTCGCCGCGCAATCACCCGCCACATCAAGCGTGGCGGCCGTGTGTGGATCCGCGTGTTCCCGGACAAACCCATTTCGCAGAAACCTGCGGAAGTTCGTATGGGTAACGGCAAGGGCAACCCCGAGTATTGGGTCGCCCAGATCCAGCCGGGCCGCGTGATTTACGAGATGGACGGCGTTGACGAAGCGCTTGCCCGCGAAGCGTTCGCGCTGGCCGCGGCCAAGCTGCCGGTCAAGACGACGTTCGTCGTCCGCCAGCTCGGCATGTAAGGAGAAGGCAATGGACGCCAAGGAACTGCGCGCCATGGATGTGGCCGCGCTCAACAAGGAGCTGCAGGATCTGCTGAAGGCGCACTTCTCGCTGCGCATGCAGAAGGCTACCCAGCAGCTTCAGAACACGAACCAGCTGCGTATCACGCGTCGCGATATCGCGCGTGTCCGCACGGTTCTCGGTCAGAAGGCGGCGACGAAATGACGCAAGAAAACGCTGAGAAGAAGTCGCTGACCCGCACTCTGGTCGGCAAGGTTGTCAGCAACAAGATGGACAAGACCGTCACCGTGCTCATTGAGCGCAAGGTGAAGCACCCTCTCTACGGCAAGATCATCGTGCGCTCGAAGAAGTACCACGCGCACGATGAGACCAATGCCGTCAACGAGGGCGATACGGTTGAAATCGCCGAAACGCGCCCGCTGTCCCGGACCAAGTCCTGGACCGTGACCCGCGTCGTCGAGGCGGCTACGGTTATCTAAACCTGTCGCTTGCGCTGAAGCCTGAGTTCAAGTTATACTCGCAGGCTTGTCGCTTGGTGTGGGGCTGTGCTCTACACCAAGCGCAAATATTCAAGGGTTGGTTTGGTTGCCTGTCACCCCGCGCAGCGGGCTTCCAGGCAGCAATCAGGCCGGCTCTCCATCCCGGACGGGACCAAGACTGTCCGCGCGGCCAGAGCCGGTGCGGAATAAGTTGGGACTAGAAGCCATGATTCAGATGCAGACGAAGCTGGACGTCGCCGATAACACGGGCGCACGTTCGGTGATGTGTATCAAGGTGTTGGGCGGCTCCAAGCGCCGCTACGCCAACATCGGTGACGTCATCAAAGTGACGGTCAAAGAGGCCGCCCCGCGTGGGCGCGTCAAGAAGGGCGAGGTCTACAGCGCGGTCGTCGTTCGTACCGCCAAGGGTCTGCGTCGTCCTGACGGCTCGGCGATCACTTTCGACGGCAACGCCGCTGTCCTGCTCAACAACAAGCTGGAGCCCATCGGCACCCGCATCTTCGGCCCGGTGACGCGCGAACTGCGTACCGAGCGATTCATGAAGATCGTGTCGCTGGCGCCGGAAGTTCTGTAAGGAGCGCGCGATGGAACGCATCCGCAAGGGTGATGAGGTCATCATCATCACCGGCCGAGACAAGGGCAAGCGCGGCACCGTGCTGGCTCGCATCGACGAGCGTCACGTGACGGTCGAAGGCATCAATGTCGTCAAGAAGCACGTTCGCCCGAACCCGATGAAGGGTGTGGTCGGCGGCATCATCGACAAGACCATGCCGATCGACGAGTCGAACGTCATGCTCTTTAACCCGGCCACGAGCAAGGGCGACCGCGTCGGCTTCAAGGAAGTCGACGGCAAGAAGGTGCGCGTGTTCAAGAGCGACGGCGCCGTTGTCGGCGCGAAGTCGTAAGAGGGGCCATCAATGTCTCGTTTTCATACCCAGTACCGCGAAAAAGTGGTGCCGGCGCTCGTCCAGCAGTTCGGCTACAAGTCGATCATGGAAGTGCCCCGCATCACGAAGATCACCCTGAACATGGGTGTCGGCGAAGCGGTCAATGACAAGAAGCTGATCGACAACGCCGTCGGCGACATGACCAAGATTGCTGGTCAGAAGCCGGTTGTGACCAAGACCCGCAAGGCGATCGCGAACTTCAAGATTCGCGAGAACCTTCCTATCGGTTGCATGGTCACCCTGCGTGGCGAGCGGATGTACGAGTTCCTGGACCGCCTGGTCACCATCGCCTTCCCCCGCGTTCGCGACTTCCGTGGCGTGTCGGGTCGTGCCTTCGATGGTCGGGGCAACTACAACGTTGGCCTGAAGGAACAGATCATCTTCCCCGAGATCGAGTACGACAAGATCGACAAGATCCGCGGCATGAACATCAGCATCACGACGACCGCCAAGACGGACGAGGAAGCCAAGGCGCTGCTCTCCGCTTTCCGGTTCCCGTTCCGCAACTGAGCGAGGTCTGAATTGGCAAAACTCGCACTGATCAACCGCGAAGACAAGCGCGCTGCGACTGTCAAGAAGTTCGCGGCCAAGCGTGCCGCCCTCAAGGCGGTCATCGATGACGCTACCCGCTCGATGGAAGAGCGCATGGAAGCGCGCCAGAAGTTGCAGGCATTGCCGCGTGACGCGAGCCCCTCGCGCCAGCGCAATCGCTGCGAACTGACTGGCCGTCCGCGCGGCACGTTCCGCAAGTTTGGTCTGGCTCGCAGCAAGATCCGCGAAGCCGCCATGCGGGGCGATATTCCGGGCCTCATCAAGGCCAGCTGGTAAGCGAGGAGATTACGAATGAGCATGAGTGATCCGATCGCCGACATGCTGACCCGCATCCGCAACGGTCAGAGTGTTGACAAAACGGAAGTGGCGATGCCGTCGTCCAAGTTGAAGGTGGCGATTGCCCAGGTCCTGAAGGACGAGGGCTACATCGACGGTTTCTCCGTCACCGCCAACGAAGGCAAGCCTGAACTGCGCGTGGGACTCAAGTACTACGCCGGCCGTCCCGTGATTGAGCGCCTCGAGCGCGTGTCGCGCCCCGGCCTGCGTATCTACAAGGGTTGCGAGGCGATTCCGCAAGTGATGAACGGCCTGGGCGTCGCCATCGTGTCCACGCCCCAGGGCGTGATGACCGATCGCAAGGCGCGTTCGGTTGGCATCGGCGGCGAAGTTCTCTGCTACGTCGCCTAAGGCCGGAGGAAGAGATGTCTCGAGTTGCAAAAATTCCGGTCACGTTGGCCAAGGGCGTCGAAGCCCAGCTGACGGCGACCGACATCACGGTCAAGGGCCCGCTCGGCACGTTGAAGCAGCGCGTCACGCCGTTGGTGAACATCGCCATCGAGGGTGGCCAGATCAGCTTTAAGGCGGCCGACGACTCTCGCGAAGCGAACGCCATGAGCGGCACCTTGCGTGCTCTGGTCGCTGCGATGAACACCGGCGTTAGCACCGGCTTCGTCAAAAAGCTGAACTTGGTCGGCGTGGGCTTCCGTGCCCAAGCCGCCGGCGACACGCTAAACCTGTCGCTCGGTTTCTCGCACCCCATCGCGCACAAGATGCCCGAAGGAGTGAAGGTCGAGACGCCGACGCAGACCGAGATCTTGATCAAGGGCGCCGACAAGCAGAAGGTCGGCCAGGTCGCGGCGGAAGTCCGCGCGTACCGTACTCCCGAGCCCTACAAGGGCAAGGGCGTTCGTTATGCGGACGAAGTCGTGATCATCAAGGAAACGAAGAAGAAGTAAGCGGGCAGGAGGTCACAGTGATCGACAAGAAGGAAAGCCGTCTGCGTCGTGCGCGTGCCACGCGTGCCCGCATTGCGCTGCAGAAGGTGAGCCGCCTGACGGTTCATCGTTCGAACCTGCACATCTACGCCAGCATCATCTCGGCCGATGGCGGTCGCGTTCTGGTTTCGGCCTCGACGGCCGAGCCGGAAGTGCGCGCCAAGCTCGCCGCCGAGACCGGTCGCGGCGGCAACGTGAACGCTGCCAAGATCGTCGGCGCTCGCGTTGCAGAGAAGGCCAAGGCCGCCGGCATCGAGTCCGTGGCGTTTGACCGTGCAGGCTACCGTTTCCATGGCCGCGTCGCGGCGCTGGCTGAGGCCGCGCGTGAAGCCGGTCTCAAGTTCTGAGGGTAGAGCTCATGGCTAAGGTTCAACCGAAAGGCGTGATGTCCGAAGAGCGTGACGACGGCATCCGCGAGAAGATGATTGCGGTCAACCGCGTCACCAAGGTCGTCAAGGGTGGTCGCATCCTCGGCTTTGCGGCGCTGACCGTGGTCGGCGACGGCGATGGCCGCGTCGGCATGGGCAAGGGCAAGTCGCGCGAAGTGCCGGTCTCGGTGCAAAAGGCGATGGAACGTGCTCGTCGCACGATGGAAAAGGTCCCGCTCAAGAGCGGCACCATCCACCACGCAGTGGCTGGTCGCCACGGCGCTGCCAAAGTGATGCTGATGCCGGCAGTTGAAGGTACCGGCGTCATCGCCGGCGGCCCGATGCGCGCGATCTTCGACGTGATGGGTGTTCGCAACATCGTCGCGAAGTCGCACGGCTCGACCAATCCTTACAACATGGTCCGCGCCACGCTGAATGCGCTGGAAAACCTGCGCACGCCGGGCGAGATCGCGGCGAAGCGTGGCAAGTCGGTCGAGGAGATCCTCGGTTAAGGCCGGGGAGGAGTCAAACATGTCCAAGAAGACCGTCAAAGTCACCCTGGTCAAGAGCCCGATCGGCTGCAAGGCCTCGCACCGTGCGACGGTGCTGGGCCTGGGCCTGAAGAAGCTGAATCAGACGCGCGAGCTGGAGGACACCCCGGCTGTGCGCGGGATGATCACCAAGGTCGCGTACCTCGTGCGCGCGGCCTGATCAAGGAAGAATCATCATGCGTCTCAACAACCTGAAGCCCGCCGCGGGCTCGAAGAGCGCCCGCCATCGCGTCGGCCGCGGTGTCGGCAGCGGCTGGGGCAAGACCGCGGGTCGCGGTCACAAGGGCCAGAAGTCCCGTGCGGGTGGTTTCCACAAGGTGGGTTTCGAGGGCGGTCAGATGCCGCTGCATCGTCGCCTGCCGAAGCGCGGCTTCACCTCGCTGACCCGCAAATACGTCGAAGTGGTTCGTCTGTCGGACCTGGAGCGTATTGCTGTCGACGAGATCGACCTCACCGTGCTCAAGCAAGCTGGCGTGGTGTCGTCCCTCGCGATCGACGCTCGCGTGATCCTCTCGGGTGAGATCACCCGCAAGGTGAGCGTGCGCGGCGTGGCCGTTACCAAGGGTGCCAAGGCAGCGATCGAAGCCGCCGGCGGCGCCGTGGTGGCGCAGTAAGCGTCAACCAGGAAGCACATCGCGTGGCGACCAGCCCTAGCTCCACTCTCGGCAACACCGGGAAGTACGGCGACCTCAAACGTCGCCTGATCTTCCTGTTGTTGGCGCTCGTTGTGTACCGGGTCGGCACGCATGTGCCGGTCCCGGGAATCGACCCGGAGACGCTGCGTCAGCTGTTCCAACAGCAGAAGGGCGGCATCCTCGGCCTGTTCAACATGTTCTCCGGCGGCGCTCTTTCGCGCTTTTCGGTGTTTGCGCTCGGCATCATGCCGTACATCTCTGCGTCGATCATCATGCAGATGCTCACGTACGTCATGCCGCAGCTCGAAGCACTGCGCAAGGAGGGCGAATCCGGCCGCCGGAAGATCACCCAGTACACGCGCTACGGCACGTTGGGACTGGCGATTTTCCAGGCGATTGGCATCGCGGTCGCGCTCGAGTCGCAGCCGAACCTCGTGATCGATCCGGGCGTCATGTTCCGGGCGGTGTGCGTGGTGTCGCTGGTGACGGGCACGATGTTCTTGATGTGGTTGGGTGAGCAGATCACCGAGCGTGGTCTGGGTAACGGCATCTCGATCATCATCTTTGCTGGCATCGTGGCGGGACTTCCGTCCGCGATCAGCGGGCTGTTCCAGCTCGTCAGCACGGGTGCGATCGGGCCGCTGTCGGCGATTTTCGTGATCGCGATCATCCTGCTCGTGACGGCCTTCGTGGTGTTCGTCGAGCGCGGCCAACGCCGCATCACGGTCAATTACGCCAAGCGCCAGGTCGGCAACAAGATCTACGGCGGTCAGAGCTCGTATCTGCCGCTCAAGATCAACATGTCGGGCGTGATCCCGCCGATCTTCGCGTCCTCGCTGATCCTGTTTCCGGCCACTTTGGCGGGCTGGTTCACCACGGGAGATGCGACGCGCTGGATCCGCGATCTCGCTGCGGCGCTCTCGCCGGGACAACCGCTTTACACGCTGCTTTATGCCGCGTTGATCATCTTCTTTGCGTTTTTCTACACGGCGCTGGTCTTCAACCCGAAGGAAACCGCCGACAACCTGAAGAAGAGCGGGGCGTTCATTCCGGGCATCCGTCCGGGTGAGCAGACCGCGCGCTACATCGACAAGGTGCTTCTGCGCCTGACGCTGGGCGGCGCGATCTACCTGACGTTTGTGTGCCTGGTGCCGGAGTTCCTGAACCTGAGATTCAACGTTCCCTTCTACTTCGGCGGCACCTCGCTGCTGATCGTGGTGGTGGTCACGATGGACTTCATGTCGCAGGTGCAGGCATACATGATGACGCACCAGTACGAATCACTGCTCAAGAAGACCAACTTCAAGGGCTTCGGACCTGGCCAGATCACTCGTTAACAGCGGGCGCGATGGCGAAGGACGATGTAATCCAGATGCAGGGGGAGGTTCTCGAGAACCTCCCAAACGCAACATTCCGCGTGAAGCTCGAGAATGGTCACAATGTTCTCGGGCATATCTCGGGAAAGATGCGGATGCACTACATCCGCATTCTGCCGGGCGACAAGGTGACGGTAGAGCTAACGCCCTACGACCTCTCGCGCGCACGCATCGTTTTCCGTGCCAAGTAGCACGGGCTGGAGAAGAGAATGAAAGTTAACGCTTCGGTCAAGAAAATGTGCCGCAAGTGCAAGATCATCAAGCGCAAGGGTGTGGTGCGGGTGATCTGCGCCGATCCGCGTCACAAGCAGCGTCAAGGCTAAAGAGGTAAAACGATGGCTCGTATCGCCGGTATCAATATTCCGCCGAACCAGCACGCCGAGATCGGTCTGACCGCCATTTACGGCATCGGCCGCGCTCGTGCGCGCGAAATCCTCGACGCAGTCGGGGTGGCACACACTAAGAAAATCAAAGAGCTCAACGACGCCGAGCTCGAGCGCATCCGCGAGGCTCTCGGTAGCCTCACGGTTGAAGGCGACCTGCGCCGCGAGGTGCAGCTCTCCATCAAGCGCCTGATCGACCTGGGCACGTATCGCGGCATGCGTCACCGCCGTGGCCTGCCGGTTCGCGGCCAGCGCACGCGCACCAACGCGCGCACTCGCAAGGGCCCGAAGAAGGCCGGCGTCGCGCTGAAGAAGTAAACGGAAAGGACAACCATGGCTGGCAAGAATCCGAGTGCGCAGCAAGTTGCTGCCCAGCAGCGAGCGCGCAAGAAGGTCAAGAAGGTCGTGTCCGAGGGCATCGTCCACGTTCACGCTTCTTTCAACAACACGATCATCACGATCACCGACCGCCAGGGCAACGCCCTGTCCGCGTCGAGTTCTGGCGCGCAGGGCTTCAAGGGCTCGCGCAAGTCCACCCCGTTCGCCGCGCAGGTCGCGTCCGAGCAGGCGGGCCGCGTCGCGCTCGAGTACGGTCTGAAGAACGTCGAAGTGCGCATCACCGGCCCCGGTCCTGGCCGCGAGTCCTCGGTCCGTGCGCTCAACGCGCTCGGCATCCGCGTGACGTCGATCCAGGACGTGACCCCGGTTCCGCACAACGGCGTTCGTCCTTCCAAGCGTCGTCGCGTTTAAGCGTCGATGTTTGGATTCGACAATCTTTGATCTACCCGTGTCTGTCCGCATCGGCGGGCAGACTGAATGCGGCGCCCGCGCCGCAGGATGAGTGAGGCATAAAGTGGCACGTTATACCGGTCCCAAGCTTAAGCTTTCGCGTCGCGAAGGCACCGACCTGAACCTCAAGAGCGCCCGTCGCTCGTTCGACAGCAAGTGCAAGGCTGACAGCAAGCCTGGCCAGCACGGCCGTACCTCCGGTATGCGCCAGTCGGACTACGGCTCGCAGCTGCGTGAAAAGCAGAAGGTCAAGCGCATGTACGGCGTCCTCGAGCGCCAGTTCCGCCGCTATTTCGCGGAGGCCGAGCGCATCAAGGGCAACACGGGTGAAAACCTGCTGGCCCTGCTCGAGTCGCGTCTCGACAACGTCGTCTACCGCATGGGCTTCGGCTCGACCCGCGCCGAAGCGCGTCAGCTGGTCTCGCACTGCGCTTTGACCGTCAACGGCCAGAAGGTGAACATCGCCTCCTACCAGGTCAAGCCGGGCGACGTCATCGCCGTGCGCGAAAAGGCCAAGAAGCAGGCCCGCATCGCCGAGGCGCTGTCGCTGGCCGAGCAAAGCGGTTTCCCGTCCTGGGTGTCGGTCGACCCGAAGAAGCTTGAGGGCACGTTCAAGAGCAAGCCCGAGCGCAACGAAATCGCCGCCGAGATCAACGAATCTCTGGTGGTCGAGCTTTACTCGCGCTAATCCGGTCCGCCGGTCCCGTTGGCGTGTAGTGCGCGCCGACGGGATCGCACCGAACCATTCACGCGGCCGGCCTTCGTGGGGCACCGGTCGCGTTTTTCGCATCCGCCCCCGGACCACCCACAGCCTTATCGGCGTAACGAGCCGAGGGTATTGAAAGGGACAGTCGAATGGCCAATACGGCACTTCTGAAGCCGCGCAGCATCGAAGTCGAAGCTACCGGCGCGAATTCCGCCATCGTCACGATGGAACCGTTCGAGCGTGGCTACGGCCATACGCTCGGCAACGCCCTGCGCCGCATCCTGCTTGGCTCGATGATGGGCTACGCGCCCACCGAAGCCCAGATCGCCGGCGTGGTGCACGAGTACTCTACGATCGACGGCGTGCGCGAAGACGTGGTCGACGTCCTGCTGAACCTGAAGGGCGTGGTGTTCAAGCTCCACGGCCGCGACGAAGTCACGCTCAACCTCCGCAAGGAAGGTGAGGGCATCGTAACCGCCGCCGACATCGAGCTGCCGCACGACGTCGAGATCATCAATCCCGAGCAGGTCATTGCGCACCTGTCGGGCGGCGGCCGCCTCGAAATGCAGATCAAGGTCGAAAAGGGCCGCGGCTACCAGCCGGGCAACCTGCGCGCCTTCCGCGACGACCACAGCAAGACCATCGGCCGTATCGTGATGGACGCCTCGTTCTCGCCGATCCGCCGCGTTTCGTACGCGGTCGAAGCCGCCCGCGTCGAGCAGCGCACCGACCTCGACAAGCTGGTGATGACGATCGACACCAACGGCGCGATCCAGCCCGAGGAAGCCGTGCGTCAGGCCGCGCGCATCCTGATGGACCAGCTCACCGTGTTTGGCGGCCTGGAAGACACCGAGATCCCCGGCGGCGCGGTCAGCACCGGCGGCGCCCGCGGTGCCCAGGCGACCCAGGTCGATCCGATCCTGCGCCGCCCGGTCGACGATCTCGAGCTGACGGTGCGTTCGGCCAACTGCCTCAAGGCCGAAAACATCTACTACATCGGCGATCTGATCCAGCGCACCGAAAACGAACTGCTGAAGACCCCGAACCTGGGTCGCAAGTCGCTCAACGAGATCAAGGAAGTGCTCGCCGCGCACGGCCTGACCCTCGGCATGAAGCTCGAGAACTGGCCGCCCGCCGGTCTCGACAAGTAAGAGATAATTGCCGGGCGGCGCTGTTGCCGCCCGGCATCGAAACCCGCCCGCCCGCGAGGGATAGAAGAGACGGGACAACGCCCCCAGGGGCATCGTTGACAAGAAAGGAATCACCATGCGTCACGGTCACGGTCTGCGCAAGCTCAACCGCACTTCTTCGCATCGCCTCGCGATGCTTCGCAACATGATGAACTCGCTGCTCCGCCACGAGGCCATCAAGACCACGGTCCCCAAGGCCAAGGAACTGCGTCGCGTCATCGAGCCGATGATCACGCTCGGCAAGGAGCCGACGCTCGCCAACAAGCGCCTCGCTTTCAACCGCCTGCGCGACCGCGAAATGGTCGTCAAGCTGTTCGACGAAATCGGCCCGCGCTTCAAGGCCCGCAACGGCGGCTACACCCGCATCCTGAAGATGGGCTTCCGCGTTGGCGACAACGCGCCGATGGCCTACATGGAACTCGTCGATCGCGCCGCTCCGGCGGCGGGTGAAGCGAGCGAAGTCGAGGCTGCGTAAGCTTCCTGCTTGGCTGCGTTATGCTGAAAGGCCCGCCTAGTGCGGGCCTTTCTCTTTGGCGCGCATGCGAATCGATTCCGAAGGCAGTTCAGCTGCCGGCATCAACCCGCCGGTCCTCAAAGTGTCGGGCCTGGTCAAGCACTACAGCGGGTCGACCGTGGTTGACGGGCTCTCGTTCGAACTGCGCCGCGGCGAGTGTTACGCCCTCCTGGGACCCAACGGCGCGGGCAAGACCACCACCCTGCGGCTCTGCCTCGGCCTCACCGCGCCGGACGCCGGCCAGATCGACCTGCTCGGCGAAGCAGTGCCGCAGGCGGCGCGCCAGGCGCGAACGCGGGTGGGGGTGGTGCCGCAGATCGACAACCTCGACCCCGACTTCACCGTGGCCGAGAACCTCCTGGTCTACGGCCGCTATTTCGGCCTGAGCGACGCGGCGATCGAAGCGCGCATTCCCGAGTTGCTCGAGTTCGCAAGCCTGAGCCACAAGCGCGAAGCACACCTGCACGAGCTCTCCGGCGGCATGAAGCGCCGTCTGACGCTGGCGCGTTCCCTCGTCAACGACCCCGAGCTTATCTTCATGGACGAGCCCACCACCGGCCTCGATCCGCAGGCGCGCCACGTGATCTGGGACCGCTTGAAGCAGCTGCTCGCGCGCGGCAAGACCATCCTGCTCACCACGCACTTCATGGACGAGGCCGAACGCCTGGCGACCCGGCTGGCCGTGCTCGACCATGGCCGCAAGATCGCCGAAGGGTCGCCGCGCGAACTGATCCGCGCCCACATCGAACCGCACGTGCTCGAGGTCTACGGTGAGGGCGCGCTCGACTGGGCGGGGGAGTCCGGCCGCGCCGCGGCCGCTCGGCTCGAGGTCTCGGGAGAAACCGCCTTTTGTTACACCGGCGATCCCGCGCCGCTGCTGCGCCAGCTCGAAGGCCGCGCCAGTCTGCGTTACCTGCACCGGCCGGCCAACCTCGAGGATCTGTTCCTCAAGCTCACCGGGCGCGAGATGCGCGACGAAGCATGAACACGCCATCGCTGTCGGCGAGCGACCGCCACCGCGCCCTGCCGCGGCTGTCGCTGCGATTTCTGCCGGTGTGGCGCCGCAACTTCCTGGTGTGGCGCAAATACATGACCGAGAGGGTGCTCTCGAACATCGTCGAGCCGCTGATCACCCTGGTGGCTTTCGGTTACGGCCTCGGCAGCCTGCTGCCCCAGATCGACGGCGTGAGCTATTTGCAGTTCCTCGCCAGCGGCTCGATCGTGTCTTCGGTCATGTATACGGCCAAGTTCGAGTCGCTGTGGGGGGCCTACAGCCGGATGGAAGTGCAGAAGACCTGGGCCGGAATCCTCAACACGCCGACCTCGATCGACGACATCCTGCTCGGCGAGCTGCTGTGGTCGGCGACCAAGGCCACCATCACCGGCGCGGCGATCCTGCTCGTGATCTGGGGGCTGGGCATCACCCGCGCACCGAGTTCGCTGCTGGTGCTCCCGGCCGCCTTCCTGGCGGCGCTGTGTTTCGCGGCGATGGCGATGATCATCACCGCCCTGGCGCGCGGCTACGAAACGCTGTCGAACTACTTCGTCGTGGTGGTCACGCCGATGGTCTTCCTGTCGGGCGTCTTTTTCCCGCTGTCGCAGGTGCCGTCGTGGCTGCGTGAGATCGCCCAATGGCTGCCCCTGACCGCAGCCGTCGACGTGATGCGGCCGCTCGCGCTCGGCCACTGGCCCGACAGCGTCGTGCGCCAAAGTCTGCTGCTCGCGGCCTACGGCTTGGGCAGCTACTACCTGGCGGTGATGCTGGTGCGTCGCCGCCTTCTGAAGTGAGGCCGTCATGAGCGAAGTCCTGATCGTCCTGAGCAACTGCCCCGATGCCGGCACCGCGGAGCGGATCGGTCGCCACCTGGTCGAGCAGGGCCTGGCCGCCTGCGTCAACCAGTTGGCGCCGGTGAGCTCCTGCTACCGCTGGCGGGGCGCGGTCGAAACCGCGACCGAAGTGCCGCTGCTGATCAAGACCACCCGCGAGCGCTACCCCGAACTGGAGGCGGCGATCCGCCAGCTGCATCCCTACGACCTGCCGGAGATCGTCGCCTGGCCGCTCGCCAACGGTTACGGGCCCTACCTGCGCTGGGTGGCGGCCGAGTGTTCGCCGCGCCTGGTGGCCTGAAGGACGGCCGGACGAGGTCGCACGCCTATCATTGGACCCATGGACGCGTTACGCATCGACAAGTGGCTGTGGGCGGCCCGATTTTTCAAGACCCGCGCTCTGGCGCAAGAGGCGATCGAACTCGGGCGCGTGCGCGCGGATGGGGAGCGAATCAAAGCCTCGCGTGAAGCTCGCGTGGGCGATCAGCTCGACATCAGCCGCGGCGAAGAGCGCTTCGAGGTGGTGGTGCTCGGTCTGTCGGGCCAGCGCGGCCCGGCGCCCGTGGCGCAGGCCTTGTACGCTGAGACCGAAACCAGTCGCCTGGCACGGCTGGCGCGCGCCGAGCAGCGCCGGCTGGCTGGCGAACCGGCGGCGGAGATCAAGGGGCGGCCCACTAAACGCGAAGGCCGCCACCTGCGCCGCCTGCGCGAAGCCTAAGACGGCGCTCGCGGGCGCCGCCGCAACCAGCGCAGCAGGCGCAGGCGCAAACGCGCAGGGCGGTCGCTAATCACCCGCCGAGTCCAGAAAAATCCCAGCAGAAGCACCGACAGCGCGAGCATTCCGCCTAGCACGTAGTAGATGCCGTCGTGTTTCTCCACGAATGGCATGTACTGGAAGTTCATGCCGAAGATGCCGGTGATCAGTGTGAGGGGCGCGAAGATCGCGGTGATTACGGTCAGGGTGCGGATCACCTGGTTGGTGCGGTGTGCGGTGGCCGAGAAATGCAGCTGCACCGCGGACTCGGCCGAGACCTCGAGCCGCCGCGCATGCGACAGGACGCGCTGGACGTGCTCCATCACGTCGTTGAGCCGCACCAGGAAGGCGTCGCTCTGGCGGCTTTCGGGAGTCGACTGCAGGTACTCGTCGCGCATCTCCTGCAGCGCGTCGTATTGGCCTTCGGACAGGTTCTCGAGCTTGCGGATCTCGATCCGCGCCTCGAGCAGCGCCGACCAGTCGGCAAACGAGCGCCGTGGGTCGAGCAGGGCGCGTTGCCAGCGGTCGAGTTTTTCCGTCAGCGGCTGGCGCAGCTCGAGGTAGCGGTCGACCATGCCGTTCAAGAGCCGCAGCATGAACTCGAGCGGCTGGCTGGGCTGGCGGATGCGCTCCTCGCTGGTACGGGCGCGGGCTTCGAGCAGCCGGCTTTGCGCCAGCTCGATCGTCTTGCTGGCGCGGTTGCGCACCGTGACCAGGACCCGGTCGAACACGAAGAACGTGATCGGCCGGGTTTCGATCTCGTGCAAGGCGCGAGCCGAATCGAGGTCGTCCTGTTCGGACAGCGGCGCTTTTTCGGCCGTGGCGAGCTTGCGGAACACGAGCATGTCGTAATGCTCGGTCGAATCGAAATACGAGGGGTGCTGGAGGTTGACCGCGTCGGAGATATGCAGCTCGAACAGCCGCCGCCCGGTCAGCTGCTCGACCGCATCGGCAAAAGCGACGCGGTCGGCCGCCACCTCTTCGTGCAAGGCATCAAGCCACACCCAACCCTCGTCGGGCACGGCAAGGGCCGTGTCGGCCTGGCTGACTCCGGCGGGGCTGAGTGTGATCCAGCGCATCGGGCCTTAAGCGGCGTCCTTCAGCCAGCGCGCGGCGTCGAGCGCGTAGTAGGTGAGCACGCCGTCGGCCCCGGCGCGCTTGAAGGCGAGCAGCGATTCCATCACCACCTTCTGTTCGTCGAGCCAGCCGTTGAGGCAGGCGGCCTTGAGCATCGCGTATTCGCCGCTCACCTGGTAGACGAAAGTCGGCGCCTTGAACTCGTCTTTCACGCGGCGGACGATGTCGAGGTAGGGCATGCCGGGCTTGACCATCACCATGTCGGCGCCTTCGGCGAGGTCGAGACCGACTTCCCACAAGGCCTCGTCCGAGTTGCCCGGGTCCATCTGGTAGACCGACTTGTTGCTCTTGCCGAGGTTGCCCGACGAACCCACCGCGTCGCGGAAGGGGCCGTAGAAGGCACTCGCATATTTGGCCGAGTAGGCCATGATGCGGGTGTAGATCTGGCCCGCGTCCTCGAGCGTGCTGCGGATCGCGCCGATGCGGCCGTCCATCATGTCGCTCGGAGCGACGATGTCGGCGCCGGCCTGGGCGTGGCACAGCGCCTGCTGGCGCAGCACGGCCACGGTTTCCTCGTTGAGCACGTAGCCGGTGGCGTCGATCAGGCCGTCCTGGCCGTGGGTGGTGTAGGGGTCAAGCGCGACGTCGGTCATGATGCCGAGCGTCGGAAAGCGTTTTTTAAGCTCACGCACCGCGTGCGGCACCAGGCCGGCGGGGTTGAAGGCTTCACGGCCGTCTTCGCTCTTCTTGTCCTGCCCGACCACCGGGAACAGCGCCAGCACCGGCACTCCAAGCTGAACGCATTGCTCGGCGACGCCGAACAGCAGGTCGAGCGAGAGGCGTTCGACGCCAGGCATCGAGGCTACGGCTTCGCGGCGACCGCTGCCTTCGAGCAGGAAAACGGGGTAGATCAGGTCGTCGACCGAGAGGCGATGCTCGCGCATCAGGCGGCGGGAGAAATCATCGCGCCGCATGCGCCGCATGCGAGCGGCAGGAAACTGGCCCAGGGTTTGCATTAAGGGAAACTCCTAGTGAAACGGGTCGCAACTTTTGGCAAGGGTGGGAGGTCCTAGCAGCAGACGATTCGTCGTCTCCCGCTTCACCTCCCTGAGCGGGAGCCTTTTCCAAGGCTTTGGCCCCGGGCTATCCAGTTCCGGGGCTTATTTTTTGGATGATACGGGCGGCGCCGTTTCTTCGATCTTGAGCCAGGCCAGCAACACCGCACGCAGTTCGTCGACCCCGTCCCGCTTCAGCCCCGAAAACAGCTGGGCGCTGACCTGCGGCCCGATCGCCGCCGCTCGCGTCTGCGCGAGCTTGAGCGCGGCGCGTTTTTCCATCGTCTTCAGCTGGTCGGACTTGTTGAGCAGGAAGTGCAGCTTGACCTCGCGGTGCGACAGGAACTCGATCAGCCCCTCGTCGCCCGGCATGAAGGGGCGGCGCGCGTCCATCACGATCACGATGCCCTCGAGCGCGCTGCGGCTCGCCACGTAACCGCCGACCAGGGCGTCCCAGGTGGCGCGGGCGTCCGGTGCGGCGCGGGCAAAACCGTAACCCGGCAGGTCGACCAGGGTGCCGACCGGGACGCGTACGCCCTCGTCGTTCTTCTTGCTGAGCTCGAAGAAATTGAGCAGCTGGGTGCGGCCCGGCGTCTTCGACGAAAACGCAAGTCTCGTCTGGCGCGTGAGCACGTTGATGGTGGTCGACTTGCCGGAGTTGGAGCGTCCGGCGAAGGCGATTTCCGGCAGAGTCTCGGGCGGTAGCCCAGAGAGGTCGGCAACGGACATGGTGAAGCGGGCAGAGTCGAAGAGGCTCACGGCGGCCGGCCGCGGTTTGAGCGCAGCGGTTAGGGTGGTCGAATTAGGTAAAATACCGAAGTTTGCGGCGTTCTGGCCGCGCCAATTGTTCACTTAAGGGCAAGCGATGATCCGCAAGAGCTGGCAGCGACTCCTGACTTTGGCCGTGCTGGCCACCCTGGGCACTGCCGCCGGCGCCCAAGAGGCACCGAAGAATCCCGTGATCGACCTGGCCCGCGGTCAGCAGCTTGCCAGCCAGGTCTGCGCCGCCTGCCACGGTGCCGACGGCAATTCGGCCATCCCGGCCAATCCCAAGCTTGCCCAGCAACACCCGGTCTATCTGATCAAGCAGCTCGAAAGCTTCGTCGTCCAGCCGGGCCAGAAGGTTCCTAGCCGCGAAAACGCCGTGATGGCGGGTTTCGCCGGCCAGCTCTCGGCCGCCGACCGGATCAACCTGGCCTACTACTTCGCGAGCCAGACCCAGCAGCCGGGTTTCGCCTCCGACAAGGACAGCCTGGAAGCCGGCCAGCGCATCTGGCGCGCCGGCGTTCCGGAGAAGCAGCTGCCTGCCTGCGCCGGCTGCCACAGCCCGGACGGCGCCGGCATCCCCAGCCAGTACCCGCGCCTGGGCGGCCAATACGCCGAATACACGCTGGCGCAGCTGCGCGCCTTCCGTGACGGCACCCGCCGCAACAGCCCGCCGATGCAGCAGATCGCCGCCAAGATGAGCGAAGCCGAGATGAAGGCGGTGGTCAACTACATGCAGGGCCTGCGCAAATAAGCAGGGGAGCACTCAAAAAAGGGCGCCGGCGGCGCCCTTTTTTTATGCTCAGGACTTGCCGAACACCTCGTTCAGCTGCTGGGTGACGCGATCGAAGGTGGTGCGCTTGGAGAGCTCCTTCAGCCGGCGCGCGCCGACGTAGGTGCAGGCCGAGCGGACCCCGCCCAGGATTTCCTGCACCGTGCCGGCAACTTCGCCGCGGTAGGGCAGCAGCACTTCCTTGCCTTCGGCGGCGCGGTATTCGGCGACGCCGCCCGCATATTTGTCCATCGCGGCCTTCGAGCTCATGCCGTAGAAGCGGCGGAAGGTCTGGCCGTCCTTCTCGACCAGCTCGCCTCCGCTTTCGTCGTGGCCGGCGAGCATGCCGCCCAGCATCACGAAGTCCGAGCCGCCGCCGAAGGCCTTGGCAATGTCGCCCGCGGTGGTGCAGCCGCCGTCGGCGCAGATCAGGCCGCCCAGGCCGTGGGCGGCATCGGCGCATTCGATCACGGCTGAGAGCTGCGGGTAGCCGACCCCGGTCATCTTGCGCGTGGTGCAGACCGAGCCCGGGCCGATGCCGACCTTGACGATGTCGGCGCCGGAGAGGATCAGCTCCTCGGTCATCTCACCTGTCACTACGTTGCCGGCCATGATCACGAGCTGCGGGTGGTTCGCCCGCACGCGCTGGACAAACTGGGCGAAAGCCTCGTGGTAACCGTTGGCGACGTCGATGCAGACATACTGGATGGCGTCGCCGGCCTGTTCCATCACCTGGGTGAACTTGGCTTCGTCGCTCTTGCTGATGCCCATCGAATAAAACGCGGCCGACTTGCGCTCCAGCGAACGGAAGAAGGCGACGTATTCCTCGACCGAATAGTGCTTGTGCAGGGCGGTCGAGAGGCCGGCCTTCTCGAGCGCGCGCGCCATCTCGAAGGTGCCGGTTGAATCCATGTTGGCGGCCACGATCGGGATGCCGGAGTAGGGCACGGGAGCGTGGCGGAAAACGAACTCGCGCGAGATGTCCACGTCCGAGCGCGAAGTGAGGGTGGAGCGCTTGGGGCGGATCAAGACGTCCTTGAAGTCGAGCTTGAGCTCGTGTTCGATATGCATCGAGGGCCTCCGGCCCGACGTTCGGGCAATAAGTGACGGGCGCAAAAAACGCCGGAACTCCCACAGGGAGCCCGGCGTTGAAAGATTCTACCCCGCCAACGGCCGGTCTGCCGCGCGTACTGAGGCTATCCCTTGGGGCATCATGTAGCCCGCTGTTTTCGGAGTCGAAAGATGTTGCTGCGACGCTCGAGTTTCGGCGGCCCGCCGGCCGCCTCGGAAATCACGCCCCGGGAGGTGTTCCTGCGGCGGCGCGAACTGATCGCCGCCGCTGGCGGGGCGGCCTTGTTGTCGGCCTGGCCGGCCCAGGCGCAGCTGACCGGCGTGAAGCTGGCGGCGACACCCGGCCCATTTTCAAGCATGGAAAAGCCCACGCCGGCCAAGTTCGTCACCGAATACTGCAATTTCTACGAGTTTGGTAGCGACAAGGAGGATCCGCCCCGCTACGCGCCGACCCGGCTCAAGACCCGGCCATGGACGGTGACCGTCGAAGGGGCGGTGAAAAAGCCGCGCAGCTTCGGCATCGACGATCTGCTCAAGCTCGCTCCGATGCAGGAGCGGGTCTACCGCTTCCGCTGCGTCGAGGCCTGGTCGGCGGTAGTGCCGTGGATCGGCTACCCCTTGGTCGAGCTGATGAAGGCGGTCGAACCTACAGGCAATGCCAAGTTCGTCGAGTTCGTCACCCTTGACGACCCCAAACAGATGCCGGGCCTGCGTTCGCCCATCCTCGACTGGCCTTACCGCGATGGCCTGCGTATCGACGAGGCGGCGCACGATCTGACGCTGCTTACCTTCGGCATGTACGGCGAGGTCCTGCCCAACCAGAACGGCGCACCGCTGCGGATCGTGGTGCCCTGGAAATACGGATTCAAGGGGCCGAAGTCGATAGTCAAGATCCGCTTCCTCGAGAAGCAGCCGCTGGGCTCGTGGGAGCAGTCCAATCCTCGCGAATACGGCTTCTATTCGAACGTGAACCCGACCAAGGACCATCCGCGCTGGTCGCAGGCAAGCGAGCGCCGTCTGGGCGAGGGCCTGTTCTCGCGTCGCCAAGCCACTCTGCCTTTCAACGGCTACGCCGACCAGGTCGCCAAGCTCTACGCCGGCATCGACCTCAACCGCTTTTATTGAGAGCTCAGTGGCCGGACAACAAGGTTTGATGCGGGTGTTTTCTTTCGTGCCGGTGGCGCTGCCGGCACGGGCTATGAACTGGATCAAGCGCGCGGTTTTTGTCGGTGCGCTCTACGAGCTGGTCCGGCTGGCCTGGCTGGCCGCCACCAACGGCCTGGGCGCCAACCCGGTCGAGTTCATCGAGCGCGGCCTGGGCACGGCAACGCTGGTGCTGCTGCTGCTCACGTTGTCGGTTTCGCCCCTGCGCTGGCTTACGGGTTGGGCGTGGCTGCTGCGGCTGCGCCGCATGCTCGGTCTCTTTACGTTTTTCTACGCGACCCTGCACGTCGCCACCTATGTCTGGCTCGACCACTGGTTCGACTGGGCGGCCGTCTGGCTCGACATCGTCAAGCGGCCTTATCTGACGTTCGGCGCGGCCGCCTTCGTGCTGTTGATTCCGCTCGCGCTGACCTCGACCAACGCCTGGGTGAAGCGGCTCGGCGGGCGCAACTGGCAGCGCCTGCACCGCCTGGTCTACCTGATCGCGGTTTTGGCGATCCTGCACTACTGGTATCACAAGCTCGCCAAGAACAACATCGAGGACCCGGCGATCTACGCCGTGGTGCTCGGTCTGCTGCTGGGGGCACGGCTGGTGCACTGGCGCAACTCGCGGCGGCGCTGACGAAAAAGGCCGGGAAGTTCCCGGCCTTTTTTCTGCGGGGAAATCGGCGCGCTAGGGCAGGCGCGACTCGCCGGCAAAGAGCTGCGCAGGCGACTCGCGCTCGCGCACCCCGTACGCGGTGTCGCCGTCGACCAGGACCTCGGCTGCGCGGCCGCGGCTGTTGTAGTTCGACGCCATGCTCATGCCGTAGGCGCCCGCGCTCATCACGGCGAGCAGGTCGCCGGCTTGAAGCGCCAGTTCGCGCTCGCGTGCGAGCCAGTCACCCGACTCGCAGACCGGGCCGACCACGTCGTAGAGCCGGGTCTCCGTCTTACTCGGCTCGACCGGCACCACCCCCATCCAGGCCTCGTACATCGCGGGTCGGGCCAGGTCGTTCATGGCGGCGTCGACAATGGCGAAGTTCTTGGTTTCGCCGAACTTGAGGTATTCGACCCGGGTCAGCAGGACGCCGGCGTTGCCGACGATGGAGCGGCCCGGTTCGAACATCACGTTCAGGTGGCCGAGCCCGCGCGCGTCGAGCCGCGCCAGCAGGGCGCGCACCAGTTCGCCGGTGGCGGGCGGTTCCTCGTCGCGGTAGCGGATGCCCAGCCCGCCGCCGAAATCGACGTGGTGGAGGGCGATGCCCTCACGGGCGAGCTGCTCGACCAGGTCGAGGATCTTGTCGGCGGCATCGACGTAAGGCTGGACTTCGGTGATCTGCGAGCCGATGTGGCAATCGATGCCGACCACCTCGATCGCCGGCATCGCGTGAGCGGTGCGGTAGAGCGCCAGGGTGTCGCCGTAGGCGACGCCGAACTTGTTGTCGCGCAAGCCGGTCGAGATGTAGGGGTGGGTCTTGGCGTCGACGTCAGGATTGACTCGCACCGAGATCCGGGCGCGGGTGCCGAGCCGCGCTGCCACGCCGGCGATGCGGTCGAGCTCGGGCACCGACTCGATGTTGAAACACAGGATGCCGGCGGCAAGGGCCTGTTCGATTTCGCGTTCACTCTTGCCCACGCCCGAGAAGACCACCTTGGCCGGATCGCCGCCAGCGGCGATCACGCGCGCCAGTTCGCCGCCCGACACGATGTCAAAGCCCGCCCCTAGCCGCGCCAGCAGGTCGAGCACGGCGAGGTTGGAGTTGGCCTTCATCGCGTAACAGACGAGTGAGCTGCGGCCGGCGAGAGCGTCGGTGTAGCCGCGGAAAGCGGTTTCGATCGCAGCGCGCGAATAAACATAGGTCGGCGTGCCAAAGCGGGCGGCCAGCTCGGTCAGCGCCACCTGCTCGCAGCAAAGCGCGCCGTCGCGCCAGTCGAAACCGGTGCGAGTCGGAAGTTCGGGAGTCATTTTTTCTCGGCGGGGGCGGGCTCGGACGCCGGCGAAGCCGGGGCGGGAGCGGGTGTTGCGGCGGGAGCGGGCGTCATGCCCGCCGGCGGGGGCGGTGGCAGGAAGAGAGGTCCCTTCTGGCCGCAGCCGGAAAGGGAAAACGCCAACGCTAGAATCGCCATCATTAAACGCAACATGCGGACAAATCTAGCATGACCGAAACCGAGTTCCTTGAGCTGGCCGAAGCCACGCTTGACGCCATCGAAGCGGCCGTCGAGGCCACCGGGGCCGACATCGAAATCGAACGCAGCGGCAATGTGCTGACTTTCGAGATGGCCGACGGCTCCAAGGTGGTGGTCAACAGCCAGACGCCGATGCAGCAGATCTGGGTGGCCGCCAAAAGCGGCGGCTTCCATTACGCACCGCGCGAAGGGCGCTGGATTGATACGCGCGAGGGGGGCGAGCTGTATGCGGCGCTGTCGCGGATCATCTCGGCGCAGGGCGGCGAGGCGGTGATCCTGCGGCCTCGCTGAGCGGCGGCACGGTCCCAATGACAAGGGGCGCCCGCGGGCGCCCCTTGTTGTCGCGGGCGACGGCCCGCAGCGGCGACGCTCAGAAGATCTGGTCGCGCACCACGTCGCGTTTCTTCTTTTCTTCGGGCGCCAGCGACTCCTCCATGCCGACGCTGGCCACGCCGTGGCCGGGCTGCTGGTCGGCGTAATAGATTTCGTCGCCGACCTGGACGATGCCCTCGGGCATCGGGCGTTCCACCGTGGGAGCGTTGGCGAGCGCCTTGCCCATGTAGTCGACCCAGATCGGCAGCACCAGGCCGCCGCCGGTTTCCCGCGCGCCGAGAGCGCGCGGCTGGTCGTAGCCCATCCAGCCGACCGCCACCACCTTGCCGCCGTAACCGGCGAACCAGGCGTCGTAGGCGTCGTTGGTGGTGCCGGTCTTGCCGCCCAGGTCGCTGCGCTTGAGCGCCGCCCCGGCGCGGGCGCCGGTGCCGGTGCGCATCACCTCGTTGAGCAGGCTGTGCATCATGTAGGCGTTGCGCGGGTCGAGCGCACGGATCGATTCGTCGCCGGCGAGCACCGGCTGGGCTTCCATCAGCACCTTGCCGTTGTTGTCGGTGACTTTGCCGATCAGGTAAGGATTGACCCGGTAGCCGCCGTTGGCGAGCACGGCGTAGCCGCCCAGCATCTGCCAGGGCGTGACCGAACCGGCGCCCAGCGCGGTGGTGAGGAAGGGCGGGTGTTTGTCGGCGTCGAAACCGAAGCGGGTGATGTACTCCTGGCCGTAGCGGGCGCCGATCGCCTGCAGGATCCGGATCGACACCAGGTTCTTCGACTTGGCGAGTGCCTGGCGCAGGCGCATCGGGCCTTCGAACTTGCCGTCGTAGTTCTTGGGCTCCCAGACCTGGCCGCCGGTGAGGCGCGGGTCGATCGAAATCGGGGCGTCGTTGATGATGGTGGCGGGCGAAAAACCCTTGTCGAGTGCAGCGGAATAGATGAAGGGCTTGAAGCTCGAGCCCGGCTGCCGCCAGGCCTGGGTCACGTGGTTGAACTTGTTGAGGTTGAAATCGAAGCCGCCGACCATGGCGCGGATCGCGCCGGTGGTGTAGTCGGCGGCAACGAAGGCGGACTCGACTTGCGGGATCTGGCCGATCTCCCACGCGCCCTTGTCGTTGCGCGAGACGCGGATCACCGCGCCCGGAACGATGCGTTTGGTGGGCTGGGCTTTGGGGCTGAGCGAGGACGCGGCGAACTTGATCGCTTCGCCCTTGAGTTCGACCTGTTCGCCGCCCCCCAGCGCCACCTTGACCGCGCCCGCGTTGACTTCGAGCACGACGCCGGGAATCAGGTTGGGGCTGTCGATCGCTTCGACCAGGGCGTCTTCGATGCGCTGGTCGCGCGAAGCCGCGTCGGCGATGTCGACAAACGCCTCGGGGCCGCGGTAGCCGTATTTGCGGTCGTAGGCGAGGATCTGCGAACGGACTGCGTTGTAGGCGGCTTCCTGGTCGGCCTTGAGCAGGGTGGTGTAGATGTTCAGGCCGCGGGTATAGGTTTCCTCGCGGAACACGTCGAAGACCAGGACCCGCGCCAGTTCGGCGGCGAACTCGGCGTGCAGCCGGCCCTTGAAGCTGGGGTCGGCGAGCGGACCGTTGCGGGGTTTCAGCGGCTGGGCGGTGGCGGCGTCGAGCGTGGCCTGGTCGATGTAGCCGAGCGCATGCATACGCGCGAGCACATAGTTCTGGCGCATCTTGGCGCGGCGCGGATTGACGAAGGGGTTGTAGGCGCTGGGCGCGACCGGCAGGCCGGCGAGCACGGCGGCTTCGGCCACCGTCACGTCCTTGAGCTTCTTGCCAAAGTAGACCTGGGCCGCGCTGGAAAAGCCGTAAGCACGGCTGCCGAGAAAGATCTGGTTGGCGTAGATCTCGAAGATCCGGTCCTTCGACAGCGTGGACTCGATCTTGTAGGCCATCGCAATCTCGTAGATCTTGCGGATGTAGCTGCGCTCGGAACTGAGGAAGAAGTTGCGGGCCACCTGCATCGTGATCGTGCTGCCGCCCTGGCCGCGTTTTCCGGTCACGAGGTTGGCGACCGCGGCGCGCGCGATCCCCGCGTAATCGACCCCGTGGTGCTGGTAGAAGCTGTCGTCCTCGGCCGCGAGGATGGCCTTCTTCACCGTGTCGGGAATCTCCGAGATCGGCACGAAATCGCGCCGCTCTTCGCCGAACTCGCCGATCAAGGCGCCGTCGGCGGTCCACACCCGCAGCGGAATCTTGGGGCGGTAGTCGGTGATGGCGTCGATCGGCGGCAACTGCGCGTAGACGATGGCGAATACGAACACCACCATCAGCACGCCGGCGACGGCGCCCCCCGCCGCGATCAAGGCGAGGTTGCCGAGTACGCGCAGCGCCGGATGGCGGTTGGCGCGCGGGCCGGGCGCGGAATCAGGGGCGGCGGAGGATTTGGAAGCTGTCACGCGAAAACAACGAAAGGCGAAAAATCGGGACGGCGGCCGGATGGGACTGCAAGCCGGCCACCACGCAGGCGGGATTATAGGTTTGCCCAGCCGGGCGGCCTCGGGTGCGCCGCGGCTCGGACGCCGAAGTGTCGACCCGGTCTGATCGAGGGTGTGTTCACATACCGCAAAAGAGTCAGTGCTTTGACGCGTATTGGGCTTGAAGGCGCTTTCGGGATATTGCTAGCATCTCAAGTAGCATCCAATAAAAGCGCGGTAAACGCTCGAAATAAAAAGGGAAAATGGATCGGACGCTGGTTCTGGCAATGGCCAGGCCTCCTTTTTTCCCAATGAACGTTGTCGCACACGGCTGCCATCGGGTTTTGCCGGCCGTGCGAGACAAGGAGTGCAACCTTGGCATTTGAACTGCCATTTTCAGCCAAGACGCCGCCGATGATCGGCCTTGATATCGGATCGTCCAGCGTCAAGCTGGTCGAACTGGTCGATGCCGGCAAAGGGATACTTCGCCTCGAACGCTACGCGATCGAACCCCTGCCCCGGGGGGCGGTGGTCGACGGCAATATCGACAAAATCGATGTGGTGGCCGAAGCGGTGCGCCGCGCCTGGCGCAAATCCGGCGCCAAGATCAAAAACGTGGCGATGGCGCTGCCGGCTTCGGCCGTGATCACCAAACGCATCGCCCTGCCCGCCAGCCTGCGCGAAGAAGAACTCGAAATGCAGGTCGAGAGCGAGGCCAACCAATACATTCCCTTTGCCCTCGACGAGGTGAGCCTCGATTTCCAGGTGCTGGGGACGATTCCCAATTCGCCCGACGACGTCGAGGTGCTGATTGCGGCGTCGCGCAAGGAAAAAGTCGAGGACCGCGTGGCCGTGGCCCAGGCTGCCGGCCTCAAGCCGGTGGTGGTCGATGTCGAGTCCTACGCGTCGCGGGCGGCGATCGAACGCCTGATCGAACAGTTGCCCAACGGCGGCGACGGCCTCGTGATCGCGGTGTTCTACATCGGCGCCAACGCCACCAGCGTGACCGTCATGCACGACGGCGAGGCGATCTACGAGCGCGAACAGCCCTTTGGCGGACAGCAGCTCACCAACGACATCGCCCGCACTTACGGCATCCCGGCAGAAGAGGCCGAAGCCAAGAAACGTGCGGGCGAGCTGCCGGCCGATTTCGAGACGACCGTGCTCAGACCCTTCATCGACACGGCCGTGATTGAAGTGACCCGCGCCCTGCAGTTCTTCTTCACGTCCACTCCCTACACCCGGGTCGACCAGATCATGCTGGCGGGCGGCTCGGCCGTTCTGCCCGGCTTGCCCGAGGCGCTGATGGAGCGTGCCCAGGTGCCGACCTCGGTGGTCTCGCCCTTCAAGGGTATGGAGATCTCGGCCAATGTGCGTGAGAAGCAGCTGAGGATCGACGCGCCGGCGCTGCTCGCTCCTTGCGGCCTGGCGATGCGGAGGTTCGAGCCATGAGCATCCGCGTTAACCTCCTGCCGCACCGAGAGGCGCGGCGCGAGCGCGCCAAGCAGACCTTCTACGGTCTGACCTTCCTGTCGCTGCTCGCCGGCGCCGGCGCTGTTTTCCTGGGCTGGTCGATACTCCAGGGGCAGATTTCGCGCCAGGAAGCGCGCAACGAGTTCATCGCTGCCGAGAACCGCAAGCTCGACGCCCAGATCAAGGAAATCGCCAACCTCAAGCAGGAGATCGAAGCGCTGCGCTCGCGTCAGAAAGCGGTCGAAGACCTGCAGGCGGACCGCAACCAGCAGGTCTATCTGCTCGACGAGCTGGTCAAGCAGACGCCCGAGGGCGTGTTCCTGCGCACGGTCAAGCAGGAAGATCGCAAGGTCACGCTGACCGGATATGCCGCATCGAACGAGCGGGTCTCCGAGTTCCTGCGCAACCTGTCGACCCAGGGCACTTATGTCGAGAAGCCCGAGCTGATCGAAATCAAGGTGGCGGCTCAGAGCCCTGCCGGCCTGAGCCGACGGGTGTTCGAGTTCAGCCTGAGCTTCACGCTCAAGCCCACGCCCGAGCGCGCCGAGCTGCAGCAGCAGGCAGGGCAGGCGCCCCGCCGCGCGCCGGCGGCGGCCAAGAACTGAGCGAGGCAACGATGGCGAAGAAGGACGTACGCGACATCCTCGCGCAGTTTCAGAATCTGAACCTTGAGCAGGTCGGTTCGTGGCCGCTGGCGCCGCGGATCGGCGTGTGGGTTGGCGTGATCGTGGTGGCGCTGGTGGCTGGCTGGTTCCTGGTGTGGAGCGGGCAGGTCGAGCGGATTGACCAGCTCACGGCCGAGGAAGGCCGGTTGCGCGAGGAGTACCGCAACAAACAGCAGCAGGCGATCAACCTCGACGAGCTGAAGCGCCAGCGCGAACAGGTCAGCCAATACGTGTTGACGCTGGAAAAGCAGCTGCCCTCCAAGGCCGAGATGGACGCCCTGCTGTCCGACATCAACCAGTCGGGCGTTGGCCGCGGCCTCGATTTCGAGCTCTTCCGACCGGGTCAGACCGCGATCAAGCAGCATTACGCGGAACTGCCGATCACGATCAAGGTGGCGGGCAAATACCACGACCTTGGTTCGTTCGCGTCCGACATCGCGCACCTGCCGCGGATCGTGACGCTCAACAACCTCAACATCCAGCCGGGCAAGGGCGGTGCGCTGACCATGGACGCGACTGCCAAGACCTTCCGCTATCTCGATCCTGAAGAGATCGCCGATCAGCGCAAGGCCCAGCAGGGCAAGGGCCGCAAATGAAGCCGCGCGCCAGATTCTTCGCCGCATTGCCGTTCGTCGTCGTTCTGACGGCGTGTTCCCAGTCCGACGAAACCGAAATCCGCAAGTGGATGGACGAGACCAAGGCGGGCATGAAACCCACGACCCAGCCGGTGGCCGAGCCCAAGCAGTTCGCACCGCAGGAGTACGAGGGCAAGGCCGCGGTCGATCCATTCGACGCGCAGAAGATGATCGTTGCCGTTGCGCGCCAGGCGCAGGCCCGCGCCAGCGCCAGTGCGCTGCGGCCGGACCTCGACCGCCGGCGTGAGCCGCTTGAGAGTTTCCCGCTCGACCAGTTGAAGATGGTCGGCATGTTGCGTCAGGGCGGGGCCAACGTCGCACTGATCGACGCTGCCGGCCAGACCTACATGGTGCGGATGGGGAACTATCTCGGTCAGAACTTTGGCCGCATCAAGCAGATCACCGAAACCGAGACCAGTCTTAACGAGATCGTGCAGGACGCCGCGGGCGAATGGGTCGAGCGCCCCGCCAAGCTGGAACTGCAGGAAGCCGCGGCGCGCGGCCAAGGGAGCAAGCGATGAACACGTCTTTCCGTAGCCTGATGACCGCGGCCCTGATCGCTGCCCAAGGCGCCGCCGGTTTCACGCTGCTGGCCGCGATGGCTCCGGTCTACGCGCAAACGGCCGAAGCCGAGAACCAGATCGAACGGGTCGACGCGACCCAGACCCCGACCGGCGTGGTGCTGCAGATCCGCCTGAAGGCGCCGCTGAAAGGCACGCCGCCGTCGTTTTCGATTGCCAATCCGGCGCGTATCGCACTCGACCTAGCGGGCACGGCCAACGCCAGCGGCAGCAACCTTTACGAGATGAACCAGGGCGACCTGCGTTCGGTCAACGTGGTGCAAGCGCAAGGGCGCTCGCGAGTGGTGCTGAACCTGCGCCGTCCGACCACCCACAACATCAGCCTCGACGGCAACACCGTGCTGGTGGCTCTGGGCGGGGCGGGCGAAACCACCAGCTTCCGCGCCGAGCCGGCCAAGGCCGCGGCGGCCGTGGCCGCTCCGGTGGCGGCCGCGAGCGGCAGCCGCACCCTCAAGGCGCTCGATTTCCGCCGCGGCGCGGAAGGCGAGGGCCGCGTCCTGGTCGACTTGAGCGACCCCAACATCAACGTCGACATCAAGCAGCAGGGCCGGGACATCGTCGTCGACTTCGTCGGCACCCAGTTGCCGGCCAACCTGAAGAAGCGGCTCGATGTCTCCGACTTCGCGACTCCGGTGGCGCAGATCGCCGCCAGCCAGCAGGGCGCAAATGCCCGTCTGCTGGTGCAGCCGCGCGGCCCCTTCGAATACAACGCCTACCAGACCGACAACAAGTTCGTTCTGGACGTGAAGCCGGTCAAGGAAGACCCGACCAAGCTGTTCCAGGGCACGCGCCAGGGCTACCAGGGCGAGCGCCTGTCGCTCAACTTCCAGAACGTCGACGTCCGCTCGCTGCTGCAGGTGATCGGCGACTTCACCAACACCAACATCATCACCAGCGACTCGGTCGGCGGCAACATCACGCTGCGTCTGAAAGACGTGCCGTGGGACCAGGCGCTCGACATCATCCTGCAGGCCAAGGGCCTGGACATGCGCAAGAACGGCAACGTGATGCTGGTGGCCCCGCGCGACGAAATCGCGGCCAAGGAAAAGCTCGACCTCGAAAGCCGCAACCAGATCGCCGACCTCGAGCCGGTGGTGTCAGAAGCCTTCGTGATCAACTACCAGAAGGCCGACGACGTGCGCAAGCTGCTCGCCGACGACAAGCAGCGCATGCTCAGCAAGCGCGGGTCGGTGACGGTCGATGTGCGCACCAACCAGATGTTCGTCAAGGACACCGCCGCCCGCCTGGAAGATGTGCGGCGTCTGATCGCCCGCATCGACGTGCCGGTGCCGCAAGTGCTGATCGAGGCGCGCATCGTCGAGGCGACCGACGACTTCAGCCGCAACCTGGGGGTGAAGTTCGGCGTGACCCGGGCCGGCAAGGACGGAATCCTGAGCGGCGGCAACAAGCTCGATGGTATGGAGTTCGGTCCGGGCGCCGGAGCACAGCCGTCGATCACGAGCAACCCGAACTTCGTCAACCTGCCGGCGGCCAAGATCAACGGTTTCGATGCTGCGGCGATGAACCTGACGCTGTTCTCGGCCAGCCTGGGCACGATCCTCAACCTCGAGCTGTCGGCGCTGGAAGCCGACGGCAAGGGCAAGATCGTCTCGAGCCCGCGGGTGGTCACGGCCGACAAGGTCAAGGCAACCATCGAGCAGGGCACCGAGATCCCTTACCAGGAAGCCACCTCGTCGGGCGCGACCTCGGTCTCCTTCCGCAAGGCCGTGCTCAAGCTCGAGGTCACGCCGCAGATCACTCCCGAAGGCGCGATCTTCCTCGACGTCAAGGTCAACAAGGATAGCCCGGGGGTGCAGACCCTCAGCGGCCCGGCGATCAACACCAAGGCGGTCCAGACCCAAGTTCTGGTGGAAAACGGCGGCACGGTGGCTCTCGGCGGCATCTACGAACAGACCGAGCAGAAAACCGTGACCCAGGTTCCTCTGCTGGGCGACATTCCGGTGCTGGGCTACCTGTTCAAGAACGACTCGACCGTCCGCAACCGCAGCGAACTGCTGATCTTCATCACCCCGCGCGTGGTGTCGGAGCGGATCACCGCGCTGCGCTGAGCGCTGTCCTTGACCGAAAAGAAGCCGCCGTAAGGCGGCTTTTTTCGATTTTGGTGCCGGTGCATTACGCTCGACACCGATGAGCGATACCAGACACTCCATTTTCCTGGTCGGCATGATGGGTGCCGGCAAAACCACGGTGGGCCGGTTGCTGGCGCAGGCGCTGGGCTGGCGCTTCCTCGATGCCGACCGCGAACTCGAAGCGCGCAACGGCGTCCCGGTGGCAACCATCTTCGAACTCGAGGGCGAGGAGGGGTTTCGCCGCCGCGAGGCTGCCGTGATCGACGAACTGAGCCAGTTGCCCGGGGTGGTTCTCGCCACCGGCGGCGGCGCCGTGCTGCAGGAAAGCACACGTGAACGCCTGCGCAGCCGGGGGCTCGTGATCCACCTGCGCGTCACGGCCGACGAAGTCCATCGCCGCACCCGACGCGACCTGCACCGGCCGCTGCTGCGCACGGCCGACCCCCGTGCGCGCATCGAAGAGCTGCTCGCCTTGCGCGGGCCGCTCTATGCGGCGACCGCGCATATCAGTTTCCAGTCGGTTGCCACCAACCCCAAGCGCCTGGTCGAGCGCATCATGGCCACGCCCGAGGTGGCAGCCATGGTGCCGTCGGCGGGCTTGAAGCCAGACCAATGACACAAATCGACGTTGCCCTTGGCGGGCGCAGCTACCCGATCCTGATCGGGCCCCGGCTTCTGGACCAACTTGGCGCGGTGGTCGAGCCGCAGCGCCCGACCCGGATCCTGATCGTCAGCAATACGACGGTCGCGCCGCTGTATGGCGAACGGGTCCGGGCTGCCTGCGCCGGGGTGGCGCCGACCCATCTGGTGGCCTTGCCCGATGGCGAGCAATACAAAGGCTGGGACGGCATCGCCCAGATTCTCGATGCGCTGGTGGCGGTGCGGGCCGACCGCAAGAGCCTGGTCGTGGCCCTGGGTGGCGGCGTGGTTGGCGACATGGCCGGTTTTGCGGCCGCGATCTACATGCGCGGAATACGTTTTGTGCAAGTGCCCACTACCTTGCTGGCCCAAGTCGATTCTTCGGTCGGCGGCAAGACCGGGATCAACTGGCCGGCGGGCAAGAACCTGGTCGGGGCCTTCCATCAGCCGGTGGCCGTGCTGGCCGATACCGACACGCTCACCACGCTGGCGCCGCGCGAACTGTCGGCGGGCCTGGCCGAGATCGTCAAACACGGCCTGCTGGTCGACGCGGACTATCTGGACCAGACCGAGCGCGACCTGTCGGCGCTGCGGGCGTGCGAGACCGCTGCTCTGACGCGTGCAATCGCCCGTTCCTGCGAGATCAAGGCGGGCGTGGTGGCGCGCGACGAACACGAAACCGGCGAGCGCGCCCTGCTCAACCTCGGCCATACCTTCGGCCATGCGATCGAAGCGCTGGCGGGTTACGGCACCTGGCTGCACGGCGAGGCGGTTGGCTGCGGCCTGTGCCTGGCCGCCGACCTGTCGCGGCGTCTGGGCTATTTGACCGACACCGAGGTGGAGAGGGTCGAGCGCATCGTTGCCGCCGCCGGCCTGCCGGTGCGGATCGAAGGTTTGCAGCTCGAGGCCGCGATCGAGGCCATGCGCGGCGACAAAAAAAGCGAAGGCGGGGCGATCCGCTTTGTGCTGCTCGAGCGGCTCGGCCGTGCCATCCAGCGCACCGCGCCTGACGATCTGCTGCGCCAGACCCTGAGCGCGGGAGGCTACGAGTGAGCTCGGGCCGTGGCGGGCTCGCGCCTTATGCCGCCTCGGCGAGCCACTCGCGCGGCCGGGTCCACGCCGAACCTCTAGCGGCGACCCGCAGCGAGTTCCAGCGCGACCGCGACCGCATCGTCCATTCCACCGCGTTTCGGCGGCTGGAATACAAGACCCAGGTCTTCGTCAACCACGAAGGCGACCTGTTCCGTACCCGGCTCACGCATACACTCGAGGTGGCGCAGATCGCGCGCGCGATCGCGAGCAACCTCGAGCTCAACGAAGATCTGGCCGAAGCGATCGCCCTCGCCCACGACCTTGGCCACACCCCTTTCGGCCACGCCGGTCAGGACGCTCTGAACGACTGCATGCGCCAACATGGCGGCTTCGAACACAACCTGCAGTCACTGCGGGTGGTCGACGAACTGGAAGAGCGTTACGCCGCTTTCAACGGGCTCAACCTCTGCTACGAGACTCGCGAAGGCATACTCAAGCACTGCTCGGCGGAGAATGCCCGCCAGTTGGGCGAGCTGGGGCTGCGTTTTCTCGAGCGCCGCCAGCCCTCGCTCGAGGCGCAGATCGCCAACCTGGCCGACGAGATCGCCTACAACAATCACGACATCGACGACGGCCTGCGTTCGGGCCTGCTCACGCTCGATCAGATCGAGACCGTGCCCTTGTTCGCCCGTCACGTGGCACGGGTGCGCGAGCTGTGGCCGGACCTGCCCGAACGCCGCCTGATCCACGAGACCATTCGCCGCATGATCAACACGTTGGTGGTCGACGTATTGAACGAGACCCGGAGCCGGATTGCGACCGCGGCGCCGGCTAGCGTCGACGATGTGCGGGCCGCGCCGCCGCTGGTGGCATTTTCGGCCGAGCTCCGGCGCGAGGCGGACGAACTCAAGCGTTTCCTGTTCGATCATCTCTACCGCCATTACCAGGTCATGCGCATGACCGGCAAAGCGCGCCGCGTCATCGTCGAACTGTTCGAGGCGTTCATGGCCGAGCCCCGCCTGCTGCCGCCCGACCACTCGGCCCGCGCCGAGCACGATCGCCCGCGCGCGATCGCCGACTACGTCGCCGGCATGACCGACCGATACGCGATCAAGGAACACCGCCGCCTGTTTGCGATCGGCGAGGGCTGAGGCGCAAGCGGGGCCGAAATCAAGGAAAATGGGGTCAGACTCCATTTTCTGAGCGTTTGTCATGGCACGCCTTCCCCGGTTGGCTATCGCCGGCCTGCCGCACCACGTCATCCAGCGTGGGAACAACCGGCAACCGATCTTCCTCGACGCCGAGGATCACATCCACTACCTCCAATGCCTGCGAGAAGCCGGAGCCGAACACGGGCTTGCCGTCCACGCGTACGTATTAATGCCCAACCACGTGCACCTGCTGGTCACCCCGGCCGACGATGCTTCGCTGGCGCGGGTGATGCAGTCGCTGGGCCGGCGCTACGTGCGCTGGTTCAACGACCGCTACGGCCGTACGGGAACCTTGTGGGAGGGGCGTTTCCGCTCTGCGGTGATCGAGGGCGAGCGCTACCTGCTGGCCTGCTCGCGTTACATCGAACTCAACCCGGTGCGAGCGGGGCTGGCGCCGGATCCCGCGTCCTTTCCGTGGTCTAGCCACGCCCATCATGTCGGGCGCCGGGTTGACCCGATCGTCAGCGATCACGCGGTGTATTGGGGCTTGGGCAATACGCCGTTCGACCGGCAGGCGCAATACCGATCGATTTTCGACGAACCGACGGACGAGGGGTTTTTGAGTCGACTGCGTGACGGAACCAATCGAGGATGGGCTCTAGGTGACGAGAATTTTCTGGCGGCTCTGCGGGTTGCTCCCGGGCGTCCGCTCGTCCCTAAGCCGCGAGGCCGCCCCAAAAAACTTTTGATATCAAGCCCTTGAACTATGTCCCTATTTATTTATCCGAGTAATGATTGTTTTTATTAAATGGAGTCTGACCCCATTTAATTTTGATTGAAGTGGCTGTTGCGGCGCAGTAGAGTCGGGGCAAGCCCGAAGGCCTTGAGTGGCCGCGGGGATCTGCACTCCCGGAGTCGCCATGGACAGCCGTCACGCTTTTATCGAACACGCCGCTGCGCACGGTCTTTACGCGCCCTCCAACGAGCACGACGCCTGCGGCGTCGGCTTCGTTGCCAACATCAAGGGCCGCGCCAGCCATGCGCTGGTGCAGCAGGCGCTGCTGATCCTGCAGAACCTCGACCACCGCGGTGCGGTGGGTGCGGATCCTCTGTGCGGCGACGGCGCCGGCATCCTGGTTCAAGTGCCCGACCAGTTCTACCGCGAGGAGATGGCGAATCAGGGTGTGAGCCTGCCGCCGCCCGGCGAATACGGGGTCGGCATGATTTTTCTGCCGCGCGAAAACGCGTCGCGTCTGGCCTGCGAGCAGGAACTCGAGCGCACCGTGCGCGCCGAAGGCCAGGTCGTGCTGGGCTGGCGCGACGTGCCGGTCGACCGCTCGATGCCGATGTCGCCCCTGGTGCAGGAGCGCGAACCGGTGATCCGCCAGATCTTCATCGGCCGCGGCGCCGACGTGATGGTGCCCGACGCGCTCGAACGCAAGCTCTACGTCATCCGCAAGACCGCCAGCCACAAGATCCAGAACCTCAAGCTTCAGCACGGCAAGGAATACTTCGTGCCGTCGATGTCGACCCGCACCGTGGTCTACAAGGGGCTGCTGCTCGCCGACCAGGTCGGCCGTTACTACGCCGACCTGCGCGACCCGCGCGTGGTCACCGCGATCGCCCTGGTGCACCAGCGCTTCTCGACCAACACCTTCCCGAGCTGGGAGCTGGCTCACCCCTACCGCCTGGTCGCGCACAACGGCGAGATCAACACGGTCAAGGGCAACTTCAACTGGATGCGCGCGCGCGAAGGCGTGATGGCTTCGCCCGTGCTCGGCGCCGACCTCGACAAGCTCTTCCCGCTGATCTACGACGGCCAGTCCGACACCGCTTGCTTCGACAACGCGCTCGAGCTGCTGATCATGAGCGGCTATCCGCTCGCCCAGGCCGTGATGATGATGATTCCCGAAGCCTGGGAGCAACACACGCTGATGGACGAGTCGCGCCGCGCCTTCTACGAGTACCACGCGGCGATGATGGAGCCGTGGGACGGCCCCGCCGCCATCGCCTTTACCGACGGCGTTCGGATCGGCGCCACCCTCGACCGCAACGGCCTGCGGCCGGCGCGTTACGTGCTGACCGACGACGACATGGTGGTGATGGCCTCGGAAGTCGGCGTGTTGCCCATCCCCGAGAGCCGGATCAAGAAGAAGTGGCGTCTGCAGCCGGGCAAGATGTTCCTGATCGACACCGAACAGGGCCGCATCATCGACGATACCGAGTTGAAGACCCAGCTCTCGGCGGCCAAGCCCTACAAGGAGTGGATCCGCCGTATCCGCATCAAACTCGACGACCTGCCGGGCGAAAAGCCCGCCGCCGCCGTCACCGTGCCCGCCGCCAGCCTGCTCGACCGCCAACAGGCTTTCGGCTACACCCAGGAAGACCTCAGGATTCTGATGGCGCCGATGGCCGAGACCGGCGAAGAGGCGATCGGTTCGATGGGCAACGACAGCGCACTGCCCGTGCTTTCGGCCAAGAACAAGCCGCTCTACAACTACTTCAAGCAGCTTTTCGCCCAGGTCACCAATCCGCCCATCGATCCGATCCGCGAGCAGATGGTGATGTCGCTGGTCAGTTTCATCGGCCCCAAGCCCAACCTGCTCGACATCAACAACATCAACCCGCCGATCCGGCTCGAGGTCGCGCAGCCGGTGCTCGACGGCAAGGACATCGCCAAGATCCGCGCCATCGGCGACTACACCTCGGGCAAGTTCCGCTCGCTCGAACTCGACATCACCTACCCGCTCGCCTGGGGCAAGGAAGGCGTCGAGGCGCGCCTGGCTTCGCTGTGTGCGCAGGCGGTCGACGCCGTTCGCGCCGGCCACAACATCCTGATCGTCACCGACCGCAACATCGGCGCCGACCGGGTCGCGATTCCGGCCCTGCTCGCCACCAGCAGCCTGCACCAGCACCTGATCGCCGCCGGTCTGCGCACCTCGACCGGCCTGGTCGTCGAGACCGGCAGCGCGCGCGAGACCCACCACTTCGCCCTGCTCGCGGGCTACGGCGCGGAGGCGGTTCACCCCTACCTGGCGCTCGAAACCTTGCGCGAGCTCTACCGCGATGCGCCCGGTGGGCTCGATCCCGAACACGCGATCAAGAACTACATCAAGGCGGTCGGCAAGGGCCTCAACAAGGTCATGTCGAAGATGGGCATCAGCACCTACATGAGTTACTGCGGTGCGCAGATCTTCGAGGCGGTCGGTCTGGCCGACGGCCTGGTCGCCAAGTACTTCCGTGGCACCGCGAGCAAGGTCGGCGGCATCGGCCTGTTCGAGGTGATGGAGGAGGCGGTGCGCCTGCACCAGGCTGCTTTCGGCGTCGATCCGGTGCTGGCGACCCAGCTCGACGCCGGCGGCGAATACCAGTGGCGCACCCGCGGCGAGGAGCACATGTGGACGCCCGACGCGATCGCCAAGCTCCAGCATTCGACCCGCAGCAACTCCTATCAGAGCTACAAGGAGTACGCGCAGATCATCAACGACCAGAGCAAGCGCCACATGACGCTGCGCGGGCTGTTCGAGTTCAGGATCGATCCCAAGCGCGCGATCCCGCTCGAGGAGGTCGAGCCCGCCAAGGAGATCGTCAAGCGTTTTGCCACTGGTGCGATGTCGCTCGGCTCGATCTCGACCGAAGCGCACGCGACGCTCGCGGTAGCGATGAACCGCATCGGCGGCAAGAGCAATACAGGCGAAGGCGGCGAAGACGAGCGCCGCTACGAGGCCGAAATGCGCACCGGTGCCAGCGGCATCAAGGCGGGCGCCACGCTCGCTTCGGTGATCGGGGCCGATCGGGTGGTCGCCGACATCGCGCTCGCCGAAGGCGATTCACTGCGCAGCCGCATTAAGCAGGTGGCTTCGGGGCGTTTCGGCGTCACCGCCGAATACCTGGCAAGCGCCGACCAGATCCAGATCAAGATGGCTCAGGGTGCCAAGCCCGGCGAAGGCGGTCAGCTGCCCGGCCACAAGGTGAGCGAATACATCGCCAAGCTGCGCTACTCGGTGCCGGGGGTGGGGCTGATCTCGCCGCCGCCGCGCCACGACATCTACTCGATCGAAGACCTGGCGCAGCTGATCCACGATCTCAAGAACGCCAACGACCGCGCCAGCATCAGCGTCAAGCTGGTGAGCGAAGTGGGGGTTGGCACCATCGCTGCCGGCGTGGCCAAGGCCAAGGCCGACCACGTCACCATCAGCGGCTACGACGGCGGCACGGGTGCAAGCCCGGTGTCGTCGATCAAACATGCCGGCACGCCTTGGGAGCTGGGGTTGGCCGAGACCCAGCAGACGCTCGTGATCAACCAGCTGCGCGGCCGCATCGCGGTCCAGGTCGACGGCCAGATGAAGACCGGCCGCGACGTCGTGATCGGTGCCTTGCTCGGTGCCGACGAGGTGGGCTTTGCCACCGCGCCGCTGGTGGTCGAGGGCTGCATCATGATGCGCAAGTGCCACCTCAACACCTGCCCCGTCGGCGTGGCCACGCAGGACCCCGCTCTGCGCGCCAAGTTCAAGGGCCAGCCCGAACACGTGGTCAACTATTTCTTCTTCGTCGCCGAAGAGGTGCGCGAGTTGATGGCAAGCCTGGGTCTGCGCCGTTTCGAGGAACTGGTCGGCCGGGTCGATCTGCTCGACACCAAGAAGGGCATCGAACACTGGAAGGCCAGGGGGCTCGATTTCAGTCGCGTCTTCTACCAGCCCGAGATGCCGGCCGACGTCGCCCGCCGTCACGTCGACACCCAGGACCACGGCTTGTCGCGCGCGCTCGACCACAAGCTGATCGAACAGAGCCGGCCTGCGCTTGAGCGCGGCGATCGGGTCAGCTTCATCACCCCGATCCGCAACGTCAACCGCACCGTCGGCACCCTGCTTTCGGCCGAGGTGGCGCGCCGCTACGGCCATGCCGGCCTGCCCGACGACAGCATCCACATTCAGTTGAACGGCACCGCGGGGCAGAGCTTCGGCGCCTTCCTGTCGCGCGGCATCACGCTCGACCTGGTGGGCGACGCCAACGACTACAGCGGCAAGGGGCTGTCGGGCGGCCGCATCATCGTGCGCTGCCCCAACGATTTCCGCGGCAACGGCGTCGAAAACATCATCGTCGGCAACACCGCCCTGTATGGAGCGACCTCGGGCGAGGCGTATTTCAACGGCGTTGCCGGCGAACGTTTCGCCGTCCGCCTGTCGGGCGCCACCGCGGTGGTCGAAGGCACGGGCGACCACGGCTGCGAATACATGACGGGGGGCACGGTGGTGGTGCTGGGGGCGACCGGCCGCAACTTTGCCGCCGGCATGTCGGGCGGCATCGCCTACGTGTTCGACGAGGCGGGCGACTTCGCCAGCCGCTGCAACACGGCGATGGTCGCGCTCGAACCGGTGGTGGCGGCAAGCGAGCAGCAGGACAAGCTCGACCCCGACCTCTGGCACCTGGGCGAGACCGACGAGGCGCTGCTGCGGGATCTGGTCGAGAAACACTTCCGCTATACCGGCAGCCTGAGGGCAAGAATGATCCTCGACAACTGGCCGGCGATGCGGGCCCGCTTCGTCAAGGTCTTCCCCGCCGAATACAAACGCGCGTTGAAGCAGCTCGCGCAAGCCAAGAACACGGTCGAGAAGCTGGCCGCTTAAGGAAAGTCATGGGCAAGATCACCGGATTCATGGAGTACCAGCGGCTGGAAGAAGCCGCGCAAGCGCCGGCGGCGCGCAAGCAGCACTGGGGCGAGTTCGTCTCGCACCTCAGCGCCGAGCAGGCGGCGGTGCAGGCGGCGCGCTGCATGGACTGCGGCATCCCGTTCTGCAATAACGGCTGCCCGGTCAACAACGTCGTTCCCGACTTCAACGACCTGGTCTACCGCGGCGACTGGCAGCGCGCGCTCGAGGTCCTGCATTCGACCAACAACTTTCCCGAGTTCACCGGCCGGGTCTGCCCCGCTCCGTGCGAGGCGGCCTGCACTCTGAACCTCGACAACGCCCCGGTAGGCATCAAGTCGATCGAACACGCGATCATCGACCGCGGCTGGGCCGAAGGCTGGGTCCAGCCCCAGCCCGCTTTCGCCAAGACCGGCAAGACCGTGGCCGTGGTCGGCGCCGGCCCGGCCGGGCTGGCCGCCGCGCAGCAGCTGGCGCGCGCCGGCCACGAGGTGACGGTGTTCGAGAAAAACGACCGCGCCGGCGGCCTGCTGCGTTACGGCATTCCCGACTTCAAGATGGAGAAGTCGCACATCGACCTGCGCATCGATCAGATGAAGGCCGAAGGCGTCGTCTTCCGCACCGGCGTGTTGGTCGGGCCGGCGAGCCTGGAGGCCGGCATCACCAATGGCGCCAAGGAAATCGTTCCCGCCGACGCCTTGCTGGCCGAGTTCGATGCCGTAGTCCTGGCGGGCGGGAGTGAAGTGCCGCGCGATCTTCCGGTGCCCGGGCGCGAGCTGAAGGGCATCCATTTTGCGATGGAGTTCCTGCCGCAGCAGAACAAGGTCGTGGCGGGCGACAAGGTGAAGGGCCAGATTCTCGCGCGTGACAAACACGTGGTTGTGATCGGCGGCGGCGACACCGGCAGCGACTGCGTCGGCACCAGCAACCGCCAGGGCGCCAAGAGCGTGACCCAGTTCGAACTGATGCCGCAGCCGCCAGTGCTGGAGAACAAGGCGCTGACCTGGCCGTATTGGCCGATCAAGCTGCGCACCTCGAGCAGCCACGAGGAAGGTTGCGAGCGTGACTGGTCGGTCACGACCAAGAGTTTCAAGGGTGACGCCAAAGGCCATGTCAAAGCGATCGTCGCTGCCCGCGTCGAATGGAAGAAGGACGACTTCACCGGCCAGATGAAAATGGTCGAGGTCGAGGGTTCCGAGTTCGAAATTCCGGCCGACCTGGTCTTTCTCGCCATGGGGTTCGTCGCTCCGGTGGCTTCGGTGCTCGAAGTTTTCGGCGTCGAGAGGGACGGCCGCGGCAACGCTCGCGCCACTACCGAGGAGTCGGCCAGCGGCCCGCGCCCCTACGCCACCAACGTGCCCAAGGTTTTTGCCGCTGGCGACATGCGGCGCGGCCAGAGCCTGGTGGTGTGGGCGATTCGGGAGGGTCGCCAATGCGCCCGCGCGGTCGATGACTTCCTGATGGGCAGCTCGGAGCTTCCTCGCTGAGCCTCTCGCCGGCCTTGCCATGAACGGACAAGCCCGCCAAGCACGGGCTTGTCCGTTGCCGGCGGCAAGTTAAAGTCGGGCCATGCCACGGATCCACGAAAAAGCCATCACGGTCGGGCACGAGTCGATCGACATGCTCGGCCACGTCAACAACCGCGAATACCTGCGCTGGATGGAAGAGGTCGCTCTCGAACACACGGCGCTGCAGGGCTGGCCGACCGAGCGCTACCTGGCCGACGGCCACGCCTGGGTGGCGGCCAGCCACTTCATCGAGTTCCTGCGTCCGGCTTTTGCGGGCGAGCGGCTGGTGCTGCACACCTGGGTCGAGTCGCTCGCGGGCGCCTGCTCGATCCGGCGTTATGCGGTGATGCGGGAGCGCAAGCTGCTCGCCCGCGGCGAAACCAGCTGGACCTTCGTGAATCTTGCGGCCGGCCGGGCGATTCCGATTCCGCCACCGGTGGCCGCCGCCTTCGAACTCGTGCCCGCGAGCGACCCGGAGCTGGTGGTGCGCGGACTGGCGCGTCCGCCGCGGCGGACGGCCCGCTCCAGTCAACCGGATTGAACGGAGACAACAGTCCGGCTGAAGGCAGAGGCCGCGGCCGCTGTGCGACAATCCAGCCCTCCATCCGGTTTCCAGCGACGGTGCCGACGGCGCTGTCCGCGCCTCATCGGCGCTTCTTTTAATGCCCTCCGAAGCTTTTGTTGAAATCGACCGTCTGAGCTTTGGTTACGACGGACGCACCATATTGAACGATGTCTCGCTGCGCTTTCCGCGCGGGCGGGTGATCGCGATCATGGGTGGCTCGGGCATGGGCAAGACCACGCTGCTCAAGCTGATCGGCGGCCTGCTGGTGCCTCGCGCCGGCAGCATCCGCATCGGTGGCGAAAAGGTCGAGCCCCGCGAACGGGACAAGCTTTTCGCCCTGCGCCATCGCATTGGCATGTTGTTCCAGTTCGGCGCCTTGTTCACCGACCTGTCGGTGTTCGACAACGTCGCTTTTCCGCTGCGCGAACACAGCCGCCTGCCGGAATCGATGATTCGCGACCTGGTGCTGATGAAGCTCAACGCCGTCGGCCTGCGCGGTGCCGCGCAGTTGAAGCCGGCCGAAATTTCCGGCGGCATGGCGCGCCGCGTGGCACTGGCGCGGGCGATCGCGCTCGACCCCGAACTCATCATGTACGACGAGCCTTTCGCCGGTCTCGATCCGATCTCGCTCGGCGTCACCGCCAACCTGATCCGGCGCCTCAACGATGCCTTGCATGCCACCTCGATCGTCGTCACCCACGACGTGACCGAGACCTTCCAGATCGCCGACTACGTGTATGTGATCTCTTCGGGCCGGGTGGCGGCCGAAGGCACGCCGGCGCAGCTGCGCGACTCGACCGACCCCTTCGTGCGCCAGTTCATCGACGGCGCACCGGACGGCCCGGTGGCTTTTCATTACCCGGCGCTGCCGCTGGCGCAGGACCTGGGGGTGGCGCCATGACGGTGGCCGGATCGATCCAGGCGCTGGGGGCGGCGAGCTTGAAGTTCGTCGTCTCGCTCGGCCACGCCGGCCTGTTTTTCCTGAGCCTGATGCGCGCCATGCCCGCCGCGTTGCGACGCTTCTGGCTGGTGGTGGTGCAGATTCACTTCATCGGCAATTTCTCGCTGGTGATCATCGTGGTGTCCGGCCTTTTCGTCGGCTTCGTGCTCGGCTTGCAGGGGTATTACACCTTGTCGCGCTACGGCTCCGAGGAGGCGCTGGGCGTGCTGGTGGCGCTGTCGCTGGTGCGCGAGCTCGGGCCGGTGGTCACGGCCCTGCTGTTTGCCGGGCGCGCGGGAACCTCGTTGACGGCCGAGATCGGGCTGATGCGGGCGGGCGAGCAACTGGCGGCGATGGAGATGATGGGGGTCGACCCGGTGAGCCGGGTGCTGGCGCCGCGTTTTGTCGCCGGGGTGGTGGCGATGCCGCTGCTGGCGGCGATGTTCTCCGCGGTCGGCATCATCGGCGGCTGGATCGTCGGGGTGCCGATGATAGGTATCGATGCCGGCAGCTTCTGGTCGCAGATGCAGTCGGGGGTCGAGGTCTGGGCCGACGTCGGCAACGGGGTGGTCAAAAGCGCCGTGTTCGGCGTTGCGGTGACCGCCATCTCGCTTTATCAAGGTTACGAAGCGCGGCCCACGCCCGAAGGGGTGGCGCACGCAACGACCCGCACCGTGGTGATTTCGTCGCTCACGGTGCTGGGGCTGGATTTCATTCTGACGGCGCTGATGTTTTCGACGCCATAGGTCGGTCGAGGTGAGGCATGGGACGCAAAGGCGTTGAACTGATGGTGGGCTTGTTCGTGTTGGCGGGCGGAGTGGCGCTGCTGTTTCTGGCACTGCAAGCGGCCAACCTCGGCAGCTTTTCGAGCGGGCCGTCGTACACGATCAGCGCGAAGTTCGACAACATCGGCGGCTTGAAGCCGCGGGCGCCGGTCAAAAGCGCCGGCGTGGTGGTGGGGCGGGTGTCGGCGATCGGCTTCGACAATCAGAGCTTCCAGGCGGTAGTTACCCTGGAACTTGAGCGCCGCTACGAGTTTCCTCTGGATACCTCGGCCAAAATCCTCACATCAGGTCTGCTGGGCGAGCAATACGTGGGGCTGGAAGCCGGCGGCGACGACAAGAATCTGGCTGCCGGCGGCGTGATCCGAGTGACCCAGTCGGCCGTGGTGCTGGAGAACCTGATCAGCCAGTTTCTCTTCAGCAAGGCCGAATCACAGCCGGAGCAGCCCGCTGCGGGCAAGTGAGCGTCAGTTGGCGCAATAGACTTGCCCTCGTAAGGAAACACAGAATGTTCAGTTATTCATGGTGGCAAAGGCTGGGTCGGGTGGCGCTGGCAGGATCGGCGCTGATGCTGGCCGCCTGTGCCAGCGTGCCACCCAATGCCGGCCAGGATCGCCGCGATCCGCTCGAGAGTCTCAACCGTCAGACCTTTGCTTTCAACGACGCGCTCGATCGCGCCGCGATCCGTCCGGTGGCCAAGGCCTACGCCGATTATTTGCCCGACGGCGTGCGCGAGTGTTTCGGCAACGCTTTTTCGAACCTGCGCGAACCGTCGAACGCCGTCAACAACCTGCTGCAGGGCAAGCCCGAGGCAGCAGTCTGGTCGGGCGTTCGCCTGCTGCTCAACAGCACTTTCGGCCTGGTCGGCTGCTTCGATGTGGCGGGGCAGTCGGGCATCGAGCGCCACCCGGAAGATTTCGGCCAGACCCTAGGGGTGTGGGGCTTCGGCACCGGCGCCTACCTGGTGCTGCCGGTGTTCGGCCCCTCGAGCGTGCGCGACACCACCGGCCTGGGGGTCGAGACCTTCCTCGATCCCAACTTTTATATGGAAGAGCCGGCCGCCGCCTGGGGTCTTGCGACTGCGCGGGTGATCAACCTGCGGGCGGAGCTGCTGCCGGCCGACAAGCTGCTCGACACTGCGCTCGACCCCTATCTGGCCGTGCGCGAAGCGTATTTCCAGCGTCGCCGTAGCCTGGTCTACGACGGCTACGCCCCGCTCGAGATCGAACCCGACGAGGCGCCTAATCCGCCCGCCGAGCCTGCGCCCCAGGCTCCTGCGGCCGAGCCGCATTGATTGCGGCCCCTTCTTTTTTTGAGATCCACGATGACCCGATTCCTTCAACGTCTGCTCGGCTTCGTCGCCGCGAGTTTCGTGCTCGCCGCGTCGGCGCAAGGGACGGCGGCCGCGAACATGGCGGCCAGCCCCGACATCTTCGTGCGCGACATCTCGAACCAGGTGCTCGACGCCATCCGCGCCGACAAGCAGCTCGCCGCCGGCGAGCCGGCGCGAGTGCAGAAACTGGTCGACGAGAAAATCCTGCCTTATACCGATTTCTCGCGCATGACCCAGCTCGCGGCCGGCCGCGGCTGGCGCCAGGCCACGCCCGAGCAGCGCCAGCAGCTGACGGCTGAGTTTCGCACGCTGCTGATGCGGGTTTATTCGGGGGCCTTGTCGCAGGTGCGCGACCACAAGGTCGAGTTAAAGCCCTTCCGCGCCCAGGCCTCGGACACCGACGTGATCGTCCGCTCGGCCCTGGTCGCTTCGCGCGGCGAGCCGATCCCGCTCGACTACCGCCTGATGAAGACCGATGCCGGCTGGAAGATCTACGACGTCAACGTCGCCGGCGTGTGGCTGGTCGAGAACTATCGCACCCAGTTCGCGCAGGCGATCAATGCCGGCGGCATCGACGGCCTCATCAAGCAGCTCGCCGATCGCAACCGCGCCCTCGAAGCGGCGGCCAAGAAGGGCTGAGCCATGCGGATCGAAGCCTCCTCGCTGACGTTTGCCAATGCTGCCGAGATCGCTCGCGCCGGCTTGGCGCAGCTGCAGGCGGGCGATGGCGAGTTCGATTTTTCGGCGGTCGAGCGGGTCGACTCGGCCGCGCTGGCGCTGATCCTCGACTGGCTGCGTGCGGCTCAGGCCGGCCAGCGCACGCTGGTTCTGCGGGATCTCCCGCGGAACCTGCTCGACCTGGCCGCTCTTTACGGTCTGGCCGACCTCATCGCCCCCCATCACCATCACTCCTGAGCGGCGGCGGCGGGCTCTTCCTTACAATCGGGGACCGCCGCTCCCAGCTGCGGTCAGAGCCATGTCCATTCCCGCGATCGAGATCTCCCGAGTATCCAAACGCTACGGCACCCTCAAGGCGCTCGACGAGGTCAGCCTGCGCGTCGAACCGGGCGAGTTCTTCGGCTTGCTGGGGCCCAACGGCGCCGGCAAGACCACGCTGATCTCGATCATCGCCGGCCTGACTCGAGCCAGCGAAGGGGTGGTGAAGGTGATGGGGCACGACGTCGTGAGCGACTTCCGCGCCGCCCGCCTGGCGCTCGGCGTGGTGCCGCAGGAACTGGCTTTTGATCCCTTCTTCTCGGTGCGCGAGACCTTGCGCTTCCAGAGCGGTTATTACGGCATCGCAAGAAACGACGACTGGATCGACGAGGTGCTCGCCAATCTCGGTCTGACGGCCAAAGCCGACGCCAATATGCGGGCGCTGTCGGGCGGGATGAAGCGGCGGGTCCTGGTGGCGCAGGCGCTGGTGCACAAGCCGCCGGTGATCGTCCTCGACGAGCCGACCGCCGGGGTCGACGTCGAACTGCGCCGCACGCTGTGGGACTTCATCCGCCGCCTCAACGCCGAGGGCCACACCATCGTCCTCACCACGCATTACCTCGAGGAAGCCCAGGCCTTGTGCACGCGGCTGGCGATGCTCAAGACCGGCCGCGTGATCGCGCTCGAAAACACTCGCGCCCTGCTCAAGCGTTTTTCGGGGCTGCAGATGCGGCTGCGGGTGATCGGCGCCGAACTGCCGGCCGAACTCGCGCCACGGCTGATGGGGCGCGAGATCGACCTCTATACCTTGCGGCTGGCCTCGCCCGACGATATCGCCGAAGTGCTTGCTGCCTGCCGTCGCGCCGGCGCAGTGATCGACGATGTCGAAGTCGGTCCGGCCGATCTCGAAGACGTGTTCCTGCAACTGACCTCGGACAAGGCCGCGTGATGCTGCTGCAAGATTCCCGCTACGACGGCCGAGTGGCTTTCCTGACCTTGTTCCGCAAGGAGATGCTGCGTTTCTGGAAGGTGGCGTTCCAGACCATAGCGGCGCCGGTGCTCACCGCCGTTTTGTACCTGCTGGTGTTCGGCCAGGTGCTCGAGGCCCACGTCGAAGTCTTTGCCGGCGTCAGCTACGCCGCCTTCCTGATTCCCGGGCTGGTGATGATGTCGGTGCTGCAGAACGCTTTTGCCAACTCGTCTTCGTCGCTGATCCAGTCGAAGATCATGGGCAGCCTGATCTTCGTCCTGTTGCCACCGTTTTCGCGCTGGCAGCTGGGCGCGGCCTATATCGGCGCGGCCGTGGTGCGCGGTCTGGTGGTCGGCCTGGGGGTGTTCGTGATCACCCTGTGGTGGGCGGTGCCGGCGTTCGAAGCGCCGCTGTGGATCCTCGTCTTCGCCCTGCTGGGCGCCGCCTTGATGGGCTCGCTCGGCCTGATCGCCGGCATGTGGGCGGACAAGTTCGACCAGCTCGCCGCCTTCCAGAACTTCATCATCATGCCGGCCACCTTCCTGGCGGGCGTGTTTTATTCGGTGCGCGGCCTGCCCCCCTTCTGGCAGCAGGTCTCTCACGCGAACCCCTTCTTCTACATGATCGACGGTTTCCGCTACGGCTTCTTCGGCCAGTCCGACGTGAACCCGTGGATCTCGCTTGGGGTCGTGGCCGTGAGCTGCGCCGGGGCCACCTCGGTGGCGCTGGTCATGCTCACCCGCGGCTACAAGCTCAAACACTGAGGACCCGAATGAGCGCTAGCACTGAAGACATCCGTGGCTGGATCGCCGCCGCCCTGCCGGCTGCCGAGAAAATCGAGGTCAAGGGCGACGGCCACCATTTTTATGCGCTGATCGTCAGCTCCGACTTCGAAGGCAAGAACCGGCTCGCCCGCCAGCGTTTGATCCTCGACCCGCTGCGGGCGCGCATCGACAGCAACGAGATCCATGCCTTGTCCTTCACCGGCACCTTCACGCCGGCGGAATACGCGGCACGTGCCTGAACTGGCGCGGGCTTGACATCGGTCGGGCCCCGGCGCCCGTTCGACCCTGATACTGCGCGGCTCGGCCGCCACTCACTGGGTTCAGAAGAATGGAAAAACTGAAGATTGTTGGCGGCACCCGTCTGGCTGGCGAAGTCCGCGCCTCCGGCGCGAAAAACGCTGCCCTGCCCATCCTCGCCAGCGCCCTGCTCGCCGACGAGGACCTGGTGCTGGCTAACGTGCCGCAGCTCGCCGACATCACGACCATGGCCAAGCTCTTGCGCGGCATGGGCGTGAGCTGGGATCGCAATGGCGACACGGTGCGGCTCAACGCGAGCCAGATCGTCTCGACCGAAGCACCCTACGAACTGGTCAAGACCATGCGCGCGTCGATTCTGGTGCTGGGGCCGTTGGTGGCGCGGTTCGGCCAGGCCCGGGTGTCCTTGCCGGGCGGCTGCGCCATCGGCGCACGGCCGGTCGACCAGCACATCAAGGGCCTGCGCGCGCTGGGGGCCGAGATCGCGATCGAACACGGCTACGTGGTGGCCAAGGCCAAACGCCTGAAAGGCGCGCGCATCGTCACCGACATGGTGACCGTGACCGGCACCGAGAACCTGATGATGGCCGCGGCGCTGGCCGAAGGTGAAACGGTGATCGACAACGCGGCCCGCGAACCCGAAGTGCTCGACCTCGCCAACTGCCTCAACGCGATGGGCGCCAGGATCAGCGGTGCCGGCAGCGACCGCATCGTGATCGAAGGCGTCGAGCGCCTGCACGGCGCCAGCCACAGCGTGATGCCCGACCGCATCGAAACCGGCAGCTTCCTGGTGGCGGCGGTAGCCACCGGCGGCGACATCAAGGTCACCGGGGCGGCCCCTGGCACCCTCGACGCGGTGCTGGAAAAGTTGCGCGAAGCCGGTGCCACGGTCGAGACCGGGGTTGACTGGATCCGCGTGCGCAGCGCCGGCCGGCCGCAGGCGGTGAGCCTGCGCACCGCGCCTTACCCGGCCTTCCCGACCGACATGCAGGCGCAGTTCATGGCGCTCAACTGCATCGCCGACGGCACCGCCCGCATCACCGAGACCATCTTCGAGAACCGCTACATGCACGTGCCGGAGCTGCAGCGCCTGGGCGCGAAGATCGACATCGACGGCCACACCGCGATCGTCCACGGCGTGCAGCACCTGTCGGGCGCGACCGTGATGGCGACCGATCTGCGGGCCTCGGCCTCGCTCGTGATCGCGGCCCTGGCGGCCGAAGGCGAGAGCCTGGTCGACCGCATCTACCACCTCGACCGCGGCTACGAAAAGATGGAAGCCAAGCTTGCCGCCCTCGGCGCCAACATCACGAGGGTCGCGTGATCACACTTGCCTTGTCCAAGGGCCGCATCTTCGAGGAGACGCTGCCCTTTCTGGCCGCAGCCGGGGTCGAACCGCTCGAGAACCCCGAGACCTCGCGCAAGCTGATCATCGCCACCAACCGGCCCGATCTGCGTATCGTCGTGGTGCGAGCCTCCGACGTGCCGACCTATGTTCAGTACGGCGCGGCCGACCTGGGCGTGGCCGGCAAGGACGTTCTGGTCGAACACGGCGGCGACGGGCTCTACGTGCCGGTCGACCTGAAGATCGCGGCCTGCCGCATGTGTGTGGCCGTGCCCGCCGGCTTCGATTACGGCAACAGCGTGCGGCGCGGCGCGCGCCTGCGGGTGGCGACCAAGTACCTCAAATACGCCCGCGACCACTTCGCCGAAAAAGGGGTGCACGTCGATCTGATCAAGCTCTACGGCTCGATGGAGCTGGCGCCGCTTGCCGGTCTGGCCGATGCGATCGTCGACCTGGTGAGCTCGGGCAGCACCTTGCGCGCCAATAATCTTGTCGAAGTGGAAGAAATCGATCAGATCTCGTCCCGGCTGATCGTCAACCAGTCCGCGCTCAAGCTCAAGCGGATCGAATTGATGCCGCTGATCGAGAAAATCGAAGCCGCGGTTGTGAAGTGAGAATCCCGGTATGAACATCAAGCAGCTCTCCACCCTGGACTCAGGCTTTGATGCCGAGTTTGCGCAACTGGTTGCGGTCGACACCGCCGTCGATCGCGACATCGCCGACCGCGCCGTGGCGATCGTCGAGGACGTTCGCGTGCGCGGCGATGTTGCGGTGCTTGAATACACCAACCGTTTCGACCGCATGGCGGCGGCCTCGGTCGCTTCGCTCGAAATCTCCCGGGCCGAAATGCAGGCCGCGCTTGATGGCCTGCCGGCGGCCCAGCGCAGCGCACTCGAGGCTGCGGCGCAGCGCATCCGCGTCTTTCACGAGCGCCAGGTCGCGCACAGCTGGACCCTGACCGAAGACGACGGCACCCGGCTCGGCCAGCGCGTCAGTCCGGTCGATTCCGCCGGTCTTTATGTGCCGGGCGGCAAGGCGGCGTATCCCTCGTCGGTGCTGATGAATGCGATGCCGGCCCAGGTTGCCGGCGTCAAGGACATCGTGATGGTGGTGCCCACCCCCGATGGCGAGAAGAACCCGCTGGTGCTGGCGGCGGCCTGCCTGGCCGGCGTCTCGCGCGCGTTTGCGGTGGGCGGCGCGCAGGCGGTGGCGGCGCTCGCCTACGGCACCAAGACGATACCTGCGGTCGACAAGATCGTCGGCCCCGGCAATGCCTACGTGGCGGCGGCCAAGCGCCATGTCTTCGGCGCGGTCGGCATCGACATGATCGCCGGCCCGAGCGAGATCCTGGTGATCTGCGACGGCAAGACCGATCCCGACTGGATCGCGATGGACCTTTTCTCGCAGGCCGAACACGACGAACTGGCGCAGGCGATCCTGCTCACGCCCGACGCCGAGTTCATCGCCCGGGTGCAGGCCTCGATCGCCCGGCTGCTGCCGACCATGCCGCGGCGCGAAATCATCGCCAAGAGTCTGGCCAACCGCGGCGCGCTGATCCTCACGCGCGACCTCGACGAGGCCTGCGCGGTGGCTGACCGGATCGCGCCCGAGCACCTCGAGATCTCGACCGACGAGCCGGAAATCTGGGCCGACAAGATCCGCCACGCCGGCGCGATTTTCCTGGGCCGCTACACCAGCGAATCGCTGGGCGACTATTGCGCCGGTCCCAACCACGTGTTGCCGACCTCGCGTACCGCGCGGTTTTCCTCGCCGCTGGGGGTCTACGACTTCCAGAAGCGCACCAGCCTGATCCAGGTATCGGCCGCGGGTGCCCAGACTCTGGGTGCGATCGCGGCGGAACTCGCCACCGGCGAATACCTGACGGCGCACGCGCAAAGCGCGCGTTACCGCATGGGGCGGACATGAGTCCGGGCTCTTCCCGCGAGACCAAGGCGGCGCAGGAACCGCGCCGCCGCGCGGTATGGTCGCGCATGCCTGCCTTCTACCGCAGCCCGCTCGCGCCGGTGTGCGCCGTGGTGGGCGGACTGCTGTTTTTTCTAGCCTGGACCTTGCTCAAGTGAATCCGCTGTCTGTCATCCGCGACGAGGTGCGTTCCATCTCGGCCTATCCTGCGCCGTCAGCGACGGACCAGTCGATCAAGCTCGATTCGATGGAGAACCCCTACCGTTTGCCCGCGCCGCTGGCGCAGGCGCTGGGAAACCATCTGTCGCTGGTCGCGATCAACCGCTATCCGTCCGCCAACCCGGTCGAGTTCAAGGCCAGGCTGGCGGCGTCGATCGGCCTGCCGGCCGGCCAGGCTCTGATGCTGGGCAACGGTTCGGACGAGCTGATCCATCTCGTGATCCAGGCTTGCGCCAAGCCGGGCGCGGTAGTGATGGCGCCGTCGCCGAGCTTCGTGATGTACGAGATGAGCTCGCGCTTCAACGGCTGCCGCTTCGTCGGCGTGCCCTTGAAACCGGATTTCTCGCTCGACCGCGCCGCCATGCTGGCGGCCATGGAAGAGCACCGGCCGGCGGTGATTTTCCTGGCTTGGCCCAACAACCCGACCGGCAATCTGTTCGACCGCGCCGACTTCGAGGCCGTGCTGGCTGCCGCGCCGGGCCTGGTGATCGCCGACGAGGCTTACCTGCCTTTCGCGCAGGACACCTGGCTGCCGCGCCTGGGGAGCGACCCGCGCCTGCTGGTGCTGCGCACCTTCTCCAAGCTGGGCCTGGCCGGTCTGCGCCTGGGCTACCTGTGCGGACCGCAGGAACTGATCGCCGAGTTCGACAAGGTGCGCCCGCCTTACAACACGAATGTGCTGACGCTGGCCGCGGCCGATTTCCTGCTCGACCACCTCGAGGTCCTCGAAGCCCAGGCGACCACCATCCGGGCCGAGCGCGAGCCCCTGGCGCGCGCGCTGGCCGCCTTGCCGGGCGTGACGGTATTCCCGTCGGCCGGCAACTTCCTGCTGTTTCGCGTGCCTCAGGCCGACGCCGTTTTTGCCGAGCTCAAGGCGCGCGCTATCCTCATCAAGAATGTTTCGCATGCGCACCCGCTGCTGGCGGGTTGCTTGCGGACCACGGTGGGAACGCCCCCCGAAAATGCGGCCTTCCTCGCTGCCCTGACCGACATCCTTGCGACCACGACGCCATGAACGCCCGTACCGCGGAAGTTTCCCGCCAGACCGCCGAGACCCAGATCCGGGTCGAAATCAACCTTGACGGCACCGGTGTCGCCAAACTGGCCACCGGCATCGGCTTCTTCGACCACATGCTCGACCAGATCGCCCGTCACGGCGGCATCGACCTGACGGTCGAAGCCCGGGGCGACCTGCACATCGACGGCCACCACACGGTCGAGGACGTCGGCATCACGATCGGCCAGGCGTTTGCCAAGGCCTTGTCCGACAAGCGCGGCATCCGTCGCTACGGCCACGCCTACGTCCCGCTCGACGAAGCGCTGTCGCGCGTCGTGGTCGACCTTTCCGGCCGGCCGGGGCTGGTGTGGGAGGTGCCTTTCACCCGCGCCATGATCGGCGAGTTCGACGTCGATCTCGCGCACGAGTTTTTCCAGGGTTTCGTCAACCACGCCCTGGTCAGCTTGCACGTCGACAACCTGCGCGGGCAAAACGCTCACCACCAGGCCGAAACCGTGTTCAAGGCCTTTGGCCGCGCCCTGCGCATGGCGGTCGAAGCCGATCCGCGCGCCGCGGGTGCGATTCCATCAACCAAGGGCTCGCTCTGAGCGGCGCGGCAGCATGAGCATCGCAGTCGTTGACTACGGTTCCGGCAACCTGAGATCGGTGGCCAAGGCGATCCAGCACGTCGCGCCCAAGGGCGTGAGCGTCAAGGTCAGTTCCGACCCGAGCGAGATCGAAGCCGCAAGCCGGGTGGTTTTCCCCGGCCAGGGTGCGATGCCCGACTGCATGCGCAACCTGCGCGCCTGCGGGCTCGAGGCGGCGGTGCGAACGGCGCTGGCAACCAAGCCGGTGCTGGCGATCTGCATCGGCGAGCAGATGCTGTTCGACCGCAGCGACGAAGGCGGAGTCGAGGGGTTGGGGCTGTTCCGCGGGACCGTGGTGCGTTTCCCGAGCGCGGCGATGCTGCAGCCCGACGGTGCGCGCCTGAAGGTTCCGCACATGGGCTGGAACCGGGTCCGCCAACGGCAGTCTCACCCATTGTGGGAAGGAATCGCCGACGAGAGCTGGTTCTATTTCGTGCACAGTTACTTTGTCGCACCAAGCGATGCGCGACTGGTGGCCGGCGAAAGTTTTTACGGCCAAGCCTTTACCTGTGCAGTGGCGATGAACAACATTTTCGCGACCCAGTTCCACCCGGAGAAAAGCGCAGCCGCGGGCTTGCGCCTCTTCGAGAATTTCATTCGCTGGAACCCCTGATTCCCACGGTCGCTTGCCCTTTTTATTAACCCGAAGACTCAACACAACAGGTTCGACGCGATGCTGCTGATCCCGGCGATCGATATCAAGGACGGGCGCTGCGTGCGCCTGCGCCAAGGTGACATGGACAACAACGTCACCGTATTTTCCGACGACCCCGTGGCGATGGCCCGCCATTGGGTGGAACTGGGCGCGAGCCGCCTGCACATCGTCGACTTGAACGGTGCGCGCTCCGGCAAGCCGGTCAACGAACCGGTGATCCGCAAGATCGTCACCGAACTCGGCGACGACATCGAGATCCAGCTGGGCGGCGGCATGCGCGACCTCGACCTGATCGAGCGTTACATCGACGACGGCGTGCGCTATGTGGTGATCGGCACGGCCGCAGTCAAGAGCCCGGGCTTCCTGCACGACGCCTGCAGCGCTTTCGGCGGCCACGTGATCGTGGCGCTCGACGCCAAAGGCGGCAAGGTCGCCACCGACGGCTGGAGCAAGCTCACCGGGCACGACGTGGTCGACCTGGCGCAGAAGTTCGAGAGCTACGGCGTCGAAGCGATCCTCTACACCGACATTGGCCGCGACGGCATGTTGACCGGGGTGAACATCGAGGCCACGGTCGAGTTGGCGCGGGCGGTCAAGACGCCGGTGATCGCGAGCGGCGGCATTGCCGACATCCGCGACATCGAAAACCTGCTCGCGGTCGAAGGCGAAGGCATCGGCGCGGCCATCCTCGGCCGTTCGCTCTACGAAGGCACGCTCGACTTCAAGGCGGCGCAGGCCCTGGTCCAGAGCGCAGAAGCCTGATGCTCGCCAAACGCATCATTCCCTGTCTCGACGTGACCGCCGGCCGGGTGGTCAAGGGCGTCAACTTCGTCGAGCTGCGCGACGCCGGCGACCCGGTCGAGATCGCCCGCCGCTACGACGAGCAGGGGGCGGACGAACTCACCTTCCTCGACATCACCGCCAGTTCCGATCAGCGCGACATCATCCTGCATGTGATCGAAGCGGTCGCCGAACAGGTCTTCATCCCGCTCACCGTCGGCGGCGGGGTGCGCCAGGTGGCCGACATCCGGCGGCTGCTCAACGCCGGTGCGGACAAGATCTCGATCAACACGGCGGGGGTGAACAACCCGGCGCTGATCGGCGAGTCGGCCGCGCTCTACGGGTCTCAGTGCATCGTGGTTGCGGTCGACGCGCGCCAGCGGCGCGACGCCCCGGGCTGGGAAGTGTTCACCCACGGCGGCCGTACCGCCACCGGGCTGGATGCAGTGGAATGGGCGCGCGAGATCGAACGCCTGGGTGCGGGCGAGATCCTGCTCACCAGCATGGACCGCGACGGCACCAAGGCCGGTTTCGACCTCGAGCTCACGCGCGCGGTGTCGGATGCGGTCAGCATTCCGGTGATCGCTTCGGGCGGGGTCGGCACGCTCCAGCACCTGGCCGACGGCGTCACCACCGGTCGCGCCGATGCGGTGCTGGCGGCCTCGATCTTCCATTTTGGCGAATACACCGTTGGCGAGGCCAAGCGCTTCATGGCGGCGCAAGGCATTCCGATGCGGATCGACTGACATGAACTGGCTCGACGAGGTGAAGTTCGACGAACGCGGCCTGGTCGCGGTGGTGGCGCAGGACGCGGCGAACGGCCGGGTCCTGATGCTGGCCTGGGCCAACCGTGAGGCGATCGCCGAAACCGCGGCCAGCGGTTTTGCGGTGTATTACTCGCGCTCGCGCGGCAAGCTCTGGTGCAAGGGCGAAGAGTCCGGCCACCGCCAGGCCGTGCGCGAGATCCAGCTCGACTGCGACGGCGATGCCCTCATCTACCAGGTCGAGCAGGCGGGCGGCATCGCCTGTCACACCGGCCGCGCGAGCTGTTTCTATCGAGTGCTGGCGGGCGAGTCATGGCTGGCCCGCGACCCCGTGCTCAAGGACCCGGAACTGATCTACCGATGACTGAACAAAACGACAACGTCCTGAGCCGGCTGGCCGACGTGATCGACTCGCGCCGCGGCGGCGACCCGGAATTCTCGTATGTCGCGCGGCTTTTTTCCAAGGCGCCCGACGGCATCCTCAAGAAGATCGGCGAAGAGGCCACCGAAACCGTGATGGCGGCCAAGGACGGGGCGCCCGAGCGCATCGTCGCCGAATGCGCCGACCTCTGGTTCCATTGCATGGTCATGTTGTCGCACTACCAGCTGCGGCCGGAACAGGTACTGGCCGAGCTCGACCGCCGTGCCGGCACCTCTGGGCTCGAGGAAAAGGCTGCGCGCAAGGCGGCCGAACGCGAAGCGCGCGGCCATTGATACCGACGACCGTCGGGCTGCCAGTGCCGGCAGCCAGGAGATGAAGGGGAGAAGTTGGCATGAGTATTAACGCTCGGGTCTCGGACCCGGATTGCCTGTTTTGTCGCATCGCGCGGGGAGAAATACCGTCGCGCAAGGTCTACGAGGACGATGAAGTTCTGGTTTTCCATGACATCAACCCGGCCGCGCCGGTGCATTTCTTGATGATCCCCAAGTGGCACACCGACTCGCTCGTCACCACGCATGCCGCTGATGTGGCCCTTCTGGGTAGAATGCTCGTTCTCGCCCCGCAGCTCGCCCGGGAACAAGGCTGTACCAACGGCTTTCGCGTCGTGATCAACAACGGCCCCGATGGCGGACAAGAGGTGAACCACTTGCACATCCACGTGTTGGGCGGTCCCCGACCATGGAAACGTCTGTAGGAGTCTCAAATGGGTTCGTTTTCGATCTGGCACTGGGTCATCGTTCTGGTGGTCATCGTGCTGATCTTTGGTACCGGCAAGCTCAAGAACGTCGGCAAGGATCTGGGCGGTGCGATCAAGGGTTTCAAAGAAGGCATGAAGGAAGGCACGACCGAACCGGCGGCTGACGCCGGCAAGCCGGCCGAGCCCGCCAAGCAAGTCGCCTCGGGCCAGACGATCGACGTCCAGGCCAAGGAAAAGACCAATTCCTGATTGGTCGCGGTCGTGCCGGCGTGGTGGCTTGATGCCCGCGTCGCGGCTCGGGCGCGCCTCCTCCCATGCTTGATCTCAGTTTCGGTGAACTTGCGCTGATCGGCGCCGTGGCCCTGGTTGTGCTGGGGCCTGAGCGGCTGCCCAAGGTCGCCCGCACGGCGGGCGAATGGGCCGGTCGCGCCCAGCGCTACGTGAGCCAGGTCAAGACCGACATCAACCGCGAGATGGAACTCTCCGAGTTGAAGCGCTTGCAGGAGCAGGCCCGCAACATGGCCGCTTCGGTCGAGTCGCAGGTCTCCGGCACCGTGGGTTCGCTCGAGAAGGACCTGAACCAGGCGGCGGCCAGCATCGAGCAGGCGGGCTCAGAACTCAATGCCGCGGTCAGCTCCGATCCGCCCGCGCTGCCCAGTTCCGACCTGAACTCGCCCGCCACCGATTACGGCTGGGACTCGGGTTCGAGCTGGGAACGCAAGACCTTTGCCCGCCGTTACAAGGCCGGCCCTTCGGTCGACGAGCTGGCCGAGGAACTCGCCCGTATCCGGCGTCAGCTCGCCATGCCTGATGCCGCCACCAGCGGCAATCGCCACAAATATGCGCCGCGTGCGCGCATAAACCGTCCGCGCATCCGGCGCTGATTCATACCATGGCCGACGAGTCCACCCAGCCGGAGCCGGAACAGAGCTTCATTTCCCATTTGGTCGAGCTGCGCACCCGCGTCGTGCGGGCGGCGGTGGCGATCCTGGTCGTCTTCGTTGCGCTCAGCCCGTTCATGAAGACGATCTTCGACGCGATGTCCGCGCCGCTGATGGTTGCCTTGCCGCACGGCGCCAAGCTGCTCGCGACCGGCGTGATCGCACCCTTCATGGTGCCGCTCAAGGTCACGATGTTCGTGGCCTTCCTGATCGCTCTTCCCTACGTCCTGTACCAGCTGTGGGCCTTTATCGCCCCCGGCCTCTACAAGTCGGAAAAGAAGCTAGCGGTCCCGATCATCGTTTCGAGCGTGGTGATGTTCGTGGTCGGGATGGCGTACTGCTACTTCATCGTCTTCCGCATGGTGTTCCAGTTCATCGCCGGCTTCTCGCCGGATTCGGTGAACTTCGCGCCCGACATCGATTCCTACTTCGGCTTCGTGATCAGCATGTTCCTCGCCTTCGGCATGACCTTCGAGGTGCCGATCGTGGTGGTGGTGCTCAACCGCATGGGCATAGCCGACCTGCAGAAGCTCAAGCAGGCGCGCCCTTACGTGATCGTCGGCGCCTTCATCATCGCGGCGATCTTCACGCCGCCGGACGTGCTCTCGCAGCTCCTGCTCGCGATTCCGCTGGTGGTGCTGTACCAGCTCGGCATCTTTCTGGTCGCGATGTTCGGGCGCAAGGCCGAACCGCAGTCCGACGACGCCGCCACCAGCGATACCTGACCGGATTGCTGGAAAGGCAGCGGTCGAGGCCGGCGCAGGGTTCTGCGGCCGGCCTTTGTTTTATTGGCGTGGCAGCGGCACCGGCCGCTCGGCCACGACCACGGCCAGGTCGACGCCGCGTCCGCGCCGCAGCACCTGGACCTGAGCGGTCGAGCCCGGCGCCAAGGCGGCGATCTGGGTCAACATTGCCGTGCTGTCGGTGACGGCGGCGCCGTTGATGGCGACCAGGATGTCGCCCGGCTCCATCCCGGCGCGGCCCGCGGGCGCGCTGCGGGCCACGCCGCGTACCACCACGCCCTTGGTGCGGCCCAGTCCGAGCGCCTCGGCGATCTCGGGGGTGATGTCTTCGGGCTCGATGCCGAAGTAGCCGCGCGAGACGCGGCCCTTGGCCAGAAGCTGGCGCAGCACTTCGTTGATGATCGTGGTCGGGATGGCAAAGCCGATGCCGACCGACGATGGGGCCCGGGTGTTGGGCGAAAAAATCGCCGAGTTGATCCCGACCAAATTGCCGTGGGCGTCGATCAGGGCGCCGCCCGAGTTGCCGCGGTTGATGGCCGCGTCGGTCTGGATGAAATCCTCGTAGCGGTTGATGCCGAGGTTGTTGCGGCCGAGCGCCGACACGATGCCCATGGTCACGGTCTGGCCGACGTCGAAAGGGTTGCCGATGGCGAGCACCACGTCGCCGACCTTGAGGTCTTCCGAGCGGCCGAAAGTCACGGCCGGCAGATCGCGCGCCTCGATCCGCAACAGGGCCAGGTCGGTCTCGGGGTCGGCGCCGACCAGGCGCGCGGCCAGTCGGCGACCGTCGGGCAGGGCCACCGAGATTTCGTCGGCGGCCTGCACCACGTGGTTGTTGGTGAGCACATAGCCGTCGCTGCTGGCGATCACGCCCGAACCCAGACTCAGTGCACGTTCGCCCGGGGCGTCGCCGAAGAAGCGCTGGAACAGCGGGTCATCGGGGTGAGCTTCGCGCCGCACCGCCTTGGTGGTGTAGACGTTGACCACGGCGGGGGCGGCGGCCTGCACTGCCGCCGCGTAGGAGCCGGGCTGCTCGGCGCCAGTGCCGAGGTTCAGGGCTGCCGGCGCCAGCTTGATCGCCGGCGGCGGGGCGGCCACGCGCGGACTGCGCTCGAGCCAGTCGGGGCGCAGGGTGGCGACGACGAACAGGACGGCCAGTCCGATCGTGGTCGCTTGAGCGAAAATCAGCCACAGACGGCGCAACATGGACTCGCGATGAAAAGAAGTGAACTGACGACGATTCTAGATGGCTTGCTCGAACCCGGGCGCTTCCGCGACTACTGCCCGAATGGTCTTCAGGTCGAGGGGAGGGAAGAGATCCGGCGCGTGGTCAGCGGCGTCACCGCCAGCCTGGCCCTGATCGAGCGTGCGATCGAACTCGACGCCGACGCCATCTTGGTGCATCACGGCTGGTTCTGGCGCGGCGAGGATCCGCGCGTGGTGGCCACCCGCAAGCAGCGCCTGGCGCGCCTGCTGGCGCACGACATCAACCTCTACGCCTACCACCTGCCGCTTGACGCTCACCCGGTGTTGGGCAACAACGCCCAGCTGGGCCTGCGGCTCGGTCTCGAGCGCGATGGCGGTTTCGGCGAGCAGGATCTGGGCTGGGTCGGCACGATCGCGGGCGGCGGGGAACTGAGTGCGCTGGAGCTGGCCGAGCGGGTCGCGCTCGCGCTGGGCCGCAGCCCGACCCTGGTCGGGCCGGCGCAGCGCCGGGTAAAGCGGGTGGCGTGGTGCACCGGCGGCGCGCAAGGCATGTTCGAAGCCGCGATCGCCGCCGGCGCCGATCTCTACATCAGCGGCGAGATCTCCGAGCCGACCGTACATCTGGCGCGCGAGTCGGGCGTGGCCTACCTGGCGGCGGGGCATCACGCCACCGAGCGTTACGGGGTGCTGGCCCTGGGCGACTGGCTGGCGCGAGAGCACGGGCTCGAACACCGGGCGGTCGAAATCGACAACCCGGTGTGAAACCGGCGGCCGGCTACTTGCCGGCCTGTTTCTGCATCAGGTCGCGGATTTCGCGCAGCAGGACCACGTCTTCGGGCGTGGCGGGCGGCGGTGCGGCGGCGTCGAGCTTGCTCTTAAATCCGCTCACGAGCTTGACCATCCAGAAGATGACGAAGGCGAGCAGGACGAAGTTGATGACGGCGGTCAGAAAGGCGCCGTAACCGAAGACGGTGGCGCCGGCCTTGGTCAGGGCCTCGTAAGTCATCGGGCCCGCATAAACCTCGGGCATCTTGATCACCCAGAAAAGGTTGGAGAAATCGGGTTTGCCGATGATGGCGCCGAGGATGGGGTTGACCAGGTCCTTGACCAGCGAATCGACGATTTTGGAGAAGGCAGCGCCGACGATGACGGCCACCGCCAGGTCGATCACGTTGCCCCGCATCGCGAAGTCGCGGAATTCCTTGAGAACGCTCATGTAAACCCTCCGATCGTTAAGGCGTGCATTTTAGGGGGAGGGCGGCCAGGCCGGGGCGCGAGCGACGTAGACGAGTGTCGCGGCGCGCCGTCTCATTCCGGGTTTCTCCGGTGGATCGCGTAGAATCTCGGGAGCGATTGCGCCGCTGCGGTGCAGCAATCTTCATTTTCGATCCGGGAATCACATGTCCAGCCCTGCCAGCCCCGAGGCGCCTGCGAGCGCCGGCGTCAATCAGGATGCCGTCCCCGTCGACCGCGAGCGTCGAAATACCCTGATCGCTGCCGCCGTGGTCGGCGGAGCGGGGGTCGCCGCGGTGGCGGCGCCTTTCCTGTCGTCGTTCGCGCCCTCCGAGCGGGCCAAGGCGGCCGGCGCGCCGGTCGAGTTCGACCTCTCCGTGCTGGCTCCGGGCGAGATGAAGGTGGTCGAGTGGCGTGGCCTGCCGGTGTGGGTGATGCGCCGCACCGCCGAGCAGCTTGAGTCGATCAAGAAGGTCAACGGCGCGGTGGTCGATCCCAATTCCGACCGCACCGCCTACCCGACGCCGGCGTATGCGAAGAACGAGTTCCGTTCGATCAAGCCGGAGTACCTGGTGTGCGTTGGCATCTGCACCCACCTCGGCTGCTCGCCGACCGGCCCGTACAAGGCAGGTCAAAGCCCGCAGCTTGCGGGTGACGAAGGTTTTGTCTGCCCCTGCCACGGCTCGACCTTCGACCTCGCCGGTCGCGTGTTCAAGAACAAACCCGCGCCCGACAACCTCGCGATCCCGCCCTACAAGTACCTGTCCGAGACCGTCGTCACGATCGGCGACGACAAGGCCTGATCCCGCGCACCTTCCAGGATTCGTCATGGCACTGCATAAGAGCGAATACTCCGGCCTGCTCGGCTGGGTGGACCAGCGCATGCCGACGCTGATGTCGGCCTACAAGGACCACCTGTCCGAGTACTACGCGCCCAAGAACTTCAACGCCTGGTATTTCTTCGGCTCGCTGGCCCTGGTGGTGCTGGTGATCCAGATCGTCACCGGCATCTTCCTGGTGATGCACTACAAGCCCGACGCCGCGCTCGCCTTCGCGTCGGTCGAATACATCATGCGCGACGTGCCGGGCGGCTGGTTCATCCGTTACCTGCACAGCACCGGCGCCTCGATGTTCTTTGTGGTGGTCTACCTGCACATGTTCCGCGGGCTCATGTACGGCAGCTACCGCAAACCGCGCGAGATCGTCTGGATCTTCGGCTGCCTGATTTTCCTGCTGCTGATGGGCGAGGCCTTCTTCGGCTACCTGCTGCCCTGGGGCCAGATGAGCTACTGGGGGGCGCAGGTGATCGTCAACCTCTTTGGCGCGGTGCCGCTGGTGGGGCCGGACCTGGCGGTGATGATCCGCGGCGACTACGTCGTTGGCGACGCCACGCTCAACCGCTTCTTCGCTTTCCACGTGATCGCGATCCCGCTGGTGCTGCTGGCGCTGGTGGTGGCGCACATCTTTGCGCTGCACGACGTCGGCTCGAACAACCCCGACGGCGTCGAAATCAAGGACACGCTCGATCCCAAGACCGGCAAGCCGGTCGACGGCATCCCCTTCCACCCGTATTACACGGTGCACGACATGTTCGGCCTTGGCCTGTTCCTGCTCGTGTTCTTCGGCATCGTGTTCTTCGCGCCAGAGATGGGCGGCTACTTCCTCGAGTGGACCAATTTCCAGCCGGCCGACCCGCTGGTGACGCCGCCGCACATTGCGCCGGTGTGGTACTTCACCCCCTTCTATTCGATCCTGCGCGCCACCACCGCCGATTTCATGATGGTGCTGGCGCTGGGCCTGGTGGCTTTCGGCGGCCTGATCTTTTTCACCGCGCGCGCCCGGCAGGCCAAGATCGGCGTGGTGGTGGCCCTGCTGCTGGCGCTGCCGCTGATGGTTGGCCCGCTCGCGCTCGACCCGAAGTTCTGGGGCGTGGTGCTGATGGGGGCTTCGGTCGTGATTTTCTTCGGCCTGCCCTGGCTCGACCAGTCGCCGGTACGCTCGATGCGTTACCGCCCGATCTGGCACAGCTGGCTGCTCTACGTCTTCGCGGCGGTGATGGTGGTGCTGGGCTACCTCGGCACCCAGCCGCCGGCGCCGACCCTGACCCTGATCGCCCAGGCCCTGACGCTGGTGTATTTCGGCTTCTTCGCGCTGATGCCCTGGTGGAGCCGGATGGGGACCTTCAAAACGCCGCCGGCACGCATCACCTTTGCGCCGCACTGACCGGACCCGCGAAACGAGAGCGACAACAATGAAGAACCTGTTAACACGTATCGTCGGGGCCTTGGCCGCGTCGCTGCTGGTGGCCGGATCGGCCTGGGCTGTTGGCGCGGGCATCCCCATGGACAGCTGGCCCGATCGTTCCCGGGACATGGCTTCGCTGCAAAGCGGCGCCCGCCTGTTCGTCAACTACTGCCTCAACTGCCACAGCGCGAATCTCATGCGCTGGAACCGCCTGACGGCGATCGGGCTCACCGACAAGGAGATCAAGGACTACCTGATCTTCGGCAACCAGAAGGTGGGTGACACGATGAAGGTCGCAATCACCCCGGCCGAGGCCAAGGCCTGGTTCGGCAAGACGCCGCCCGACCTGTCGGTGATCGGGCGCGCCCGCACTACCTTCGACTATTCCGGCCCGGACTACCTCTATACGC
>JAEZVV010000040.1 GCA_023443095.1 Pseudomonadota bacterium
TGGCACTCGTGCGTCCACATGCACTGGAGCCTGGTGCGGCTGCTGCGCCTGGCGCCGGCTCACGCGCTGGCTCGGGCCACGCACGACCACTTCGATTCGCGCCTGAGCCCGGCGGTCGTGGCGGGCGAAATCGACTATTTCAGCGCTCCCGGCCGGACCTCGTTCGAGCGCCCCTACGGCTGGAGCTGGCTGCTGAAGCTGCAAGCCGAGCTGATCGCGCTCGCACGCACCGAAGCGCGGGCTGGAATGTGGCGCGATGCGCTCGCGCCGCTGGCGCAGCTAGTGGCCGAACGCTGGCTCGACTTCCTGCCGCGCGCCGATTTCCCGGTGCGCGCCGGCACCCACGGCAACAGCGCCTTCGCTCTGCTGCTCGCGCTCGACTGGGCGCGGGCCACGCAACACCTCGCGCTGCAGCGCCAGATCGAACACAGCGCCCACCGCTGGTTCGGGCGCGACCGCAGCTACCCCGCCGCCTACGAGCCCGGCGGCGACGACTTCCTGGCCGCCGGCCTCGTCGAAGCCGTGCTGATGCGCCGAGTGATCGACTCGTGTTCGTTCGGCGACTGGTGGGAAGCGTTTGCCCCGGGCGAAACTGCCGCGCCCTGGCTGACCCCGGTGCGCGTGGCCGATCCCGGCGATCCCAAGATCGTTCACCTGCACGGCGTGAATCTGTGTCGCGCCTGGTGCTGGCGCGAACTCGCGGGGGAACTCGACGCCCCGGCCGCGGCGCTCGCCACGACCGCAGTCGAATCGCATCTGGCCGAGTCCCTGGCCGCCGCCAGCCGCGGCGACTACGTCGGCACCCATTGGCTGGCCTCGTTCGCGCTGCTCGCGCTTACCGAGCCCCGCGCCTGAGGACGGGGCGGCGCCGAGGCCACGCGCTCGGCTGTCTCAGCGGCGCTCGACCCACCACATCGCCGCCGTCGCGATCGCCAGCATCACGGCGCTCGGCAGGACCGCCACCACGAGCGGCGACCAGGTGTTGAGCAGGCCGAGGTAGGAAAAGAGGTTGTTCAGCGCGTAGAAAGCGATGCCTATCATCACCCCGGCGAAGATACGAATGCTCACCCCGCCCGAGCGGACGTTGAGATAAGCGAAGGGCATCGCCAGCGCCAGCATCACCAGGATCGCGAGCGGGTAGAAGATCTTGCTCCAGAACGCGATTTCGTAACGGTCGGTCTGCTGGCGGTTCTCCTCCAGGTGCCGGACGTAGCGGTTGAGGTCCTGGATCGCCATGTTTTCGGGCTTGACCATCAGCACGCCGAAGATCTCGGGCGACAGGCCCGAACCCCACATCAGTTCAGGCGCGCGCCGGATCTCGGTACGGGCGTTGGTGGTGGAGGTGGAGGCCGGATCGACCACCGGGATCGAGGTCTCGACCACGTCGAACAGCTTCCAGCCTTCGTCGGGCACGTAAACGCCGTGAGCCGCGGTCAGCAGCGAACGCAGCCGGTACTGGCGATCGAAGTCGAACACCCGCCAGTGGCTCGCCTCGACCCCGGGCTTGACCCGGCCGACGTTGATGAAACGCAGCGAGGTCGGCTCGCCGTCGGCGCCACGCACGACGTCGCGCACCCACACGCCCGAAGTGAAGCCGCGCGCCGTGAAATCGCTCTGGGTCGCCACCAGCTTGACCTGCTGCGCCAGGCGGTCGGCCGGGGGCGCGACGAACTCGCCAAACAGGTAGGTCGACACCACCAGCACCATCCCGGCCACGCCGAGCGAACGCGCCAGCATGGCCGCACTCATGCCCGAGACCCGCATGATGGTGAACTCGGAATTCGACGCCAGCCGCGACAAGGTGTAGACCGCGCCGATCAGCGCCGCGATCGGCATCACTTCGTACACCCGCACCGGCAGGGTGAGCGCGGTCAGCATCACCGCGTGCGAGAGCTTGTAGCGGCTGCCCACCTCGCCCAGCTGGCCGATCAGGTCGAAAAAGGCGAACAGCGCCACCAGGGCGAACAACACGAAGGCGGTCGCCGCCAGCACTTCCTTCGTCAGGTAACGGGTGAGCAGCTTCATCGTTCGGCCTTGACCCGCCAGTGACCCGGCAACATCCAGGCCGGCACCCAGCGCAGCAGCCAGACCCGGCGGATGAAGAAGGCGAGGGTCACCAGCCACACCGTCGCGTGTATGCCCAGCAAACCGCCCCAGAAGCTGACTCGCCCCTGCTGGATCCAGGACTGGGTGACGCTGATGCCGTTGAGGTAGAGCACGAAGATCAGGACCGCGATCACGAGGTTGAGCGAGCGGCCCGCGCGCGGGTTGGCAAACGACAGCGGGATCGCCAGCAGCGCCAGGTTGAGCGCGGCCAGGGGCCAGCTCAGCCGCCACGCCAGTTCGCCCTTGTGCAGGTCGTTCCATTCGCCCACCACCCGCGCCAGCGGCCGGCTGCTGGCGCGGCGCGCCTCGAGCGGAGCGTCAGGCTTGACGTCGAGCCGCACGCCGTAGCTGTCGAACTCGAGCACCCGGTATTCGGGCTGCCCCGGCACGCCTTCGTAACGGCGGCCGTTCTGCAAAACCAGGAAGCGGTCGCCGTTGGGCTTGACTTCAACCACGCCACGTTCGGCCACCACCACGTTTTCCACGCCCTTGGAAATCTGGCTGATGAAAACGTTCTTGACCTGGTTGTCGGTCTGGTCGATGCCTTCGACGAAAAAGACGCGCTGGCCGCCTTCGCCCTCGATGAAACGCCCCGGCGCGACCTTGCTCACGTCGTCGCGCTTGGCGAAGCGCTCCTTGTTGAGTTCGACCTGGGCCCGCGCCCAGGGCGAAACCACCAGCGACAAGCTGCCGATCACGATCACGATCGGGATCGCAAAACGCAGCACCGGCCGGATCCAGGCGAGCAGGCTCAGGCCGCCGCTGGAAAACCAGACCACCATTTCGGAATCGAGCCAGCTGCGCGACAGCGTGGTCAGCACGGCGATGAAAAGCGACAGCGCCAGGAGCGGCGGCAGGTTGGTGAGCGCGGTATAGGCCACCACCTCGAACACGGTCGAGTTGTCGATCTGGCCGCCGGCAGCCTGGCCCAGGATGCGAACCAGCCCCACCGTCAAGACGATGGAAAACAGAACGGTGAATACGCCGCCCGCGGAATTGGCCAGTTCCGAAACCAGCGAACGCCTGAAGATCATGGAAGATGCCGCCCGGTCCGGACCGGGCCTGCCAGAGAAGAGCCGCTCGAGGTCGCCGACTCAAGCACGCGACAAGGGGCATGAGCTCGGGGCGGCGCGCACACGTCGTGCAGCAGCGCCGCGGAATGGTCCTCGAACGAATCTATCACAGCCCTCCGCACTCTCAGACCACGGGCGATCCCTGCAAGGCGAGCCGGCCGCTGCGCCCGGCGATCTCCCCCATCAGGACCTGGTGGCGCGGCAGTGCTGCGCGATCAAGCGAATCGAACAGCTCGCGGCACGACACCAGTCGGTAACCCTGATCCGACCAACCCGCGAGCAGCCGTTCAAAAGTCGGCAGCAGCCGCATGCCTTCGAGTTCGGCGTGCAAGGTGTAGACATGGCGATTCGTTCCCGCCTCCGCCGTCAGGCCAAGCAGGTGCTGGTGCACGTTGTCGGCCGTCCAGCCGTCGAGGCCGATCAGCTCGTCGAGCGTAGGCAGGGTGGTCGGCAACTGCGGCACCCCGAACTCCCGCCCCGCCGCGTCGACCGGCTGGAAGGGTCCGAAGCCGCGGCCGTCCGAGGCGTAATCGAGCCCGAGCTCGGCCTCGAAAGCGTAAGCTGCCTCGTTCATCTGCCAGCCCGCCGCGCCGTGGGTGCGCGCCGGCGTGCCGAAGACCTCGGCGTAGCGGTCGGCCGCCTTTTTCATCTCGGCCCGGGTCCAGGCCGCGTCCTGGCCGGCGACGAAATCCTGCCAGCGGATGTGGTCCCAGGTGTGGATCCCCATCTCGAAGCCGGCGTCGCGCACACGCCGCATCAGCGCCGCCTCGCGGCGGCCGATGTCGGGCCCCGGCAGCAGGGTGCCGTAGAGCAAGGTACGGATGCCGTAGTGCTCGATCACCGAGGTTCGCGAGACCTTGGACAGAAAGCCCGGCCGGAATACGCGGCGGATCGCGCGGCCGGTATGGTCAGGCCCCAGGCTCCAGAGGAAGGTCGCGTTCGCGCCGTGGCGCTTCAGTGCTTCGACCAGGAGCGGCACGCCTTCCCGGGTGCCGCGCCAGGTGTCGACGTCGATCTTGAGGGCGAGTTGGGCCACGTTTATTGGACGAGATCGCGGGCAGCCGCCACCTGGTCGCGGTAGAAGTCGAAGATGCTGCGCAGGGCGTCCCTCATCTCGACCTTGGGCGCCCAGGCGAGATCGGCCTGGGTGTTGGTGATCTTCGGCATGCGCCGGTTCACGTCCTGGTAGCCCTTGCCGTAATACTCACCCGAGCTGGTCTCGAGGATCTTGACTTTGGCCGCATGGTCGCGGTACTCGGGGTAGGTGGCGGCAAGCTCGAGCATCATGTGGGCGAGCTCGCGGATCGAATATTCGTTGCCGGGGTTGCCGATGTTGTAGATCTGGCGCGTCGCCTTGCCGTCCTTGTTTTCGAGGATCTTCATCAGCGCGCCGATGCCGTCGCTCACATAGGTGAAGGCACGGCGCTGAGCGCCGCCGTCGACCAGCTGGATCGGTTCGCCGCGCACGATGTGGCCGAGGAACTGGGTGATGACCCGGCTCGAACCTTCCTTCGGCGTATGGATGCTGTCCAGGCCCGGTCCGATCCAGTTGAACGGGCGGAACAGCGTGTAGTCGAGGCCCTCCTGCTGGCCGTAGGCGGCAATCACGCGGTCCATCAGCTGCTTCGAACAGGCGTAGATCCAGCGCGGCTTGTTGATCGGGCCGTAGACCAGGTCCGAGTTCTCGGGGTCGAACTCCTCGTCGCCGCACTTGCCGTAGACCTCGGAAGTGGATGGGAAGACCACCCGCTTGCCGTATTTGACGCAGCTCTTGACGATGGGCAGGTTGGCTTCGAAGTCGAGCTCGAACACCCGCAGCGGCGCCTGCACGTAAGTGGCCGGCGTGGCGATCGCCACCAGCGGCAGCACGATGTCGCACTTCTTGATGTGGTACTCGATCCACTGCGTGTTGATGGTGATGTCGCCTTCGAAGAAATGAAAGCGCGGGTGTTTCATCCACTCGGCCACACGGTCGGACATCATGTCCATGCCGTAGACCTCCCAGTCGGTGGTCTCGAGAATGCGCTGGCTGAGGTGATGGCCGATGAAGCCGTTCACGCCGAGGATCAGGATTTTCTTCATGGCAGTGCCTGGTTGTCGATTCGGGAAACAGGAGGGATCAGGCCAGGGTGATGACCCGGTCGCCGAAAAGCGTGGTGAAACGATCGGCATCGAAGCGGTCGCCGTCGAGTTCGGCCTCGAGCACGCACAGCCGGCCGCCGTCGGCGGCGGTGATCAGCAACTGCCCGGACTCGACCCTTAGCTGCGCCACTGCGGCGCTTGCCGACCCGGCTCCCAGCCGCTGCGTGCGCCAGACAACGAGCCGGTGCGATTCAAGGTCGGCAAAAGCGCCGGGATACGGCTGCGAAAGCGCCCGCACGAAATCGTGGATCGCCTTGGCGCTCGCACGCGGATCGATGCGGCCGTCTTCGGGCTTGCGGCCGCCGAAATAAGCGCCTTGAGAGAGGTCTTGCTCGTGCAAGACGGCCGTGCCTTCGATCAGGCCGGGAAGCGAGCGCCACAACACGATCTCGGCGGCCAGCGTGACCTTACCGAAGACCTCGCGCGCGTTGTCGTCGGGCAGGATGGGAACGGCCAGCTGGTCGACGACAGGGCCGTTGTCAGGCTTGACGTTCATTACGTGCAGGCTGGCGCCGGTCTCGGTTTCGCCGCGGATGATCGCCCAGTTCACCGGCACCCGGCCGCGGTACTTGGGCAGGAGCGAGCCGTGCAGGTTGAACGCGCCGCGCGCTGCGGCAGCAAGCAGCGGCGCCTTGAGCATGTGGCGGTAGTAGAAGCTGAAAAGGAAGTCCGGTCGCGCCGCCCGCACCGCGGCCAGAACTTCCTCGGTATTGGGGTCGGCCGGGGTGATCACGGCCAGGCCGGCTTCTCGCGCAGTGGCCGCGACGCTGTCGAACCAGATGGTTTCGGCCGGGTTGTCCTCGTGGGTGACGACCAGTCCCACCTCGACGCCGCGCGCGAGCAGCACCTTCAAGCAACGCACGCCGACCTGGTGGTAGGCGAAAACGACGGCGCGAGTCATTGATCGGAATCCTTGCGTTCGAGCACGGCGTCGATCAGGTAACGCGGCCGGCCACGCACTTCCTGGTAGATGCGGCCGATGTATTCGCCGAGCAGGCCGATGCCAAACAGGGTGATGCCGATCAGCATGAAGGCGATCGCAAACAGGGTGAACAGCCCCCCTTCTTCCGGCCCGAGGATGATGCGGCGCACGCCCAGATAGACCACCAGCAGGCTGGAGGCGAGCGAAATCGCCATGCCGAACAGCGAGAAAAGCTGCAGCGGTACCAGCGAAAAAGCGGTGACGAGGTCGAAGTTGAGCCGCAGCAGGCTGTAGACCGAATATTTCGATTCACCCGCAAAACGCTCTTCGTGCCCGACCACCACCTCGGTCGGCTTCTGGGCGAACTGGTAGGCCAGCGCCGGAATGAAGGTGTGCAACTCGTTGCACTGGTTGATGGTGTCGATGATGCGGCGGCTGTAGGCCCTCATCATGCAGCCCTGGTCCGTCATCTGGATGCGGGTGATTTTTTCGCGCAGACGGTTCATGGCGCGCGAAGCGACGTGCCGCCACAAGCTGTCCTTGCGCTGGCGGCGGATCGAACCGACGTAGTCGTGCCCGGCGTCCATCTGTTCGAGCAGGAGGTGGATGTCCTCGGGCGGGTTCTGCAGGTCGGCGTCGAGCGTCACGACCCGTTCGCCGCGGCTGTAGGCAAAACCGGCGAGGATCGCGCGGTGCTGGCCGAAATTGCCGTTGAACAGGATCACCCGGGTCACGTCGGGCCGCGCGTGGAACTGGTTCGCGAGCAAGGCCGCCGAACCGTCGCGGCTGCCGTCGTTGACGAAGATGACTTCGTAACTCACGCCGAGCCGGTCGAGCGCGGGGTAGAGGCGGCCGAACAAAGCCAGCAGAACGGCCTGCTCGTTGTAGACCGGGATGACGACGGAAAGACTGGGTTTCTCGGACATGGTTCTATTTCAGCGCCGGGCGCAGGACCCGGCTCATCGATTCGCAGACCCGCAGCACGTCGGCCTCGCTCATCGCGGCAAAAAGCGGCAGGGTCACGGTGCGGCGGCCGACGTCTTCGGCCACCCGGAACTGGCCTTCTCTGAAGCCCAGCGTGCGGAACAGGGTGAACAGGTGCATCGCCGGGTAGTGCACACCTATGCCTATGCCTTCATCCTTCATCGCGGCGATGAAATCGGCGCGGCCCATCGTCATCGAATCGAGTGGCAGCAGAGGCTGGAACATGTGCCAGTTGCCCGCCTCGAACTCCTCGAGCGGCAGCTCGCAGCCCAGGCTGCGGTCGAAGTGCTTGAAATACAGCCGCGCCAGCTCGCGCCGGCGGGCTGTGAACTCGTCGAGCCGGGCCAGCTGCCCGAGGCCGATGGCGGCGGCGATGTCGGTCAGATTGGACTTGCCGCCCAGGACGTCGACGTCCATGGTGCCGTCGGCCAGACGGGTCACGCCTTGCAGGCGCAGCTTCTCGAAGAGGCGCGCCTCGGCCTCGTCGTTCATCACCAGGCAACCGCCTTCGCCGCTGGTGATGTTTTTGTTGGGGTGGAAACTGAACGAAACCAGATCGCCCGCGCGGCCGATCTCCTGTCCCCGCCACGACGCCCCGATAGACTGCGCCGCGTCTTCGATCACTCGCAGGCCATGGCGGCGGGCGATTTCGTAGAGGCGATCGCGGTCGACCGGCAAGCCGGCGAGGTCGACCGGGAGGATGGCTCGCGTGCGCGACGAAATCGCCGCCTCGACCAAGTCGAGGTCAAGATTGCGCGTAGCGCGGTCGATGTCGACAAACACCGGCGTCGCGCCGACGGTGAGGATGACGTTGGCGGTGGCGACCCAGCTCAGCGGTGTGGTGATGACCTCGTCACCCGGGCCGATGCCGGCGATCCGCAGCGCCAGCTCGAGCGCTGCGGTGGCCGAACTCACCACCCGCACCGGCCGGCCGCCGACACGCGCCGACAGCGCCGCCTCGAACTCGCGGCACTGGGGGCCGGTGGTGAGCCAGCCCGAACGCAACACGGCAGCGACGGCGGCCACGGTGTCTTCATCGATCTCGGGGCGGGTGAAAGGCAGGAAGTTCATGGGATCTTTCAAGCTAGCTGCGGGCGACGATCACGACGCCCACGATGATGACGCCGATGCCGACCAGGCGCTGCGGCCCCACCGCCTCGCCGAACAGCCACCAGGCGAGCACGGCGTTGACCACGTAGCCGATCGAAAGCATCGGGTAGGCGATGCTGACTTCGACCCGCGACAAGGCCAGGATCCACACCACCACGCTCACCGCGTAACACGCAAGCCCACCGAGGATGGGCAGGTTGGTGGCAAGTTCCCGACCGATCGGCCAGGCATTGGCGAGGCTGAAATCGAAGTGGCCGACGCCGCGCACCCCGGCCTTGAGCAGCAGCTGGGCGGCGGCGTTGAGCAAGACGCCGGTCAGCACGAGTCCGAACTCGAGCAGCTTCATGGCCGGATCACCGCCACCCGCTTGCGGTCCCGGTAGACCACGCTCATCGGCAGGCCCTGCGCCACCAGCTCTTCGTAGACATTGAGCGGAATCGATGCCACCGCCCCGGGCTGCTCGCGCCAGAGTTCGACAAACCGGGCAAGCGTCGGCACCCAGCGTTGCGGCTCCTGCTTTTCGCCGAACTCGAACTCGTCGACGTATTCGACCAGGGTCACCGGTCGGCGCAGGTAGAAAGGCAGGGTCTGGTCGTAATCGCGCACGGTGTAGACCGGCGTCGCCGGCGTCACATGCGGCTCCAGCGCCGCCGCCAGCCTGCGTGCGCTTTTGAACTCGAGGCCGTAGGCCTCATGGCCCGAGGTGCCGATTGCTGCCGCCAGCAGGCCGCCCGCGGCCACGCAGGCGATCCCCGCCAGCTTGGCGCCGCGGCCGAGCAGGATCCAGCCCGCCAGCGTCGCCACCAGCATCACCGCCATCGCGATGGCGAGCGCCAGAGCCATCGCCGCCACCACCTCGGTCGGCGTGTTCCCGCCCGCGTAGCGAGTCGCAAACGGCGCGGCGCACAGCAAGATCAAGGCAGCTGCCAGTGGCAGCCAAAGGTACTGGCGCAGCCGGCGCGGCTCGGTCGACGCAATGTAGGCCGCGCCCAGCAGGGCCAGCGCCGGAAACATCGGCAGGATGTACGAAGGCAGCTTGGAATTGGAAAGGCTGAAGAAAACAAACACGAACGCGGTCCAGATCAGCAGCAGGCGCCGCACCTGGAACACCTCGCCGCCGCGCCTGAGGCCTTCGGCCACCATCGCCGGCAGCAGCGCCGTCCACGGCATCAGGCCGACGAGCAGCTGCGGCGCGAAATACCAGATCGGCGCGTCGCGATGGTGGACCTTGGTGAGGAAACGCTGGAAATGTTCGTGGATGAAAAAGAACTCGGCAAAGCCGGGATTGCGCAGCGACACCGCAACAAACCACGGCGCGGCGATCACCAGGTAGGTGGCGAGCCCGGCCAGCCAGTGCATGCGCCGCCAGAAGCTCCACTGGCGGCAAAGCAGGCTGTAGAGCACCAGGGTGGCGCCGGGGATCACCAGGCCGACCAGCCCCTTGCTCAACGTTGCTCCCGCCATCGCCGCCCAACACAGAAGCATGAAGTTGCGGCTCTCGGCATTGCTGGCGCCGTCGCGCTGCGCCAGCACGAAGGCGCACAAGGCCAGGGTGAGGAAACCCATCAGACCGCCGTCGAGCGTCAGGTAATGGGTGTTGGCATAGACCCACACCATGCTGCCCATCAGCAGCGCCGCGATCAAGCCCGCCGCCCGCCCCCACAAGCGGCCGCCGGTGTAAGCCACCATCATCACCGCCAGAAAACCCATCAGGCCCGGCCAGAAACGCGCGGCGAACTCGTTGATGCCGAACAGGTGGAAGGCAGCGGCGCCGGCCCAGTACTGCAGCGCCGGCTTCTCGAAATACAGCAGTCCGTTGAGACGGGGTGTGATCCAGTCGCCGCTTTGCATCATGCCCATGGACAGGACCGCATAGCGGCCCTCGTCGGGCGAAACCAGGCTGCGGTAGCCGAGCGAACCGAACCACACCAGGGCGAACAAGAACCAGCCGGCGAGGATGAGTGCGGTCGGCAACCGTGCCGAATCGAGGCCTTGGAGCCGAGCACTCGCGGTCTGGAAATAAAGGGGCATGTTGCCTCAGGCGTTATGCTGATCAGCACCCGGAAACTGGCGCACCGGATCCGGGTTAACGAAAAGCCTGCCGATTCTGATGCTGGCCGGCTCTACACCGCAATGGATAGATTGATGGACAGCAAGTTCTTGACGAATACCGAGCTCGAAGCGCTGAGCCACGCCGCGGCGGCGGCGCCGCGGCGGCGAATGAATCGCAACCTGCATGTCGAGCTGGCCGATCCGGTGCAGCGGCTGGCCATCGCCATGGAGCCCGGCACTTACGTCCGGCCGCATCGTCACGTCCACACCTGGGAGATGCTGATCGTCCTGACGGGTGAACTCGAACTGGTCCTGTTCGAGGCCGACGGCGCCACCGTAAGCGGGCGCGAAGTGCTGAGCCGCGACCACAAGGCCGTGTTCGAGATGCCCGCCGGCACCTGGCATTCGGTGATCTCGCGCCGCCCCGGCACCGTGGTTTTCGAAGTCAAACAAGGTCCTTATCAGCCGATCGCGCCCGACGACACGGCGGCCTGGGCGCCGGCCGAAGGTGATGCGGCCGTTGCCAGTTTCCTGCGGTTTCTTGCCAGCGCCCGCGCGGGTCAACGCTGGCCGGGCGGCTCCGCCGCCTGATGCGATATCGCGTCGGGCGCGCAGTCTAACAGCGGGTTAGCCCTGATTTCGAGGCACTGACTGCGCCTGTGCATTCAGGCGCAGGGACGCGGGTAGGCGATCAGGCGTTCGCGGCCGCTGGCCGCGTCGCGCAGGCGCCAGCAGCGCCAGTGCTCAGGCACGCGACTGCCCGAGGGGCAGGCAGCCGGGCTCGCCTGGGCTGCGGCCTGGGCCGGATCGAACTCCCCCGCCAGAGCCAGGCTGCCGTCGCGATGGATCGCCAACAGAGCCGGCCGGCCACCGAGATAGGGCAAGGGCAGCTGCAGACGGTCCCCGTTCAAGCCGACCACGACGGCGTTGGCGGGCAGGCGCCACGAGCCCAGCACCGTGCCCTCGGGCCCGAGTTCCTGGGCCGGGTCAGTGACCAGGGCGGGGTCGTCCGCCGGCGGCATCCGGGCCACGCGAGCTATCGCGATCGGCGTCGGACACGAGGCGGGGGCGTGGAGGGCGACCAGACGCGGGTCACCCGTCGTGTTGGACGTGGCCCAGAAGCTCAGCTCGAAGCGGCTGGGCGTAAGCGGAGCCGCGGGCTGGGCCAGGGCGGCCAGCCACGGCGCCACCAGAACGAAGGCGCTAGATGCGGCCCTCTTCCACCGCATGGCAGGCGACCTGCGATTCGAGCCCGTCGCGAGAATAGACGCGGATCACCGGCACCTCTTCCTTGCAGCGCGAGTTGGCATGCGGGCAGCGCGGGTGGAAGGTGCAGCCCGAGGGCGGGTTGAGCGGGTTGGGCACTTCGCCGCGCACCGGGGTGCGGGCGCGGCCGCTCATTTCCAGGTCGGGGATCGCGTCGAGCAACATGCGCGTATACGGGTGGCGCGGCGCGGCGAACAAGGTCGACTTCGAGGCGAGCTCGACCAGCTTGCCGAGGTACATCACGCCGACGCGGTCGGAGATGTGATGCACTACCGCCAGGTTGTGCGAGATGAAGAGATAGGTCAGCCCCATCTCGCGCTGCAAGTCCTTCATCAGGTTGAGGACCTGCGCCTGGACCGAGACGTCGAGCGCGCTGGTCGGCTCGTCGCACACCAGGAACTCGGGGTTGGTCGCGAGCGCGCGCGCGATCGAGATGCGCTGGCGCTGGCCGCCGGAGAACTGGTGCGGATATTTGTCCTTGTCGGCGGGCGACAGCCGCACGAGGTTGAGCAGCTCGTCGACCTTGGCCTCGACCGCCTTGGAATCGGTGATCAGGCCGTGGGTCTTGATCGGCTCGGCGATGATCGCGCCCACCCGCCAGCGCGGGTTGAGGCTGGCGTAGGGGTCCTGGAAGATCATCTGCAGCTTCTGCCGCAGCGCCCGGCCCTGGGCCGAGTTGATCTCCTGCAGGTCGTGGCCGAAGAACTCGACCTTGCCCTGAGTCGGGGTGTAGAGCCCGACCAGCAGACGGGCCACGGTCGATTTGCCGCAGCCCGACTCGCCCACCAGCGAAAGCGTCTCGCCGCGGCGGATCTCGAAGCTCACGCCGTCGACCGCATGCAGGATGCTCTTGGGCTTGCGTTCGAGCACGCGGTTCAACCACGGCGGCGACACGTCGAAATGTTTGGCGATGCCTTCGGCGCGCACAATCACCTGCGGTTCGCCGCTCGCCCGGATTTTTTCTTCTTTCACAACAGCATTCATGTCGGTTCCAGACTCAGGCAGCGCGTTCGGCGGCGACGGCGTGCAGCCAGCACGCGGCGTGGCTCGCGCCCGCCACCATCAGTTCGGGGCGTTCGGCCCGGCAGCGGCCAAACACCTGCGGGCAGCGCGGGTGGAAAGCGCAGCCGCTGGGGATCGCGGTCAGGCGCGGCATCGAACCGTCGATCTGCGACAGCCGCTCGGCATCGGCCGCCATGCTCGGGATCGACCCCATCAAGCCCTTGGTATACGGGTGCTGCGGGCGGTGGATGACGTCGGCCACCGGGCCGATTTCGGCGATCCGGCCGGCGTACATCACCGCGACCCGATCCGCGGTCTCGGCGATCACGCCCATGTCGTGGGTCACCAGCATCACCGCGGTGCCGTGTTCGCGGCACAGCTTCTTGATCAGCGAAATGATCTGCGCCTGGATCGAGACGTCGAGTGCGGTGGTGGGCTCGTCGGCGATCACCAACCGCGGGTTGGCCGCCAGCGCCAGCGCAATCACCACCCGCTGCCGCATCCCGCCCGAAAACTGGTGCGGGTAGTGGTCGATGCGGCGTTCGGGCGCCGGGATGCCGGTATCGGCGAGCAGTTCGATCGCCCGCTTGCGCGCCTGCGCCGCCGACAGGTCGAGGTGGGTGGTGATGGTTTCGACCAGTTGCTGGCCCACCGTGTAGAGCGGGTTGAGTGAGGTCAGCGGGTCCTGGAAGATCGCACCGATCTGGCGGCCGCGGATGCGGCGCATCTGCTCGTAGGGCAGATGGTCGATCCGTTGGCCGTCTAGCAAAACCTCGCCGCCGGCGATGCGCCCGGGCGGCTCGAGCAGACCGATCACTGCCGCGCCCGTCATCGACTTGCCGGCGCCAGACTCGCCCACCACGCCGAGCACTTCGCCCGGCGCGATGGCAAACGACACATCATCGACGGCCACCAAGGTGCCGCGGCGGGTGGGAAACTCCACCCGCAGGTTCTTCACTTCGAGCAACGCTTGCGTCATTTCTTGTCCCAGCCGGGCGGAGGCGTGCAGCCCCCCAGCGGTTCCATGTAGTCAACCTTGGGCGTGAAGTCCATCGCCAGGGCATTGGCCTTCACCGCCACGATGTAATAGGTGTAGCAGGGTTCGATCAAAAGCTTGAGCTCGCGCTCTTCGCCCTGCATCCGCCCCACGCGCGGCCCCTGCACTCGAATCACGTGTTCTCCCGGGCTCACTAGGATGCGGCGCTGCAGGTAATCGGAGCCGTCGATGCCGAGAATGGTGGTCGGGTAGGTATCGGCGTTGGCGCGGAACCAGCGATCCCCCACCACATACGAGTCATGAAACGAACTCGCGCAGCCGGCGAGCAGGATCGCCGCTGCGACCAGGGCCGAACTCAATAAACACCGTTTCATCGCCGCCTCCTTGATCCCTGCGCCGCAGATCAGCGCAGCTTGGGGTTAAGTGCGTCTCGCAGCCAGTCGCCCAGCAGGTTGACCGACAACACGAGCAGCACCAGGGCCAGCCCCGGGAAGATGGTGATCCACCATTCGCCGGAAAACAGAAATTCGTTGCCGATCCGGATCAGGGTGCCGAGCGAAGGCGTGGTGGGCGGAACCCCCACGCCCAGGAAGGACAGCGTCGCTTCGGTGATGATGGCCGTGGCCACGTGCACGGTCGCCAGCACCAGCACCGGGCCGGTGACGTTGGGCAGGACGTGGCTGAACATGATCTTGAGCGGCCTGACGCCGATGACGCGCGCGGCCTGGACATATTCCTTGTTTTTCTCGACCAGGGTCGAACCGCGCACCGTGCGCGCGTATTGCACCCAACCCGACAATGCGATGGCGACGACCAGCACGCCGAAAGCGACTTCGTCGTGAATGTCGCGCGGCAGAGCGGCGCGCGCCACGCCGTCGATCAGCAACGCGATCAGGATCGCCGGGAAGCTGAGCATGACGTCGCACACCCGCATGATGAAAGCGTCGACCTTGCCACCGACGTAACCCGAGAGCAGACCCAGCGCCACGCCGATCACGATCGACAGCGCCACCGCGGCCAGTCCGATCTGGAGCGAGATCCGCATGCCGTACATGATCCCGGAGAAGATGTCGCGCCCCTGATCGTCGGTGCCGAGCCAGAACTTCGGATTGCCGCCTTCCTGCCAGAACGGCGGCGTGGAGGCGTCGAGCAGGCTCAGCGTGGCAAGGTCGAACGGGTTGTGCGGCGCCACCCAGGGCGCAAGCAAGGCCGACAACACCAGCACCACGGCCACCACAAACGCCACCATCGCCACCGGCGAATGGCGGAAGCTGTAGGCGATGTCGGATTCCCAGGCGCGCTGAAAAATCGAAAGTTCTTGGGCCATCTTCGTTTACCGCAGCGGAATTCGGTCCGCCGTCCGGGGGTTAGCTGATCGGTCGGCTCGGGTTCGATACGGACCCGAGC
>JAEZVV010000062.1 GCA_023443095.1 Pseudomonadota bacterium
CATCGTCGCTGCCCGCACCGGCGGCGGCGATCCCGACACCAACCCGCGTTTGCGCCTGGCCCTGGTCAAGGCCCGCGGCGGCAACGTCCCCAAAGACACGGTCAACAACGCGATCCTCAAGGGCACCGGCAAGCTCGAAGGCGTCAACTACGAAGAAATCCGCTACGAAGGTTACGGCGTCGGCGGCGCGGCCCTGATCATCGACTGCACCACCGACAACCGCGTGCGCACCGTGGCCGAAGTCCGCCACGCGCTCGCCAAGAACGGCGGCAACCTCGGCACCGACGGCTCGGTCGCCTTCATGTTCAAACACTGCGGCCAGTTCGTGTTCGCCCCCGGCACCTCGGAAGACAAGGTGATGGAAGTGGCGCTCGAAGCCGGCGCCGAAGACGTGATCACCGACGACGACGGCGCGATCGAAGTGATCACCGCCCCCGGCGATTTCGAAGCCGTGGGCCAGGCCTTCGAAGCCGCCGGCCTGACGCCCGACATGGCCGAGATCACCATGAAGGCGCTCAACGAAACGGTTCTTGCCGGCGAGGAGGGCCAGAAGATGCAGAAGCTGCTCGACATGCTCGACGACCTCGACGACGTGCAACAGGTCTATACCTCGGCGGTCATCGAAGAATGAAAATCCTTGTCGTAGGCAATGGCGGGCGCGAACACGCCCTGGCCTGGAAACTCGCCCAAGGCGAACGGGTCCAGATGGTCTATGTGGCGCCGGGCAACGCCGGCACCGCGGCCGACAAGCGCCTCAAGAACGTCCCGATCACCGACCTGCAAGGCCTGGCCGAGTTCGCCCAGGAAGCGGGCGTGGCCTTCACTGTGGTCGGCCCCGAGGCGCCGCTTGCCAGTGGCATCGTCGACCTGTTCCGCGCCAAGGGCCTGAAGATCTTCGGCCCGACCCAGGCCGCGGCCCAGCTGGAAAGCTCGAAGGATTTCGCCAAGGCCTTCATGAAGCGCCACGGCATCCCGACCGCCGACTACGAAACCTTCACCGACGCGACCGCCGCCCACGCCTACGTCCAAGCCAAGGGCGCGCCGATCGTGATCAAGGCCGACGGCCTGGCCGCGGGCAAAGGTGTGGTGGTAGCGACTTCGCTGGAAGAAGCGCACGCCGCAATCGACTCGATGCTGGCCGACAACAAGCTCGGCGCCGCCGGCGCGCGGGTGGTGATCGAAGACTTCCTCTCCGGCGAAGAAGCGAGCTTCATCGTCATGGTCGACGGCCGCAACGTGCTGGCCCTGGCCAGCAGCCAGGACCACAAGCGGCTGCTCGACGGCGACCTCGGCCCCAACACCGGCGGCATGGGCGCGTATTCGCCCGCGCCCATCGTCACCCCCGATGTACACGCCAAGGTGATGCGCGAAATCATCATGCCGACGGTGCAGGGCATGGCGGCCGATGGCATCACCTTCACCGGCTTTCTTTACGCCGGGCTGATGATCGACAAGGACGCCAGCGGCGCGACCACGGTGCGCACACTCGAGTTCAACTGCCGCATGGGCGACCCCGAGACCCAGCCGATCATGGCGCGTATGAAGTCCGACTTCGTGCCTGTGGTCGAAGCCGCCATCGACGGCAAGCTCGGCCAGGTCGAGGTGCAGTGGGACCGCCGCGTGGCGCTGGGCGTCGTGCTCGCCGCCGCCGGCTACCCCGACGCGCCGCGCAAGGGCGATCTCATCACCGCCCTGCCGGCCGACACCGACGATTGCATCGTCTTCCACGCTGGCAGCCAGCTCGCCACCGAGGGCCCTGCCGCCGGCAAGCCGGTCGTCACCGGCGGCCGCGTGTTGTGCGTGACGGCGCTGGGCGACTCGGTGCGTGCCGCCCGCAGCCGCGCCTACGAAGCGGTCGAGCAGGTCCATTTCGACGGCATGCAATACCGCCGCGACATCGGCCACCGGGCGCTCAAGCCAAGGGATTGAGCCGAGCCGGACCCCGGTAAAGAGAAAGCGGCCAGGCGGCCGCTTTTTTTATGGACTCGAACCGGCTGCGGTCGCCGTCAGGGCTTGAGCCCCGGCGTCTCCTCCCAGCAGCGCCGGATCCATTCGATCACGGCCAGCACCAGGCGCCCGTGCGCTCCGTCGGGCTGGCTGACGGCCGATACCAGGATGTCCGGAGTCGGCCAGTCGGCCAGGACCTGGACCAGGCGTCCAGCCTCGATGTCGGCGCCGCAGACATACCAGGGCGTGGTCAGCTGGATGCCATGGCCGGCGAGCGCCGCCCGATAGATGGCCGCCACGCTGTTCGACACCATCCAGGGCTCACCGGTTTCCAGCTCGACCAGGCTGGACCCGTCCATGACAAAAAGACGCGGCTCGCGCATGCCGCCTCCATAACGCAGGACCCGGTGATTGACGAGGTCGCTCGGGCTCTTGGGCATGCCGAAGCGGCGCAAGTAGTCCGGGCTGGCTGACATGCCGCGCGAGAAGGAACCGATGCGGTAGGAAATGCTCGCGTCGGCACAGCTCGACCCCGTACGCAGTGCGATATCCACCGCCTCGCTGAGCGGATCGACGGCCTTGTCGCTTTCGATCAGCTGGACGCGCGCTTGCGGGTTGAGTTCCTGGAAGCGCATCAGCCAGTCCGCCAGGAAATGTTCGGCGAGCGAGCCCGGCGAACTCAGCTTGACACTGCCGGCCAGGCCGAGCCGCGACGGCCTGATCTCGTCGAGCAGGTCGTCGTAGCTACGCAGGAAACAGCGCACCTTGGCCAGCGCCTCGGTACCGGCCGACGTCAGTTGCAGGGTGCGAGTCGTACGGTGCAGCAAGGCGAAACCCAGCTGCTCCTCGAGCTGGCTCAGGCGCCGGCTCACCGTCGAAGGGTCGAGGCCGCGCTCGCGCGCGACCACGCTGATCTGGCCCTGCTCGATAACGCGGGCAAAAAGCCGCCACGCCTCTAAATCGTCCTTGATATTCACGAAAAATCCAAACAAACCCCTAGAAAACCAGGCCGACCCACCCGGCTAGCCCATGATTCTTGCTGCTAGCGCACGATTGTTTTGGTGCCACCCCTCGCTTCGAACGATAACATTTTTTCGACGACACCCCGCACCAAAACCGAGGCCCTGTTCTCGAAAATGAAAATGAAGAAAACCGCACTCATTATCTTCTGCCTTATCGCCTGGATCGCCGCGCCGACGTTTGCCGCGGCCGCCCCCCTCGCCGACAGTCATGCCAAGCGTGGCGCAGCCTGCGAGTCCTGCCACGAGAGCGCAAAACCCGCCGCCGGCGATTTTGTTGAATCGGATAAATGCCTCGCTTGCCATAGCCGCGATTCAATCAAGTCCAAATACAAGTCGTTGGGCAAGAAAAACCCTCACGACAACCATCTCGGCGAAATCGACTGCAATCTCTGCCACACCGGACACAAACCCTTCGAACTTTATTGCAAGAAGTGCCACGTCGACTTTAAAGACAACCTGCGCTAACCCCCGCCCACCCGACCC
>JAEZVV010000100.1 GCA_023443095.1 Pseudomonadota bacterium
GAGCTGCCATGAGCGATCTCTGGAACAAGACCAAGGAACTCGCGAACGAAGCCGCCGAAAGCGCCAGCAACGCCGCCAAGAAGGTCGGCGAAGTCGTGTCCGACCTGGCGGGCGACGTCGCCGACGCGACCAAGTCCACCGCCAGCAAAGCCGCCGAGGCGAGCAGCCGGGCCGCCGACAGCGCAGCGGCCAAGGCTTCGGAAGCGGCCAGCGCCACGGCCGATGCCGCAAGCAAGGCGGTCGACGCCACCAAGACCGCCGCCGCCAACGCCGCGGAAGCCGCCAAGAAATCGATCGGCTGAACCTCGCCCGCTTTCGGCCAGCGCCCGCTCCTGCGGGCGCTCTTTGTTTCGGCGCCACGGCCGGAACCCCAGCCCCGCGGCATCCGCCGCGACGCCGGCAGACCCTTCTTGCATCCGGGACCCCGCCATGAACACCAACGCCCTGCGGCAGCGCTTCTTCCGCGAACTGGCCCACGGCCTGCATCTGGTATGGCCCATCCTTTCCGGCCTGCTGCTCTTGATGGCGGCGGCCGGCATCGTGGTCGGCCGGCTCGAAGGCTGGCCGCTGGGCGACGGCGTGTATTTCGCCTTCGTGTCGGGCCTGACGATAGGTTACGGCGACCTCGTTCCCAAGGGCCTGCTCGCTCGGACGCTGGCGATCGGCATCGGCTTCTGCGGCATCCTGCTCACCGGCCTGGTCGCGGCCGTAGGGGTGCAGGCTTTGCAGCTGGCGCGCAACCTGGCAACGCGGTCGGGCCGGAACTGAGAGCCTCCTGACCAGGGAGAAGCCGTTGGAACTCGGCCCCCCTCATCTGCTTCTGCTCGCACTGGCCGCTGCACTCGCCAGCGCGGTCAACTCCGTGGCCGGCGGCGGCAGCCTGATCACCTTCCCCGCCCTGCTGGCAGTCGGCCTGCCTCCGCTCAATGCCAATGTCAGCAACAACGTCGCTTTGTTTCCCGGCACGATCACCTCGGTCTGGTCCGAACGGCGGCAGCTGAACGGCCAGGCCGCGCGCCTGCGCTGGGCTTTATTGCCGGCGGCCGCGGGCGGCCTCGCCGGCGCCTGGGTGGTGGTGAACTCGGGCGCCGCCGTGTTCGAGCGGCTGGTGCCCTGGCTCATCCTCGTCGCCACCCTGCTCGTGGCTTTCGAGCCCAGGATCAAGGCCTGGTCGCACGCCAAACTGGCCAGTGCCAGCCACGAAAGCCGCACCGGGCTGGCCGCGGCCAGCGCCGTCGGCAGTCTCTATGCCGGGTATTTCGGTGCCGGCCAGGGCCTGGTCTACCTTGCCTTGATGGCCTTCGCCCTGCCCGACGCGCTGCCCCGGCTCAACGCGCTGCGGCAGGTGATTACCCTCGTCGCCAAAGCCATGGCGCTGGGCCTCTTCGCCTTCGGCGGCCACGTCGTATGGCCGGCGGCGCTGGCCATGGCGATCGGCTCGGCCCTGGGCGGCGGCGTGGCGGGCCGCTTCGCCGCGCGTATCCCGCCCGCCGTGCTGCGGACGACGGTCAGCGTGATCGGGCTGATCGTGGCAGGCGTTTATTTCGTTCACCCGCTCGGAAGCTGAGCATGGCGTCGGCGATCTGTCCGCGGCCATGACAAAGCGGCGCAGGCCGGCAAAAATAGAGGCATGCGCCGCTGTTTGTTCTGGCCCGCCGTCGCGGGCGCCCTGCTGATCGGCTTGACGGCCCGGGCCGCCGAGCCCGACTGGTTCGTCGACGGGCGCGCCACCCGCAGCGCGATCGATGCCGTCACCCTGCTCCAAGCCGCTCCCAGCCACGGCCTGGTGGCCGCCGACTACGCCACCGCGCCGCTCGCCGCCGCACTGGCTGCGCCGGTTCCCGACCCGGCCCGGCAGGCGCGGATCGGTGCCCTGCTCGACGCCGCCCTCGAGCGCTACCTGGCCGACCTTCACGGTGGCCGCCTGCCCCCCGCGCTGCGCCCCGCCGGCCACGCCCCCACGCCCTTCGCCGCCACCGCCGCTCTGCGTCAAGCCAAGGCAAGCGGACGGCTGCAGGACGCAGTCGACGCCGCGGTGCCGGCCCTGCCGCAATACGACGAGTTGCGTGCCGTCCTCGGCCAGTTGCGCACCCTGGAACGCCACCCCGCCTGGGCCCGGCCATTGCCACCCCTGCCCGCCCGCAAGCTCGAACCCGGCGCCCGCTGGGCCGGGCTGCCGCGCCTGCGCGAGCGCTTGTTCGGCTGGGGCGACCTGCCAGCGCCGCTGCCGCAGGCCGAGATCTACGACCCCGCCACCGTGGCCGCCGTGCGCCGCTTCCAGGAGCGCCACGGCCTCGATCCCGACGGCGTGATCGGCCGCGCCACCCTGGCTGCGCTGGAAGTGAGCCCCGCGATACGCGCCCGGCAAGTGGTCTTGTCGCTCGAGCGGCTGCGCTGGACCCCGCTCCTGGCCAGCGAACGACGAATCGTGATCAACGTGCCGGAGTTCGTGCTGCGCGCCTACGAAGTGCGGCGCGGGAAGATCGATCTGCGGCTCTCGATGAAAGTGATCGTGGGGCGGGCGCTGCGCACGGCCACGCCGCTTTTTGCCGAAGACATGCGCTTCATCGAGTTCAGCCCGTACTGGAACGTTCCGCCCTCGATCGCGCGCAGCGAAACCCTGCCCAAGCTGCGGGCCGACCCGGCTTATCTGGAGCGGGAAGGCTTCGAGTTCGTCAGCGCCCAGGGCGTGAGCACCGCCGTCAGCGAAGAAAACCTCGCCGCCGCGGCCAGCGGCGAAGCGCGCATCCGCCAGCGCCCCGGCCCCAGGAATGCGCTGGGCGACATCAAGTTCGTCTTTCCCAACCATGACAACATCTACCTGCACCACACACCTTCGGTGCAGTTGTTCGAGCGCGAGCGGCGCGACTTCAGCCATGGCTGCATCCGCGTCGAAGAACCGGTACAGCTCGCCGCCTTTGTGCTGCAGGACCAGCCGGGCTGGGACGAAGACCGCATCGTCACGGCCATGACGGCAGGCAAGTCCAGCACGCTGCGCCTGGCCCAGGCCGTGCCGGTGCTGATCACCTACGCCACGGCCATCGTCAAGGATGGCCGCCCGCATTTCTTTGAAGACATTTACGGGCACGACTCGCGGCTGGCCGCAGCGCTGGCCGCACCGCGCCCGCCTCTGGTGGAGCCAAGATGAACTCTCCCCGCCGCCGATTCCTGAAAGTGGGGGCCGGCCTTGCCGCCGGCAGCCTGCTGCCCTTGGCTTCCCGTGCCTCGCTCGTGCAAGAGCGTTGGCTCGATTTCTTCCACACCCACACCCACGAGAAACTACGCATCACGTACGCGATCCAGGAGGCTTACGTGCCCGAAGCGCTCACCGAACTCAACCGCTTCCTGCGCGACCACTACAGCGGCGAGATCGGCAGCATCGACCCGCAGCTTTTTGACCTGCTGTGGCAGGTGAGGCAGCAGATAGGCAGCACGCGCCCGTTCGAGGTGATCTCCGGCTACCGCTGCGCCGAGACCAACGACGCCTTGCGCGCGCGCGGCGGCGGCGGGGTGGCCAAGAAAAGCCTGCACATGGAAGGCCGCGCCATCGACGTGAGGCTCTCCGGCGTGCCGCTTGCCGACCTGCGCCGCGCCGCCATCGCCTTGCAGGGCGGCGGCGTGGGTTATTACGCCGGGCAGTTCGTGCACATCGACACGGGGCGGGTGAGGCAGTGGTGAGCCGACCCGAGGCCGGGGACTGAGCGTCTCCGAACCCGGACCGCTGGCTCTCCGGCCCGACGCGGCGCGCGAAGTTTGATCAGTGCGTCGCCAGCAGCGAGCGGCGACGGTAGGTCTCGAAGGCGAACTCTTCGAGTTCGGGGTCGAGCGCCATGCGCGAGGACACCAGGCCCACCACCTTGCCTTGGGCTATCACCGGCAGGTGGCGAAAGCCGCCTTCGTACATGACCAGCATCGCCTTGCCGAAGGACTCGTGCCCGTCGATGGTTTTCGGCGCGGGGGTCATGACCTCGGCCACCGTGGTGTGGGCCGGGTCGAGCTTGCGCGCCACGACACGGAAAGCCAGGTCGCGCTCGGTGAAGATGCCCACCAGGGCCTCGCCATCGACGACGAGCACGGCGCCGTAGTTGCGCTTGGCCATGCGGCGCGCGGCCTCGAGCACGGTCGTCTCACGCGGCACCAGCATGAGCTTGCGCTTCTCCATCATGGAACTGACCGACTGCGTGTACATGCTGAGCTGTCTCCTGTTATCGCGGACTTGAACGCCGCATCCGACGAACTTAGTACGGCACAGGGTCAAGCTAGGGCGCGGGGCCGCAAGCCCGCTTGACCCGGGTCAAGCGAGCCGTGCGACTACCTCTTTCGAAAAGAGCTGCAACGTTGGTGCAGCGCTTAATCCTTACGAGGGGAAGACCAGCACCAAGCAGTTCGCCGAACGTATGGCCGTGCGTCGTCCAGGACTTCGCAGCAAACGTCGAACTAACTCACTGCCGCCCGAATCGAAGAACGATGAATGCTGATAGCCTCGACGAATTGGCCTGCCAAACGGGCGCGCACCCTACAAAGCGGATGCAGCCCTGATCCTCAGCAAAGACGCTCCAGGTATTTTGTGAATTTTCAGAATTTGTGCTGAGGCCCACTTCCACATCCGCCCAAACGATGAGAAATTCCTCGGCGAGCAGCAAAGCTTCACTTCGCCAGAAATGCCATGAAGGGGAAAATAGGATGCCTATCGACGGATGCGCGGTGATCTTCGATTTCGATCAAACGTTAGTTAGCACGCGTGCACTTGAAGCAGCCAGGGAATCCGGCAACCGAGCAGCATTGGAGGAAAACATACACAAAGCACGCATATACCCGCGAGCGCGCCCATTACTTGAAAAATTACATAATCTCAATATTCCAACGGCCATCGTCACGAATTCTCCGAGATGGTATGTCACGCGAGTCTGCGAACACATCGGCATAGACACACAAAAATTCCAAGCAGTGATCTGCTACAACGATGTCGGGCCAGACCGAATCAAACCATCACCTTTCGGGATCGAGCTTGCATTAAGCAAGCTTGGGATTCAAGCCTCAAATCGCGTGCTTTACATCGGAGACTCAGACAAGGACACACACGCCGCCTACGCCGCCGGAGTAACTCCAGCCACGCCAAGCTGGGCCACAAAGGACATTGAAAATACCACCCCCGCGGCGATTGTCTCCTCAAGCGATGTCGTTGAATTTACAAACCAACCGGAATCTTTAAAATTAGCAGCAGAACATTACGCCGACGGGAACATGGCACCCGCCCAGTTCTATTTTCTACCACACACAATAAGTGGAAAGCTCGTTTGTTCGACGAACGAAATCGAAGCTATAAGTCTCGGGAGATATTTCCCGCAATCAAGCATTATATCAACCGAATACCACGATTCCCACCAATTATCCCTCGACATTTCAAAAAAGGACACACACAAGGATTCGCCGACCCCAGACTATTGGCAACCGCTTATTTCAGAGGCAATCAGACGTATCCACAAGCATGAAATACTGGGCGGACTGGATATGATTTGCCCCATACCGAGCCGAGATCTCTCTCGACCCAACAGACTTGCCGACGCGGTCACTAAAGCAACTTTTACGGGCGTTGTCAGCCCCCCCCAAATCTGTCTAAGCGTGCTCAAATTCCTGGATGGATGCCCAGCCATGAAATCCCTTTCCGCGCCGAATAGAGCACTTGAAATTGGGCAATATCTCACCCACGGAAACCAAAGTGTCGACGGCAAGCGAATTCTGCTTATCGATGACGTACTCACAACAGGCGCAACATTGATGCGCGCCCGTGAAGTACTAGTAAGTCGTGGCGCAAAATCTGTCATTGCTCTAACACTTGCGAGATCGGTGAACTTCCCAAGAGACGAGAAACTCTGTCCCAGGTGCCATCGAAAGATGAAGATCAGGCACAACAGAGGGGACGGGAGTATATTTTGGGGGTGCTCAGGCTTTCACCCGGATCGCGAGTGCACCTACACAGAGAACATAGGCAAAACGTGACAGACGCAACAATCTCATCCCTCACACGAAGAGTCCTGTGGGCGACGAAATTGCGCTACCTAAAGCGCAAGGAGTTGGCTCGACTTGCGGGGGACGAAATATTCTTTAAAACGGAAATTGAAAAACTTGGAAATTCGATTCCGGAATTCCATGGGTTCACAGCCAACTCGGAAACCGCAAGGAAAACGATGGAAGCGTGTTTAGCGGAAATCGAAACAGCCAAATCATTAAATCAGAAAATTATCTCCGTCCACGACAAACACTTTCCTCACCTGCTTGCAGACCACCCGAACCTTCCACTCCTCCTTTACGCATCAGGTTCAACGGAAATCCTAACTTCGCCATGTGTAACCGTAATTGGTTCGCGCGACGCAACTGACCATGCTTTAGTAATAACAGAGCGAATAGTTAAAGAATTAGTAGAGGCGGGTTTCACGATAGTCAGCGGGCTAGCACTCGGAATCGATGCGACCGCACATGCAGCCGCAATTAAAGCTGGAGGGAAAACCATCGCCGTAATGCCGTGCGGACTTGAAACCATCACGCCAAAAACGAACTCACGGCTAGCAAAGGAGATCATTGAGTCTGGCGGAGCCCTCGTTTCTGAATACCCGTACAAAGCCGTGCCGTATCCGTCAAATTTTGTTGACCGCGATACGACACAAGCAGCTTTTTCGTCCGGAGTAGTGCTAATTCAAAGCGGGACCCGTGGAGGAAGCATGCACGCCAGCAGGGCAGCGATTGAAATTCAGCGCCCACTGATTGTCGTGGAGCCAACCAAGCACGATGCAGCATTTAACCGACTCAAAGTAGACGCGAATCTTGCACTCATTAACGGCGACGCATACGAAAAGGCTTCGCTTTTGAGATGTGACGAAAGCTCTCTAGATTATCTTTTCCCCCTGCGATCCAAGGCGGACTACCCGGAAGCTTTTGCGAAGCTCAAGAACGTGCAACCGAAAGGCGCCCTACCACTGTTGCGAAGACGTAGAAAAATAGAGGCAGCAACCACTTCCGAATAACTCTACAGACTTAGGAAATCGTCGACTTTCCCAAGCATTCATTCTTGTAAAAATCGGCGCATCAAGTCCGAACACTCTCAAAGCAATCCCCGGCACCTGCACCGCGCCTTCCATCAGCACTCTCGCGCTGCGACTCATGACGGCCTTGCTCACGACCCATTCGACGTTGACCAGTTTGGCTTCTGCGCCCATGCGCAGGGTGCCGACAACGCAGGTCTTCTCGAAGAGGTCGACGGCCTCAAAATCGGCATCAATCTCCTCGGACTGCTCGGTACCGGGTGTAGCCGATACCACTCTCCCGAACGAACACGGGATCCCAAGCGGATCACATGCTCCTCCGGTACTGCCCCCCTACCTCGAACAGCGCCGCAGTGATCTGACCCAGGCTGCAGCAGCGCACCGCGTCCATCAGCACGGCGAAAACGTTGTTGTTGTTCATCGCAGCCTGCTGGAGGCGTTCCAAGGCGGCGGGCGCCTCGACCGCGTGGCGGGCATGGAAGTCGGCCAGCCGCGCGAGCTGGCTCTGCTTTTCTTCCGCGGTCGAGCGGGCCAGTTCGATGGCCTGAGGGGCCGCCTCGCCGTGCGGCGCGCGGAAGGTGTTGACCCCGACGATGGGGTAGTCGCCCGTGTGTTTGAGGTGTTCGTAGTGCAGTGATTCTTCCTGGATCTTGCCGCGCTGGTAGCCGAGTTCCATCGCGCCCAGCACGCCGCCGCGTTCGGAGATCGCTTCGAACTCCTTCAGCACCGCCTCTTCGACCAGCTCGGTCAGCTCGTCGATGATGAAGCTGCCCTGGTTCGGATTTTCGTTTTTCGCCAGGCCCCACTCGCGGTTGATGACGAGCTGGATCGCCATCGCGCGGCGCACGCTGTCTTCGGTGGGGGTGGTGATCGCTTCGTCGTAGGCGTTGGTGTGCAGGCTGTTGGCGTTGTCGTAGGTGGCGATCAGCGCCTGCAGCGTGGTGCGGATGTCGTTGAACTGGATCTCCTGCGCATGCAGGCTGCGGCCGCTGGTCTGACAGTGGTACTTGAGCTTCTGGCTGCGTTCGTTGGCGCCGTAGCGGTCCCGCATCGCCACCGCCCAGATGCGGCGCGCCACCCGCCCCAGCACCGTGTATTCGGGGTCCATGCCGTTACTGAAAAAGAAGCTGAGGTTGGGCGCGAAATCGTCGATGGCCATGCCGCGCGCCAGATACGCCTCCACGTACGTGAAGCCGTTGGCGAGCGTGAAGGCGAGCTGGCTGATCGGGTTGGCCCCGGCTTCGGCGATGTGATAGCCGCTGATGCTCACCGAATAGAAGTTGCGCACCTCGTGCGCCACGAACCACTGCTGGATGTCGCCCATCACCTTCAAGGAAAACTCGGTCGAAAAGATGCAGGGGTTCTGGCCCTGGTCTTCCTTGAGGATGTCGGCCTGCACTGTGCCGCGCACGTGGGTCAGCACCCAGGCGCGGATCGTGGCCGCTTCGTCGGCCGACGGGTCGCGGCCCGGGTCGCGCTTGAACTGCTCGCGCCGCTGGTCGATCGCGGTGTTCAGGAACATTGCCAGGATGGTCGGCGCCGGGCCGTTGATCGTCATGCTGACGCTGGTATTGGGCGCGCAGAGGTCGAAGCCCGAATACAGCACCTTCATGTCGTCGAGCGTGGCGATGCTCACACCGCTGTTGCCGACCTTGCCGATGATGTCGGGGCGGGGGTCGGGGTCGTGGCCGTAGAGGGTGACGCTGTCGAAAGCCGTGCTCAGGCGTTTGGCCGGCATGCCTTCGGAGAGCAGCTTGAAGCGACGGTTGGTGCGGAAGGCGTCGCCTTCGCCCGCGAACATGCGGGTGGGGTCTTCGTTCTCGCGTTTGAAGGCGAACACGCCTGCGGTGTAAGGGAAGCGGCCGGGAAGGTTTTCGAGTAGCAGCCACTTGAGGCGCTCGCCTTCGTCTTCAAAACGCGGCAGCGCCACCTTGCGCACCTTGGTGCCCGACAGCGACGTGGTGGTGAGCGCGGTGCGGACCTCCTGCCCGCGGACCTGGACCACGTAGTCGTCGCCGCCGTAGGCGCGCTGCAGCTCGTCCCATTGCGCCAGCAACTGGCGGCTGTGAACGTCGAGCCTGGCCTCGCGCGCCTGCGCCAGCGCTTCGAGACCGGCGTTGTGTTCGCCGCATTCGGCTTCGAGCATGGCGCGTGCCGCGCGCAGCTGCTGGCGCTCGCGCGCCAGCCGGGCCTGATCGGCGGCGCGGCGCTTGTAGCCGCGAACGGCTTCGGCGATTTCGGCCAGGTAGCGGCTGCGCGAGGGCGGCACGATCGCCACCTGCTGCGTGCTGTGGCGGCTGGCCACGCGCGGCAGCGTCGATTCCCGCACCCTCAGGCCCAGCTCGGCCAGGCGCGGCAGCAACGCCTGGTAGAGCGCGGTCACGCCGTCGTCGTTGAAGCGGGCGGCCTGGGTGCCGAACACCGGCATCCGGTCCGGGCTCTGGCCGAAATCGCCGCGGTTGCGCTGGACCTGCTTGGCCACGTCGCGCAAGGCGTCGAGAGCGCCCTTGCGGTCGAACTTGTTGATCGCGACGAAATCGGCGAAGTCGAGCATGTCGATCTTCTCGAGCTGGCTGGCGGCGCCGTATTCGGGCGTCATCACGTACAGGCTCGCGTCGACGAGCGGAACGATGGCGGCGTTGCCCTGGCCGATGCCGGAGGTTTCGACCAGCACCAGGTCGAAGCCCGCGGCCTTGCAGGCGGCGATCACCTCGGGCAGGGCGGTCGAGATCTCGCTGCCGGCAGCGCGCGTGGCGAGGCTGCGCATGAAAACGCGCGGCCCGACCTGCCAGGGGCCGATCGCGTTCATACGAATGCGGTCGCCGAGCAGGGCGCCGCCGCTCTTGCGGCGGCTGGGATCGATGCTGATCACGGCAATCTCGAGCGAATCGCCCTGGTCGAGCCGCAGGCGGCGGATCAGTTCGTCGGTGAGGCTGCTCTTGCCGGCGCCGCCGGTGCCGGTGATGCCGAGCACCGGCACGCGCACGGTGGCCGCGGCCGCACGCAGCGCCTGCCGCAGCTCGTTCGAGGCGGCGCCGTTTTCGAGCGCAGTGATGATCTGCGCCAGCGCACGCCAGCGGCGACCGGTGTCGGGCTCTTGCAGCGGTGCCGCCGTGGTGGGCGCGAGCCGGGCCAGGTCCTGGTCGGCGGCGGCGACGATGGCGCCGATCATGCCTTGCAGGCCTAGCCTCTGGCCGTCTTCGGGCGAGAAAATGTGGCTCACGCCGTAGTCGTGCAACGCGGCGATCTCGGCCGGGACGATCACCCCGCCGCCGCCGCCGAAGACCTTGATGCCGGCGCCGCCGCGCGCGCGCAGGAGGTCGAGCATGTAGGTGAAGAACTCGACGTGGCCGCCCTGGTAGCTGCTCACCGCGATGCCTTGCACGTCTTCCTGCAGTGCGGCGGTGACGATTTCGTCGACCGAGCGGTTGTGGCCGAGGTGGATCACCTCGACCCCCATGCCCTGCAGGATGCGCCGCATGATGTTGATGCTGGCGTCGTGGCCGTCGAACAGGCTGGCGGCAGTGACAAAACGCAGCTTGTTCGCCGGGCGGTAGTTCGCCAGGTTCGGGGCGAGCGAAAGATCGGTCATGGCTAGTCTCCGGAGCGGCGCCGTCTGCTGCGGCGCGCGCGGTGGACCTAAGCTATCTGCCGCTTACGTTAACGTCAAGGAAACTACCTAGGCCGCGCTGCGGTGCAAAGTATCGTGCGGCGGGCACCGCGGCACGGCGCTCGTTATCCTTGGACGGCCGTTTCCCGGGGCCATGCATGAATCTGCAGTTTATTGTCGAACACTACGGTTACGCGGCGGTCTTCGCTGCCGCCATCTTCGAGGGCGAGACCCTCTACGTGATCGGCGCTTTCATGGCTCACCTGGGCTACCTCAAGCTGCCGCTGGTGATGGCGGCCGCCGCGGCCGGTGCCTTTGTCGGCGACAACCTCTGGTTCTGGCTCGGCCGCCGCCGTGGCCCGGCGCTGCTGGCGCGGTTTCCGCGGGTGGCGGCCGCCGTGCCCAAGGTCGACGCGATGATCGCTCGCTGGCGCTTCGGCGCGGTGGTGATGCTGCGTTTCGCCGTGGGGCTGCGCACCGCCGGCCCGGCGATCGTCGGCATGGGCCGGATGCCGGTGTGGGAGTTCATGGCCGCCAACGCAGTGGGCGCGCTGCTGTGGGCCGCCGTCGTCGGCATGCTGGGCTGGTTCTTCGGCGCCGCTGCCGAACGCTGGCTGGGCGACATCAAGGCTCTGGAAGAAATTGCCATCGGCGTGGTGGCGCTGCTGCTGCTCCTGGTGCCGGTACTGCGCGTGGTGCTGCGCCGCCTGCACGCCAGGGCCAGCCATTCGGAGGATGTGTTGTGAGACTGCTGCTGGTGGAAGACGACGCCATGATCGGCGAAAGCGTGGCCGAAGGTCTGAAGGCCGAGGGATACGCGGTGGACTGGGTGCGCGACGGCCGCTCGGCCCTGGCCGCACTCGAGACCACGCCTTTTTCCCTGGTCGTGCTCGACCTCGGCCTGCCCGGCAAGGACGGCATCGCCGTGCTCGAGGAGCTGCGTACGCGCCGGCTCGACACCCCGGTGCTGGTGGCCACCGCGCGCGACACCGTGGGCGACCGCGTCAAGGGGCTGGACGCTGGCGCCGACGACTACCTGATCAAGCCCTTCGACCTCGACGAACTCGCGGCCCGGGTGCGCGCCCTGCTGCGCCGCGCCGCCGGCCGCGCCGAGCCGGTGATCGAACGCGGCCGCCTGCGCATCACGCCGTCGACGCGCGAAGTCACCTTCGACGACAAGCCGGTGGTGCTCTCGTCCAAGGAATACACCTTGCTTGCCGCCCTGGCCGAGCGGCCCGGCATGGTCCTGTCGCGCTCGCAGCTCGAAGAAAAACTTTATAGCTGGGACTCGAGCATCGGCAGCAACGCGGTCGAAGTCCATATCCACCACCTGCGCAAGAAGCTCGCCGACGACGCGATCAAAAACGTGCGCGGCGTCGGCTACGTGCTCAACGACGCCTGACACGCGCCGCCAACCCGGGAGCTGAGATGGCATCGGATGCGAGTTTCATCGACTACGTGCGCGACCAGATCGGCGCCGCCGGCACGATCGAGTTCCGGAAGATGTTCGGCGAATACGCCGTGTATTGCGACGGCAAGGTGGTGGCCCTGGTCTGCGACAACCAGCTCTTCCTCAAACCCACGGTAGCGGGCCGCGCCGCCCTGGGCGCCGTGGTCGAAGCGCCGCCCTACCCGGGCGCCAAGCCGTATTTCCTGGTCCAGGAGCAGCTCGACGACCGCGGGACGATCACCGACCTGGTCCGCCGGACCGCCGACGAACTGCCCCTGCCCCGCCCCAAGAAACCCGGGGCGAAGCGCCCCGCCACCCGGACCCCGGCACCATGAAATTCGGCTACACCATCGTCTACGTGGAATCGGTTCCGACCACGCTCGAGTTCTATCGCGCCGCTTTCGGCTTCGAGACCCGCTTCCTGCACGAGTCCGGCCAATACGGCGAACTCGAGACCGGCGCCACCACCCTGGCCTTCGCCTCCCACGCCATGGGCGAGCTCAACCTCGGCAGCCGCTACCAGAGGATCGACGCCGAGGCCGATCCCTTAGGAGTCGAACTCGCCTTCGTCACTGACGACGTCGCCGCCGCCTACGAACGCGCCCTGGGCGCCGGCGCCCGGTCCTTGCACGCGCCGGCGCGCAAGCCCTGGGGCCAGACCGTCGCCTACGTGCAGGCCAGCGACGGTTCGCTGATCGAGCTCTGCTCGCCGATGGGCGGCTGAGCCGGTCCGGCCACCGCTCTCGGGCACCCTCCCCTTACCCGGCGACGCCTCGCCTCTTTCCCGTCCTCTGCCGCCATGCATTCGATCCGTCGCCGCCTGCTTCTCACCCTGATCGGCGCCCTGCTTGCGGCCGGGATGGGGGCCGCCATCGGCACTTTTTTTTCGGCCCAGGTCGAAATCGACGCCCTGCTCGACGGCGAGCTGCAGCAGGTCGCCCTGTCGCTGCGCGACCACGCCAGCATCGATCTCAACCGCCTGCAGCGCGCGGGTGAATCGCCCGAGCACCGGGTTCTGGTCCAGATCATCGACCCGGCCAACAACCGCATCTACCTCTCTCGCCCGGCGCCGGCACTGCCGATGGCCGAAGGCCCGGGTTATTCGACCATCAACCATGCCGGCGGGCGCTGGCGCATGTTTTCGGTGGCGGCGGGCGACCAGGTGATCCAGGTGGCGCAGCCCACGGCGCTGCGCACCGAACTGGCGGTGGCCGCGGCCTGGCGCATCCTGATGCCGGTGCTGGTGCTCCTGCCTTTCATCGGTGTGGCGGTGTGGTTCATGGTCGGCCAGGGGCTGGCGCCGCTCAACCGGGTGGCCAAGGCCGTGGGTCGGCGCAGCCCGACCTCGCTCGAACCCCTGCCCACCCGCGACCTGCCCGAAGAGCTCGAGCCGCTGGTAGGTGCGCTCAACGACCTGCTCAGCCGCCTGGGGCAGAGCTTCGATACCCAGCGCCGCTTCGCCGCCGACGCCGCGCACGAGCTGCGCACCCCGCTCACCGCGCTCACCTTGCAGATCCAGCTGGCTGAACGCGCCGCCACGCCCGAAGACCGCGCGCGGTCGTTCACGCGCCTCAAGGAAGGGGTGAAACGCGCCACCCGCCTGGTGCAGCAGCTGCTGACGATGGCGCGGCTCGACCCCGATGCGGCCGACAAGCCGGCCGAGCGGGTCGAACTCGACCGGCTGGCCGCGAGCGTGGCCGACGAGCTGCATCCGCTCGCCGACCAGAAACACATCGCGATCAGCACCCGGCTCTCGCCGGCTGCGGTCTCCGGCGCCGAAGACGCCTTGCGCCTGCTCGCCAACAACCTGGTCGACAACGCGATCCGCTACACCCCCGAGGGCGGCCGGATCGAGGTCCGGGTGGCGCGGGAAGACGGCAAGTCGGTGCTGGAAGTCGCCGACAACGGCCCCGGCGTGCCTCCCGAGGAACGCAGCCGGGTGTTCGACCGCTTCTACCGCGCCGTCGGCACCGAAGTGCCGGGCAGCGGCCTGGGGCTGGCGATCGTGCACCAGGTGGCGTCCCTGCACGGCGGCATCGCCGTGCTCACCGACGGGCTCGACGGCCGTGGCGTCACGGTGCGGATCGTGATGCCGGCGATCGACTGAAGCCGGCCGCGCTCAGTCGCCAAGCAGCTCGAACTCGCCCAAGGGCTGGGGCTTGCCGTTGAGCAGCAGTTCGACGGCATGGCGCCCGGGGTAATGCTTGCGGGTCGTCATCGGTGCGAGCGAGACGGTTTTCCGCAAAGCGACGCGGGCGCCCGGAGCCAGCTCGATCCGCTTGAGCTTGAAGACCTTGGGCGAGGCGCGCCCGCTCGCCTTGACGAAGAACACCCGGAAATCGACCAGCACCGACTGGCTGCGGCCGGTGGCGTTGTGCAGCTCGAACTCGATGGCAACAGCCCGCCCCGGCGCGACCCGCGGCGGCGAGATCCGGACCGCCCGCAGGCTCAGCTCGGCCGCACCGCCAAAGCCCAGAACTTCGAGCGCGCCGGCTTCGCCGCGCTTGACCGCCGAACGCAGGGCGTGGCGGACCAGCCAGCGGCGCTCGGGGCTGGCGCCATCCAGCCAGCGGCGCGCGGTCTCGGCGAGCAGCTGCGGATGGTCCTTGCCGATGTCGTTGAGGTTGTTCGCCACCGAACGCCGCACGTAGAGCTCGGGGTCGTCCTTGAGGCGCTCGAGCAGTTCGAGCACCGGCCGCGGATCGTTCTGGAAACGGCGCAGGCGGGCCGCCCACGGCAGGCGCGGACGGGTGCCTTCGGACACCAGCCGCCGCACGTGCGGGCTGGGGTCGGTCACCCATTCGTGCAGGCGCGCCAGGCTGGCCTCGGGATAGGCCTCGATGAAAGGGCGGATGCTGAACTCGGCGGTGAAGCGCTGGGTCAGCTGGTGCAGGGCCCGCATCGAAGGCTCGAAATGCCCCAACCCGTGCTGCGCCACCAGTTCCACATGCGGCAGGTAGAAAAACGGTGCCATGCCGTTCGGCTCGGTCTCGAGCCTGGGACCGAGCGAAGCGAGCAGGATCTCGAGCGCGCCCTCGTACGAGGGCGGCAGGTGGCGGCGCAGGACCTGGGCGAGATGGCGCCCGCGCGCCATCAGATCGAGCGGCTCGAAACCTTCCAGTGCCTGCTCGACGAAGGCCGCGCGCGGAAAGCCGGGGTGGACGGCGGTGATCGCGGCGGCGATCCGCGCCGGAATTTCGGCGCCGAATCGGTTCTTGAGGGGTTCGGCCAAGGCTGTCCTTCTCGGTGCGGCGGCCTGGCTGCCGCCGGCCGCCACGATAGCCGACCCGCTGCCCGCCAGCCGAGGCTCAGTTCAACGGGTGCAGCCACTGGTTCATGCGCTGGTGCAAGGTCTCACGCTGCTGTGGACTGAGCAAGGCGTCGATCTGGTCGGCCGCGTCGAGACCGATCTCCAGCCGCTGCGCATTCAGCTGCGAGAGCTTCTGGTAGGCGGCGCGCACTGCCGCGCGGTCGCGCGGCGCGGCCAGCGCATTGCGCAACGCAACCCGGGCGTCGTGGTCGGCGGAAGCCAGCTCGAGCCGGCGCTTGCGCGTCGCGTCGGCAATCGCCCGCACCTGGCTCGCCTGCGCGTCGGTGAGGTTGAGCCCGCGCAAGAGGCCGATCGGGTAGCCCGTGGCCCACCGTCCCATGGCGTCGCCGCTGCCATAGCCGCCCATCATTCCCCAGTCTCGGCCGGGTGGCCCCATGCGGCCGTCCCAGCCGTACATCATTCCCGGGCCCATGCCTTCGTAGCCGGGGCCGCCCCCCATCATTCCCGGGCCCATGCCGTCATAACCGGGCCCGCCCTGGGCCTGGGCGGCAAGTCCGGCCAGCCCCAGCACCAGGGCACCGCTCCATCGGATCAATGCCTTCATCACGCCTCCTTTGGCTCATTCCGCGGCGCGGCCACCATGGCCGCGCTCCTGGGCCAGACTAGGCTTGCTCCTGGACTACGGCACCAACACCTACCCGAAGCGTGCGACAGGAGACTGGCCATGACATCCGACTCCGAAGCTGGCGCCAGCCCCTGGGCGCGGTTCAAGGCCTCGATGCAGGCCTCCTTCGGCGAAATCGTTTTCGGCATGGAAGATGGCACGGTCTCGATCTTCGGCCTGGTATTCGGGCTGGCGATCACGGCGCAATCGGCCGACCAGGTTCTTCTGGCGGGCGCTACCGGCGCGATCGCCGCGGCGGTGTCGATGGCGGCCGGCGTCTTCCTCGACTACCAATCCGAACGCGACCAGGTGCGGGTCGAGCGCAAGGCGCAAATCGCGGCGCTCAAGGCCGACCCGCAGGGAGCGATCGGGGCGGTGCTGGCGCGGCTGCAAGACGCCGGCCGGGCGCCGGCCACGCTCGCGGCGCTGCGCCGCGACCTCGAAGAAAAGCCCGATCGCGCCCTCGTTCTCGCCGGCGCACGCTCGGCGCCGGAAGAATCGCGCGGCGCTCTGGTGGCGCATTCGGCGTGGATGTTTGTCTCCGACCTGATCGCGGGCCTGACGCCGGTCCTGCCGTTTGCCTTCCTGCCCACCGAAAGCGCCCGCATCGCCTCGCTCATCCTCACCACCGGCCTGCTGGTCCTGCTCGGCGTGGGCAGGGCGCGGATCGGCGAACGGCCGGTGCTGCCGACCGTGTTGCAGACCGTGACGGTGGCCGGCGCCGCCGGCATCGCCGGCGTAGTGATAGCCCGCACCCTGGCTTAGAACCGCTTTAAGCGGCGCTTAAGTCTGGCTCTCCATCATTCGCTCCAATCAAGGGCCAAGCGCCCCACACGAACAACCGGACTGGAGACCTTAACGAATGACGAAGACGCGATTCCTGAAGCCGACCCTGGCTGCCGCAGCCGTGACGCTGGCCTTTGTCGCCGGCTATCAGGCTCAGCTTCCGGGGGTGACCGAAGCCATCGCTGCACCCGCCACCAACGCCGCCGCGGCCAGCCTCGCCAACCCCGCGCAACTGCCTGACTTTTCCGCGCTGGTCGAAGCCAACGGTAAGGCCGTGGTGAACATCGCCGTCATCCGCCGCGCCCAGCAGACGCCGGCCGCGTTCGGCGAAGACCAGCTCGAGATGCTGCGCCGCTTCGGCATTCCGGTGCCCAACGGCCGCCGCGGCTTCCCCGGCGCCGCGCCCGAGTCGCGCGGCGTGGGTTCGGGCTTCATCATCGACAAGAGCGGCCTGATCCTGACCAACGCCCACGTCGTCGACGGCGCCACCGAACTGACGGTGCGCCTGTCCGACAAGCGCGAGTTCAAGGGCAAGGTGATCGGCGCCGACAAGATGACCGACGTCGCCGTGGTCAAGATCGAAGGCAAGGACCTGCCCTCGCTCAAGATCGGCGACAGCAACAAGCTCAAGGTCGGCGAATGGGTGGCCGCGATCGGCTCGCCCTTCGGCCTCGAGAGCACGGTGACCGCAGGCATCGTTTCGGCTAAGAGCCGCAGCCTGCCGGACGACCAGTTCGTTCCCTTCATCCAGACCGACGTCGCGGTCAACCCCGGCAACTCGGGCGGCCCGCTGTTCAACATGGACGGCGAAGTGGTCGGCATCAATTCGCAGATCTTCTCCACCAGCGGCGGCTTCATGGGCCTGTCGTTCGCAATCCCGATCGACCTCGCGATCAAGATCAAGGACCAGCTGGTCAAGGACGGCAAGGTCACCCGCGGCCGCATGGGCGTGGGCGTGCAGGGCATGAACCAGCAGCTCGCCGAGAGTTTCGGCCTGTCCAAGCCTGCCGGTGCCCTGGTGAGCAAAGTCGAGCCCGATGCGCCCGCAGCCAAGGCCGGCCTGCGCGAAGGCGACGTCATTACCGAATTCAACGGCAAGCCGGTGGTGGACTCGGCCGACCTGCCCGTGCTGGTGGCTGGCACCGCGCCTGGCACCAAGGTCGAGATGAAGGTCTGGCGCGACCGCGCCGAAAAGACGCTGGCCATCACCATCGGCGAACTGGCGGGCGAAAAGGCCGCGGTCGCCAAGGCCGACGCCCAACCGCAGGGCAAGCTCGGCGTGGCCGTGCGCCCGCTCAGCCCGCAGGAAGCCAAGCAGCTCGGCTCCGAAGGCATGCTGGTGCAGGAAGCCGGCGGTGCCGCGGCCAAGGCCGGCATCCGCCCGGGTGACGTGATCGTTTCGGTCAACGGCAAGCCGATGAAGTCGATCGACGATCTGCGCCAGCAGGTCAACAACGCCAAAGGCACGCTCGCGGTCTTGATCGAGCGCCAAGGCGGCCGCATCTTCGTACCGGTGACCCTGGGTTAAGGCCCGATGTAACTCTTTCCTCCTGTCGGGGACTTCGGTCCTCGTTTCAAAAGGCGCCCCTCCCCCTGGCGCCTTTTTTTTGTCCGCTCGTCGGCCCTCACGGCCTTTCTTCATCAGGCAAGTTCGGGCGAGCGTGCCCGCGATCCTCTCGCCGATCCCTTGCAGGCTCCGCCTCTCGCCCTTAGCGTGGGCGCAACCGGAGGGCTGCCATGGACTGGCAAAAGCTGCTCGCTTGGGCTCTGGGCGTGGTGTTGCTCGGCCTGTATTTCCGTTCGATCTCGGTCGCCGCGCTGCTGGCGCAACAGCGCAACGACGCAGTTCTGCGCGCGATCTCGTGGGCGGTGCGGGTAGCGCTGACGCCGCGGCGCGGCGCGAGCTACGAGGTGATTCAGTCGCGCATGGACTGGTTCATGCCCTTGCAGGTCCTGCTCACGGTCGTGACCTGGTTTGCCTGGCTGACTCTCGCTTTTTCCTGCTTCTACTGGGCCAGCGGCAGCGTCGACACCTTGGCCGAAGCGCTGGTCGCGAGCGGTTCAGCACTCTCGACGCTGGGCTTCTTCACCCCGGACGCCGCAGCCGGACGCTGGCTCGCGATTGCCGAAGGCATGCTGGGCCTGGTGGCGGTGGTCTATCTCTTCACCTTCGTGCCGGGTTTCCTGTCGACCCTGCAGCAGCGGTCCGAATATGTGGGATGGATCGCCGCCCGCGCCGGCCAGCCGCTCAGCGCCGCCACCCTGCTGCGCTGGATGCACTTGCCAGGCGCTGCTGCCGGCGTGCCCGCGCTGTGGTCCAGCAGCGAGCAATGGTTCCGCTTGCTGGCGATGACGCATTCGACCGCACCCGAGCTGATGTACATGCCGTCGTTTCTGCGCGGTCATTGGTGGACCGCCACTGCCGGCACCCTGCTCGAGGCGGCCGCCTTCTCGAGCGCGGCCCTGCAGGAACAACACTCGAGCGACGCCCGCATTGCCTTGCAGGTCGGCAGCAAGGCCCTCACCACTCTGGCCGATGCGCTGAAGGCGAGGCTGGCTGCGCCCGGATCGGTGCCACCGGCAAGGCCGACGCTGGATGCCCAGTTCGACGCCCTGTGGGATCAGCTCGCCGCCAGCGGAGCCCCGTTGACGGCCGACCGCGAACCCGCCCGCCACCGATGGCACGCCTTGCGCAGCAAGTGGGCACCCGCGCTGGCAGCGATCGCCGCCGCCGTCGGCGCGCCATCGGGGCTGGGGCTGGAGCCTCCGGAGCGCCCGCTCCGGGGGTGAGGCCATCGCATAGGGACACCCAGTCCGGGCGGAACCGTCATCGCAACCCACCCTCAGCGCGGACAGTATCGGCAGCTCGCAGCGAGCCGATGGCAGACGCTCTGCGCACAATCCCCTTTCCAGCTGACGAGGACACCATGGCCACCACCCCTTCTCCGCTCGATTCCCGCTTTGGCTCCGCCGCCATGGCACAAGTGGCCGGCGCCACGACCTTCCCGCAAAACGAAATGCGCGAGGACGTCGCCTACCAGATCATCAGCGACGAGCTCTTCCTCGACGGCAACGCCCGCCAGAACCTCGCCACCTTCTGCCAGACCTGGGACGACGACAACGTCCACAAGCTGATGGACCAGGCGATCAACAAGAACTGGATCGACAAGGAGGAGTACCCGCAGAGCGCGGCGATCGACCTGCGCTGCGTGAACATGGTGGCCGACCTCTGGAACGCGCCCAAGCCGGCCGGCGGCCAAGCCACCGGGACCAACACCATCGGCTCTTCGGAAGCCTGCATGCTGGGCGGGATGGCGATGAAATGGCGCTGGCGCGCCAAGCGCCAGACGCAGGGCAAGCCGGCCGACAAGCCCAACTTCGTGTGTGGCCCGGTGCAGGTCTGCTGGCACAAGTTCGCCCGTTACTGGGACGTGGAGATCCGCGAGATCCCGATGGAGCCGGGCAACCTCTTCATGGACCCCAAGCGGATGGTCGCCGCCTGCGACGAAAACACCATCGGCGTGGTGCCGACTTTCGGCGTGACCTACACCGGCAACTACGAAATGCCGCTGCCGCTGCACGACGCCCTCGACCAGCTGCAGAAGGACAAGGGGCTCGACATCGACATGCACATCGATGCCGCCAGCGGCGGCTTCCTGGCCCCCTTCACCGCGCCCGAGATCGTGTGGGACTTCCGCCTGCCGCGCGTCAAGTCGATCAGCGCCTCCGGCCACAAATACGGCCTCGCGCCGCTGGGCTGCGGCTGGGTCATCTGGCGCGACGCGGCCGCACTGCCGGACGACCTGGTGTTCAAGGTCGACTACCTCGGCGGCTCGATCGGCACCTTCGCGATCAACTTCTCCCGTCCCGCCGGCCAGGTGATCGCGCAGTATTACGAGTTTCTGCGCCTGGGCCGCGACGGTTACGCCAAGGTCCAGGGCGCGGCCTACCAGGTGGCAGCCTACCTGGCCAAGGAAATCGCGCCGCTCGGGCCTTACGAGTTCATCTGCACCGGCGACCCCAAGACCGGCATCCCGGCGGTGTGTTTCCGCATCAAGCCGGGCGCCAACCCCGGCTACACCTTGTACGACGTCTCCGAGCGCCTGCGATTGCGCGGCTGGCAGGTGCCGGCCTTCGCCCTGAACGGCGGCGCGGCCGACATCACGGTGATGCGGGTGATGTGCCGCCGCGGCTTCGAGATGGACTTCGCCAGCCTTCTGATGCAGGACTTCAAGGCCGCGCTGGCCTATCTCAAGGCCCACCCGAGCGTAGGCGGGAGCGCGAGCGCCGCCGGCTTCCACCACACCTGAGCCGATCTGGCGCCCACAGCCCGGCCGCCTCCGCGGCCGGCCCAACCCAGGCCTAGGGAGCGACCATGTCCAGCCCAAACCAATCGAGCTTCGCCAAGAAAGCCACGCTGAGCGTCATCACCCTCGCCATCATGAACGTGACCGCCGTGGTCAGCCTGCGCGGCCTGCCGGCCGAGGCCGAATACGGTCTGACCTCGATCTTCTACTACCTGTTCGCCGCAGTTTTCTTCCTGATCCCGGTGTCGATCGTCGCTGCCGAACTGGCCACGGCCTGGCCGCAGAAAGGCGGCGTGTTCCGCTGGGTGGGCGAGGCCTTCGGACCGCGCTGGGGCTTCGTCGCCATCTTCCTGCTGTGGGTCGAGTCGACGATCTGGTTCCCGACCGTGCTTACCTTCGCCTGGGTTTCGCTGGCCTTCATCGGCCCCAACCAGAAATGGGACGAGGCGCTCGCCGGCAACAGCGTCTACACCATCGTCGCCGTGCTGGTGGTCTACTGGGGCGCAACTCTGGTCACTCTGCGCGGTGTCAAAGCCTCGTCGACGATCAGCAAATGGGGGGGGCTGATCGGAACCATCATCCCGGCCGCCATCCTGATCCTGCTCGGGCTGATTTACATGGCCTCGGGCCGGCCACTGCAGATCGAGATGGGCTGGGACAAGCTGATCCCCGACTTCAGCAACTTCAACAATCTGGTTCTGGCGGCGAGCATCTTCCTCTTCTACGCCGGCATGGAAATGAACTCGATCCATGTGAAGGAGATCGACAATCCGACCCGCAACTATCCGATCGCGATCCTGATCTCCTCGCTGATGACGGTGGTGATCTTCGTGCTCGGCACGCTCGCCATCGGCATCATCGTTCCCAACAGCCAGATCAACCTCACCCAGAGCCTGCTGGTCGGCTACGACGATTTCTTCAGGCTCTACGGCATCCCGTGGATGGGCTCGGTGATCGCGATCGCCCTCTTTGCCGGCGTGATCGGCGGCGTGACGGTATGGGTGGCCGGCCCGTCGGCGGGTCTGGCCGTCGTCGGCCGCGCCGGCTATCTGCCGCCCTTCTTCCAGAAGCTCAACAAAAACGGCGTGGCCAGCAACATCCTGCTGGTCCAAGGCCTGGTGGTGACCTTCCTCGCCATCATGTTCGTGATCCTGCCGTCGGTACAGGCGGCCTACCAGATCCTCAGCCAGCTCACGGTCACGCTCTACCTGATCATGTACCTGCTGATGTTCTCGGCCGCGATCTATCTGCGCCACACCGAGCCCAAGACGCAGCGCCCCTACAGGGTGCCGGGCGGTGAAGCCGGGATGTGGATCTTCGCCGGCGCCGGCCTGGTCGGCGCCCTGATCGCCTTCGTCCTCTCCTTCGTCCCGCCGTCCCAGATTGCGGTCGGCAGCCCGACCACCTTCGTTGCCATCCTGATCGCCGGCAACGTCTTTTTCGTCGTGGTTCCGCTCCTGATCTACGCCGCCCGCAAGCCGCACTGGACCACCGCCGACGGCACCAGCGACTTCGAACCCTTCGGCTGGCAGATCGAAGGCCGCCACCCGAGCCAGGTCCAGACCCAGGTCGGAGCGCCTCCCGCCAAAGCCGGCAAGCCCTGAAGGAGGAGTCATGGCACTCGACCCTCAAGTCATCAGCAACGCGGTCAACGACGCTCATGCCAAGTTCTCCACGGCCGAAGGCGGCGCCAACGCCAGCTACATCCCCTACCTAGCATCGGTGCCCTCGGCTCTCGCCGGATTGGCCGTGGTCACCGTCGACGGCGGCGTCTTCAAGGTCGGCGATACCGACTACGCTTTCGCGCTCGAGTCGATCTCGAAAGTCTTCTCGCTCGCGCTCGCGCTCGAGGACGTCGGTCCCGACGAGGTCCACGCCAAAATCGGCGCCGAACCCACCGGCCTGCCCTTCAACTCGGTGATGGCGCTCGCGCTCAACAGCGGCAAACCGCTCTCGCCCCTGGTCAACGCCGGCGCGATGGCGACGGTGAGCCTGATCAAGGCAGCGACGGCCGAAGATCGCTGGGCTCGCATCCTCGACATTCAGAGCCAGCTCGCCGGCCGCGCGATCAAGTTGAGCGACGAGGTCAATCAGTCCGAGCAGACCACCAACTTTCACAACCGCGGCATCGCCTGGCTGCTGTATTCGGCCGGAACGATGTACTCCGATCCGATGCAGGCCTGCGACGTCTACACCCGCCAATGTTCGACCCTGGTGAGCACGGTCGACCTCGCCACCATGGGCGCCACGCTGGCCGCCGGCGGTCTCAACCCGGTGAGCCAGAAACGCGTCCTGACCGCCAGCAACGTGCCTTTCATCCTGGCCGAGATGACGATGGAAGGCCTCTACACCAGCTCCGGCGACTGGGCTTACACGGTCGGCCTGCCGGGCAAGAGCGGGGTCGGCGGCGGCATCCTCGCCGTGGTGCCGGGAGTGATGGCGATTGCCGGGTTCTCGCCCCCCCTCGATCCTGCCGGCAACAGCGTGCGCGGCCAGAAGATGGTGGCGGCCGTGGCCAAGGCGCTCGGCTACAACCTCTACCGCGTGCCGGGCGCTTGAGCGCGGCCCGACCATGCCCGCTCCTCCCGCTCCGGCGGCCAAAACGCTCGGCCTGTGGAATGTGGCGGCGCTGGGCGTCGGCTCCATGGTCGGCGCGGGAGTCTTTGCCCTGCTCGGTCAGGTGGCCCTGCTCGTGCGCGGTGAGACCTGGCTCGCTTTTGCCGCGGGCGGCGTGGTGGCGCTTTTCTCCGGCTATTCGTATGCGCGGCTGGGCGCCCGCTACCCCAGCTCCGGCGGGATCATCGACTACTTCAAGCTCGGCCTGAAGTCGCCGCTGGTGGCACGCAGCCTGTCGATGCTCTACCTCGTCACGCTCGCGCTCACGATCGCGATGGTGGCCAAGGCTTTCGGCGCTTACGCCGCGCGGCTCTTCCACGAGCCTCCGCTGCATGCCGAGCGGGTCGATGTCTACGCCAGCGGCATCGTCATGGCGCTGACCCTGCTCAACGTGATCGGCGCCGCCGCGGTCGGTCGCGCCGAGCTGGCGCTGGTGGTCGTCAAGCTCGCCATCCTCGGCCTGCTGATCGGAGTCGGCGTCACCACGCTCAAGCCGGCCATGCTCGACTTCGCTCTGCCCGGCCGGCCGGGCGCCCTGCTCGCCAGCGTCGGCCTTGCCTTCTTCGCTTATGCCGGCTACGGCATGATGGCCAACGCCGCGGCCGACGTTCACGACCCCGCCCGCAACATGCCGCGCGCCTTCATGCTCGCGATCGGCGTGGTGATCGTTCTCTACGTCGTGCTGGCCCTGGTGGTACTGGGCAATGTCAGCCCCGCCGACCTGGCTCGTTATGCCGACACCGCCGTGGCCGAGGCCGCCGCTCCCGTGCTCGGCCACACGGGTTTTGTCCTGGTGTCGGTGGCCGCCCTGCTAGCGACCGCCTCGGCGATCAATGCCACGCTTTTTTCGCTGATCAACATCGCTCTCGCTCTCGGCAAGGACGGCGCCCTGCCGCCGCTGTTCGGCCGCCGGCTGATGGGCCAGGGCACCTGGGGGCTGCTGATTCTGATTGCCATCATCCTGGTGCTGACCAACTTCCTCAACCTCGATGCCATCGCGAGCGTGGCCAGCGCCACCTTCCTGGCGAGCTACCTCGCCGTATTCGTCGCCGCCTGGCGGCTGCGGCACGAGATCCACGCCAGTGCCTTCCTGCTGGCGCTCGGCTTTCTCCTGATGGCGGCCGTCTTTGCCGCCTTCCTGCAAAGCCTGCTCGGCGCCGGACGCTGGGTCGAACTCGGCCTGCTGATCGGCGCCGGCCTGCTTAGCTGGCTACTGGCCCGTTCGGGCAAGCCGCAGGCGGCCGCGGCACCGTCAGCAGCTCCCCCTGGCTGAGGGAGACCTCGTGCACCTGACCATCTCTCCGCTCGGGGCGATCCTGGTCTTCATCAGCCTGCTCGCCATGTTCAGCCCGCCCGCCTCGCTCGGCCCGATTGCGGCGATCCTGCGTTACGCGCCGCGCGACGTGCAGCGGCGGATCGCCTGGCGGATCGCCCGCAACTACGCGATCGTGCTTCTGCTGGCAGTGTGGGTCGGCCAGTACCTGCTGCTCCTGCTCGGCATCTCGTCGGGTGCGCTCACCGCCACCGGCGGTGCCGCCCTGCTGCACCAAGGCCTGCCCCTGATGACGAGCGGCGCCAAGGCCGAGGAGGCCGAGCAGCGCGTGCAGGAAGCCGCCGGCAATGTGAACTGGGACCAGCTCGCCGTCGTGCCGCTGCTTTTTCCGCTGGCCATCGGCGGCGGCACGATCGCCGTCGCCGTCGCCGCCGGCGGCCGTTATCCGACCTGGGCCGACCTCGGCGTCCTGAGTCTGGTGATTCTCGCCATGGTGCCGGTGGTGGCCGGCACAGTGCTGGCGGCGGGCCCGGTGAGTGGCAGGCTGTCGGAAGGCGCGCAGGATGTCCTTGCCCGGGTTTCCGGGATCATTCTGGTCGCGATCTCGATCCAGCTGCTGATCGACGGCCTGTCCGACGTATTCGCCGCCACCCGCCTGGGTGCGGCCATCCTCAGGCTGCCGCATTGAGCGCGGCAACCCCTACGCGGGAGACTCGGATGCACGACCTCACCCAACTCGAAGACCTGTGCTCCCGCCTGAGCGGCGGCCATGCGATCGACCGCAAGGACATTGAAGCGGTGAACCGCATCACCGGCAGCCAGTTCCCGCTCACCGACACACCGGATGAAGGCCAGCGCGAAGCCATGCTGGGAGCCGTGCAGGAAGGCCTCAAACGCGCCCGCGCCAGCCGGGTCGAACGCAAACACGACGATCGAGGCTAGGCCGCCGCAGCGCTACTGCAACCGCTCCCAGACCAGCTGCGCCAGGGCCACGTCCTCGAGACCCACGCCGACGCTTTTGTAGACCACGATGTCGTGGGCGCGGCGTTCGTACGCCACCCCGCCCACCAGCAGCTTGCCGAGCTCGACCAGACGGCCGGGGTCAATCACCCCGGGCGCGGCGCGGATCAGATCCCCGGCCTCGGCCTGCGCCGCGGTCAGCCATTCCACCACGACCAGATCGGCGCGCTCGAGCAGGCTGTCGTCGATTTCTCTCGCCTGCGGCTTGCTCGATCCGACCGCCGCCACAAAAGCGCCGGGGCGCACCAGGCGGCCGTCGAACAGAGCTTCGGTGGCGCGGGTGCAGGTGACGATGACGTCGCCCTGAGCGGCGGCCGTGGCGGCATCCACCGCTTCGGCGGGAACTCCGAACTCGGTTGCCACCCAGTCCGCCAGCTCGGGAGCGCCGCTGCGAGCCGCCACCAGAACGCGCTCGTAGGCATGGACCAGCAGCAGCGCTTCGGCATGGGCGTGCGCCTGAACGCCGGCGCCGAATATCGACAACACCCGCGCCTCGCGCGCAGCCAGGCGCTCGGCCGCCACGGCAGTGGCCGCCGCGGTGCGCAAGCGGGTGATTTCATTGGCTTCGAGCACGGCCAGCGGCTTGCCGGTCTGTGCCGAAAAAAGCGCCACCACAAAATTGAACTGCCCGCCGACCGTCGAATACACCTTGGCGCCCAGCACGCCGCCCGCGGGTAAGGCCGCCCCCAGCGCGCTGATCATGACCGGCCGGCCGGCGCACTCCGCGGCCGCTCGGCCGCGCGCCATCAGGGCGCCGCTCCCGTCGCCGTATTGCTGAAATGCTGCGCGTATTGCGTCGATCGCTTCGCGCATGTTGAGGACGGAACCGACCTCGGCATCGGTGATCAATCTCATGGAAACCTCCTGCCGCCACAGCTTACGCAAACGAGCGACGCGGCGCAGGTCCGGGCCGTGACCAAAGCCGATACGATCCGGCGCAAGGACTTGCCCCCGGTGCCGCGGCTCGGACCAGCCGCGCGCCAGGCTCGGAATGGAGTCCGACCCCGATTTTCAGCTGAGTTCCTGCGATGTTGGCCGTCATCCTTTTTGCCCACGGCGCGCGCGATGCGCGCTGGTCGCTCACTCTGACCGAACTCGAGGCGCGGGTGCGGGCACGGCTGCCCGACGCCTGGGTGCAGGCCGCTTTTATCGAGTTCCAGCCGCCGACGCTGGCCACCGCCCTGGCGGATGCGCTGGCCGCCGGCGCCTCTCGGATCGCTCTGATGCCGGTGTTCTGGGCCAGCGGCGGCCACGTCGCCCACGACCTGCCGCCGTTGCTCGAGGCTTTTCGTCGCGAACACCCGGACCTTGCCCTGACGGTGCTGCCGGTGATCTCCGAACTGCCCGGCCTGCTCGACTTCATCGCCGACGCGGTGGCCGAACAGGCCTGAAGCGGGGTCTGCTAGCTTGACTCTCCCCGCCCACTCCCCTGCCGCCATGTTCCGCTGCTTGCTGGCCCTGCTTTTCTCCGGCGCCGCCTGGGCCCAGCCGTATTCCTTTGCGCTGATCGGCGATGCGCCCTACAACCGGACCGAAGCGTTCGCTTTCGAGGCCATGATCGATTCGATCAATGCCGACCGCGACATCGACTTCGTCCTGCACGCGGGCGACATCAAGGGCAGCGGCGAACCCTGCAGCGACGATTTTCTGGCGCAACGCATCGCTCAGCTGCAGCGCTTCGCCCGGCCGCTGGTGATCACCCCCGGCGACAACGAGTGGACCGACTGCCACCGCACCCGCGCCGGCCGCTGGCTGCCGACTGAACGCCTGGCCCGGCTGCGGCAGCTGATGTACCCCGACCCTCATGCCAGCCTCGGGCGTCAGAAGCTCGCGCTCGCCACCCAGGCCGATACGCCGGAGTTTTCCGAGTTCGTCGAAAACACGAGTTTCGAGCGCGGCCGTGTGGTCTACGCCACGGTCCACGTAGTCGGCAGCGGCAATGGCCGCGCGCCCTGGTCCGGGATCGACCCGGGCGACAGCGCGGCAAGACCGCGGGCCGACCGGATCGCCGAACTCGAACGCCGCGAAGCGGCGGCCGCGGTCTGGATCGCAGCGACCTTCGCCCGCGCCCGCGAGACCGGAGCAAGCGCACTGGTGCTGCTGATGCAGGCCAATCCGCAGATTGAGAAGAGCGAGCGGAGGCGAGCGCCTTTCGAGGCGCTGCTGGCCCAGATCGCAACACTCGCGCGCGAGTTCGACCGTCCGGTGCTGCTCGCCCACGGCGACGAACACGAATATTTCGTCGACCGCCCGCTGCCCGCCGCGCCCAAGCTCACCCGGGTGCAGACCTTCGGCAGCCCGGCCGTGCATTGGGTCGAGGTGAGGGTCGATCCCGCCCAACCGCAGGTCTTTTCCTTCCGCCCGCATCACGTGTCCCTTCCCGGCGACGCCTGAACCCGCACCGGGTCAAGCCCGGGCCCGACTCGCCCTAGCATCGGCCACGACGATGCGGAGGGCGACATGAAGATCTTCATCAGTTGGTCGGGCGAAGCGAGCCACCTGGCGGCCGAGGCCCTCAAGCAATGGCTGATCGATTTTTTCCAGTCGGTGGGCGAGGACGACGTCTTCCTGTCGTCGGAAGACATCGCCAAGGGCGAAGCCTGGTTCGCCAAGGTGATGGAAGTGCTCGATCAGTCGAGCATAGGCATCGTCTGCATCACGCGCGAGAATCAGCTCGCGCCCTGGATCCTGTTCGAGGCGGGCGCGCTGGCGAAACACCTGTATGCCAAGCAGGCGCGGGTGGTTCCGCTCGCGATCGGCCTGTCGCGCAATGAACTGTCCAGCCCGCTCAACGAGCTCAACGCCGCCGCCACCACCAAAGCCGACATCCTGCGGCTGGTGCTGGCGGTCAACCAGACGCTCGCCGCGCCGGTGGATAAAGGCAAGCTCGAGCGCAACTTCAGCAAGGCCTGGCCCGAACTCGATAGCGCGCTCGCCGCCGCCACCCAGAAGAGCCAGTCGCTCGTCAGCGCGCCGCGTTACGACTACGACGTGTTCCTGTCGGTACCGATGGCAGGTTGGCCGGCCAAGGAGTACGAACAGGGGTGGAAGGACATCAAGAAGGTGTTCGACGCGCTCAAGGACTGCGGGCTGCGCGTGTACTGGTCGGGCGAAGCGATCGACACCGTGGCCAAGTTCCAGAGCACCGACGTCTCGGCCAACAAGGACCTGCCGGCGATTGAACGCAGCCGCCATTTCATGCTGATCTATCCGAAGAAGCTGCCGACCAGCGCAATTTTCGAAGCCGGGTTCGCTTTTGCCCTAGGGAAACCGGCGCGGTATTTCACCCCGGTCTTCGCCGACCTGCCCTACCTGATGCGCAAGCTGCCGTCGCGCGCCGGGGTATCGCCGCCCTCGGTGCATTCGGCCGACGAATGGAAGGACTACGACGAGCTGGCTGCCATCATCCGCATCAACGGCCGCGACTGGTTCGCTCCCTGAACCCGGCCTCAGGCCCGATAGGCGAAAGCCTCGGCGGCGAGGCTAGGGGTCCGCTTCGCCACCGCGTCAGCCACCAGCCGGGCGCTGCCCGCGGCCAGGGTCCAGCCCAGGGTGCCGTGGCCGACGTTGAGGTACAGATTGGCTAGCGGCGTGGCGCCTATCACCGGCCGGCCGCTGGCGGTGGCGGGCCGGAACCCGGCCCAGGCGTCGATCTCGGGTTCGACTTCGGTCAGGCCTATCACCTGCCGCGCCGAGTCGAGCAAGGCTTCGATGCGCGCGGGTGGAATCCCCGCGCCGGCGCCGATCTCGACAAAACCCGCCACCCGCACCCGGGTGTTGCCGCTCGCATCGGTCAGTGGAGCGAAAACCACCTTGCGTCGCAGGTCGGTGATCGAGACCTTGGGCACGGCCTCGCCGCGCGGACGCAAGGTCACCGAATAACCCTTGAGCGGCTGGATGTTGAGCTTCAGGCCGGCCGCGACGGCCAGCCGCGGCGCCGCCGCACCGGTGGCCAGCACATAGGCGGCGGCGTCAATCGGCTCGCCATCGGTGAAAAGGCGGGTGATGCGCGACCCCTTCCGCTCGAAACCGAGGGCGCTGCGGCCCAGCTCAAAGCACACCCCGCGCGCCTGGAGCCGCGCCGCCAGCTCGGTGCAGAAATCGTGGCAGTCGGCCGCGGCGTCCGACGCCGTCCACACCCCGCCCGCGATGCCACCGGCGTAGCCCGCCAGTACCGGTTCGCGGGCCACGCACTCGGCCGCGCTCAGCACCTGCTGCTCGCAGCCCAGCTTGGCCTGGTAGGCAACTTGAGAGCGGGCGGCCTCCAGCGCGGCGACATCGGGATAAAGCACCAACTTGCCGGCGCGGGAAAAACCACAGGCAATGCCTTCGGCGGCGATCAGCGGCTCGACGATATCGCGCGACAGGAAGGCAAGCGCCAGCAGGGCTTCGGTGGTGCGGCTCGAGTCGACGGTATTGCAGGCCCGCAGGAACGCCAGCAGCCAGGCCCACTGCGCGGGGCTCGCACGCAGGCGGAACTTGAGCGGCGAGTCTGCGGCAAGCAGCAGGCCCGGAATCTTGGCCGGGATCGAGGCGTCGGCCAGCGGCGCGACGTAGGAATACGAGAGCTGGGCGCCGTTGCGCTGGCTTGCGCCTTCACCCGGCTCGCGGGCGCGGTCGACGACGGTGACTTGGTGGCCTTCGGCCTGCAGTTGCCAGGCGCTCATCAGGCCCACCACGCCTGCGCCGATCACACAGATTTGCATGACGCCAGTCTAGAGCTTGGCACCGAGTGTTTTCACCCATCCACCGGCATGCGAAATCTTCAATACGCCGCCGGCGCCCCCGGGATCACCGGCGAGGGGACCCGCTTGTCGGCAGCCGGCGGGCTGCCCGTACGCGCCAGCCAGAGTTCGAACGTACCCGGCCTGGCATTGACCGCCACCGGCTTGCCGGCCAGCGATACCACCTGCACCACCAGCCCCTGGGTCGCGAGCTGGTTCGCCAGCTGGGCCGCGGCGCCGGCGTCGTCGGCGTGGAAATAACGCAGCTCGGCCGCGGCCGGCATCCGCGCGCTCCCCACCCGCTCCGGCGGCGGCACGATCGCCTGGCCGCTCGCCCTCAGCCCCGCCCGCAGCTGGGCGGCGAACCCGGCTTCGGCCGCTTCACCGTACTGGATGTAGAGCACCGGCTTGACCGGCACCGCGCCGGCCGGGCCAGTCTGCACCAGCACTTGCGCCGAGGCGACATAGGCCTGATTGATGGCGTCGCCGCCCGCCGACCGCGCCGCGCTGCCATTGCCGCCGGCCTCGGTGCGAGCAGCGGCGAGCAACTCGGCCGCGCCCTGAAGGCGCTTGGCCTGCTCGCGCAGCTCGACGTTTTCTTCGCTCACCTTGCGCAACTGGGCCTGGGCTTCGCTGCGCGCCTGTTCGGCGGCATTGAGCCGGATCGTTCCTTGCCAGAAAGTGATGCCGCCCATGGCCAGGGTGATGATCCCGCCCAGCATCGCCGCGAAGAACTGCGAGCTGCGCCACGGCTGACTCATGGCATGCGCCTCGAAGTCGAGCTTGCGCACCTCGGCCGCCAGCTTGCGGCGGCTCAGCTCCTCCGGACTGAGGGACTCGAGCGGTGCTTCCATCGCGGCTCCCGTGACAAGGTCGCGGCCACTGTAGCGGGGCGCCGGATGCCGGTCACGCGTCCGCGCCCGCTCCGCGCAGCCGGAAGTGAGCAAGCCGGGCAAAGGCCGACGAACACAGGCCGTCACTGCGGCCGTCGAAATATCGCCGCCCCTGCTCGTGATGGCAGAGGGTTTCGACCAGGGCGTAACCCAGGGCGCCGACCTCGGCCAGCAGCCGGTCGGGATCGAAGCTCGCCAGGAAGGGCTCGCCGCGCGCCTTGACGGCGCGGTGGATCGCCGCCACGTGCCGCTGTTCGGTTGCGTCCAGCAGCCCGGCATCGACGGCGAAATCGAACACGATTTCGCTGCCCGCCACCATGCAGGCCGCCATCTCTCGCAGCAAGCCGAAGATCGCCGGGGGGCTGAGGTAATACGTGGTGCCGAGCCAGGACACGAAAACGGGTCGGTCGAAATCGAACGAGGTGCGGGCGAGCGCTACCGCCAGGCCTTCGCGCTCGAAATCGACCGGCACGAAAACCAGATGCGGCGGCAGACGGTGGGTGAGCTTGCGCAGCCTTTCGCGCTTGGCGTTCTGGGTGGCGGGATGGTCGAGTTCGTAGACGGTGAGCCGCTCGACCAAGTCGGGGCGGCGCAGGGCGAAGGAATCAAAACCGGCGCCGACGATCACGTATTGGCACACGCCCCGAGCCATCGCCTTTTCGAGCTGGTCTTCGCAGAAGCGCGAGCGCGCCACCACCTGGCCGCGCACTGGCAGCATCAGCTTGAAATAGCGCTTGGCGATATCGGTCAGCCAGCGGCTGCGCGCAATGAAACGCCAGCTGCGACTGGTGAGTTCGACCGCGTAGGGATCGTGGAACACCACCGGCTCGTCTTGCAGCGAATGCGCGGCGCGAATCGCGGCGGCGGCCTCGGCCGTGCGGCTGGCGCGGGTAGAACGCATGGACTTCTCCTCGTTATGCCCACGACCGCGCTGCAGCACCGTTCGGTCCCGCGCGGCCCCTCCCTGGGCGTGATCCCGTCTGCGCGGGAATGATTCCAATCTGTTCTGGCAGATCATGACGAGGGATTGGCAGCACTTGACGATTTCCGGGCCGGAAATTCGATGACGCGCTGCCGCATCGGGCAGGAATGCAACAAGCCACGGCAGACCGGGCACGGGCGGGCTTGCCCAGACAGCCTCGCCTTCGACCGTGGATTCGTTTGCGGAACGTCAATCGCGGCGCTCGGCCCGGCGCCGGCTCGGCGCGCCGAATGCGGTAGAAATATCGAAGGCCGATCCATCGGGCAAGCCGTCGCTGCGCAAGGCGCCGGCGACGGCCCGGTCAAGGTCGAACGATCAGCGCAAGCCCAGGTCCCCAGAATTGCCCAACACCAAACCAGAACCGCAGCGCCACACGCTGATCCGCGCCCTGTTTGACGAATACGTCGCCCTCTACACCTCGCGCGACGAGCGGCTGATCGGCCATTTCAGCGAAAACTTCAGCGGCTACGCCGGCAGCAGCGACATTCTGGTCCAGTCGCGCGAGGACTGGATAAAGGTCACGCGCCAGGACTTCGCCCAGATCCGCGGCCAGATCCATTTCGAGATGCGCGACATCGCCTTGCAGGACCTGAGCGAGGACGTGGTCATGGTGACGGCGTTCTTCCGCATCCACCTTCCGATTCCCGACCGCATCCTGGCGCGCGAAACCGCCCGCCTGGTGCTGGTTTTCAAGCTCGAGGCCGGGGCCTGGAAAATCGTTCACAGCGGCATCTCGATTCCCTACCACTTTGTACGCGAGGGCGAGGTCTACCCGGTCGTATCGCTGCGCGAACGCAATCGCGATCTCGAAGCGCTGGTCGAAGCCCGCACTCACGAACTCGAGGAGGCCAACCGCCGCTTCGAGCGCCTCAGCAATACCGACGGGCTCACCGGGATCGCCAATCGCCGCTATTTCGATTTGTGCCTGAGCCAGGAATGGAACTGCGCCCTGTGCAGCGGCAAACCGCTGTCGCTGATCATGATCGACGTCGATCGATTCAAGCACTACAACGACCATTACGGCCATCTGGCTGGCGACTGTGCGCTCCAGGCCGTTGCCGCCGCCATCGCCGGCGTGGTCCGGCGCGCTGAGGAAACGGTGGCGCGTTACGGCGGCGAAGAATTCGTGGTGTTGCTGCCGGGGCTGGACCTGGCGGCCGCGGCCGACGTCGCTCGCCGCATCCAGCAAGCGGTCTGGTCGATCGCCCTACCCCACGCCGTCACCGCTCCCGGCATCCTCACCATCAGCCTGGGCGTGGCAAGCCTGGTCCCGCGCGCCGGGTGCGCCCCCGAGACCCTGGTGCGGCAGGCCGACCAGGCACTGTTCCGCAGCAAGCAATGCGGGCGCAACCAGATGCAGATGGCTGACCCCGATCTGGCGCCGATCGCCTGAACCTGGCGCTTCGGACCGAACGCGCCGCAGCCGATACAACAAGGCCCGCACGAAGCGGGCCTTGTTGTAGGAAGAGGCAGGAATCAGCGGCGGTCGCGGCTGGTGTCCATGTGCGCTTCGACCTGGTCGACCAGTTCTTCCGGCCGGTCGGCATCGGTCGGCGTTTCGTGATCGAGGACCTGGTGCATGCGACGGGAGTCGAGCTCGCCACACCATTTGCCGACCACCAGGGTGGCGACGCCGTTGCCCACCAGGTTGGTCAGCGCGCGCGCTTCGGACATGAAGCGGTCGATGCCCAGAATCAGCGCCAAGCCGGCCACCGGCACGTCACCCACTGCCGACAGCGTTGCCGCCAGCACGATGAAGCCGCTGCCTGTCACGCCGGCCGCGCCTTTGCTCGTCAACAGCAGCACCGCCAGCAAGGTGAGCTGCTGGGTCAGCGTCATGTCGACGTTGCAGGCCTGGGCGATGAAGACCGCCGCCATCGTCAGGTAGATCGCCGTGCCGTCGAGGTTGAACGAATAACCGGTCGGGATCACCAGGCCCACCACCGACTTGCTGACGCCGGCGTTTTCCATCTTGACCATCATGCGCGGCAGCACCGACTCGGACGACGAGGTGCCGAGCACGATCAGGAGTTCTTCCTTGATGTATTTGATGAAGCGCAGGATCGAGAAGCCGTGCGCACGTGCGATCGAACCCAGCACGAACAACACGAAGGCCAGACAGGTCAGATAGAAAGTTCCCATCAGCTTGGCCAGCGGCACCAGCGAGCCCAGACCGTACTTGCCGATGGTGAAGGCCATCGCCCCGAACGCGCCGATCGGGGCGACACGCATGATGATGCCGACGATCTGGAACAGGACGTGCGAAGTCTTTTCGATCAGGTCGAACACCAGGGTGCCGCGACCGCCGAACTGGTGCAGGGCAAAGCCGAACAGCACCGAGAAGAACAGGACCTGGAGGATGTCGCCCGACGCAAACGCGCCGACCACCGTGCTGGGAATGACGTTGAGCAGGAAGTCGGTGGTCGTCGTCATCTTGCCGGGCCCGGTGAACGCGGCAACGGCCTTGGTGTCGAGCGTGGCCGGGTCGACGTTCATGCCGGCGCCGGGCTGGATCACGTTGACCAGGACCAGGCCGACGATCAGCGCCAGGGTGCTGACGATTTCGAAATACAGGAGCGCCATGCCGCCGGTCTTTCCGACCTTCTTCATGTCCTCCATGCCGGCGATGCCCACCACGACCGTGCAGAAGATCACCGGCGCGATGATCATCTTGATCAGCTTGATGAAGGCGTCGCCGAAAGGCTTCATCGCCGTTCCGGCCTCGGGCCAGAAATGGCCTAACAAGACACCAATGATGATGGCGACGATGACCTGGAAATAAAGCGTCGTGTAAAGCGGCCGTCTTTGCTGCGACATCCTGCTGCTCCTGATGGACCTGTCCGAACTTCGGGCAGGGTGCGGAGGCTAGCCTGACAAATAGCTCGGGCGCTCCGGAGTGCTTCCCCTCCCTTGACTTGCCTCAAGGAGAGGGAATCCCCTCCGGGAGCACCCTTAATACCGATCCTGCCTCGATAGACCGTCTGTCGGAAACCTCAGGCTCAGGCCGAGAGCTCGTAGACACGGCGGGCAGCGGCAAGGTCGAAATCGCGCCGCTCTCCCAGCTTCACCATGCCGTGGCGCTCGAGCTGCTCGATCAGCGCGGGAATCGTGTCGGCGGCGATGCCGTAGTCCGACAGCCGGGTCGGCACCTGCATCGCTTCGAAAAACTCGCGGGTACGAGCGATCGCTGCGTCGATCCGCGCCTCCTCGTCGCCCTCGGCCAGCTCCCACACCCGCTCCGCGTATTGCAGCAGCTTGCCGCGCTTCTCCTGGCGCCGGTGCTGCAGCATCGCCGGCAGAACCACGGCGAGCGTCTGCGCGTGGTCCAGCCGGTGCAAGGCGGTGAGCTCGTGCCCCAGCATGTGGGTCGCCCAGTCCTGCGGCACGCCGGCACCGATCAGACCGTTGAGCGCCAGCGTCGCGCACCACATCAGGTTGGCGCGAACCTCGTAGTTGTCAGGTTCGGCGAGCGCCCGGGGACCCTCTTCGATCAAGGTCAGGAGCAGGCCCTCGGCAAAGCGGTCCTGCACCTTGGCGTCGGCCGGATAGGTCAGGTATTGCTCGGCGATGTGGACGAAGGCGTCGACCACGCCGTTGGCCACCTGGCGCGGCGGCAAGGTGAAGGTCTTACTCGGATCGAGCACCGAAAAGACGGGAAACAGCAGCGGGCTGGAAAAAGCCAGCTTGTCGCGGGTGGCGCGCCGGGTGATGACCGCGCCGCTGTTCATCTCGGATCCGGTGGCAGGCAGGGTCAGCACGGAAGCGAAAGGCAGGGCGGCTTGCACCTTGGCACGCCGGGCCAGGATGTCCCAGGGCTCGCCGGCGAACGGAACCGCCGCGGCGATGAACTTGGTGCCGTCGATCACCGAGCCGCCGCCCACCGCGAGGATGAAGTCGATCGACTCGCGCCGAGCGAGTTCGACCGCCAACATCAAGGTCTCGTAGGTCGGGTTGGGCTCGATGCCGCCGAACTCGAACACGGTGCGACCGGCAAGCGCCGCCCGCACTTCGGCCAGGGTGCCGGTCTTGATCACGCTGCCGCCACCGTAGGTGACAAGGACGCGGGCGGAGGCCGGGATTTCGGCACCGATGTCGGCAATCCGGCCACGGCCGAACAGGATCCGGGTCGGGTTCTGGAAAGTGAAGTTGAGCATGTGACGCCTAGCGCGAGGAAACGATCGAATCGACATGCTAGGCCATCGACTGGGCTATCGACCGGCTGCCGCGGCTCACGATGACGACAGACCGCGACACCGCGTGTTAAAACGCGACTTCACTCCGGATCCGACCCATGGAACTCTCGACCTGGTTTGCCTTTTTCGCCGCCTCGTGGGCGATCAGCCTTTCGCCCGGCGCAGGTGCTATCGCGGCAATGAGTTCGGGACTGTCCTTCGGTTTCGGGCGCGGCTACTTCACCACGCTCGGGCTGGTGCTGGGCATCTGGACCCAGGTCGTGGTGGTGGGCATCGGCCTGGGCGCCCTGATCGCCGCATCCAGCCTCGCTTTTGCCATCGTGAAATGGGTGGGCGTGGCCTACCTGGTGTGGCTGGGCCTGCAGCAATGGCGTGCGCCCGCCGCGCCGATCGTGGCGGCCGGCACGGTCGCGGCCGAGCTGCCGCGCCGCCGCGACCTGGTCGTCCGCGGCTGGATGATCAATTCGCTCAACCCCAAGGGAACGATCTTCCTGCTCGCCGTGGTGCCGCAGTTCCTCGATCTGGCCCGGCCGCTGACGGCTCAATACGCGGTGATCGCCGCCACGCTCGGTTTCACCGACCTGGTCGTGATGGCCGGCTACACCGCCCTCGCCGCACGCGTCCTGCGCCTGCTGCGGGCCCCCCACCAGATCCGCGCGCTGAACCGGGTGTTCGGCTCGTTGTTCGTGGCGGCAGGCGCGCTGCTCGCCAGCTTCAAGCGCGGCCTCTAGGGTTCAGCCGCAGCGCGCGGCCACCACCACGCCGCGCTCGAGCTCGAGCCCGACGCGGTTGTGGTCGTAGTCCATCGTCAACGGGAACTCCTTGGCGCCGTCGCTCACCACGCGGTAACGCACGCCGGCCCGCTCGAGCCGAGCGCGGGCGGCCTCGAGCGTCAGACCCTTGAGGCCCTCGAGCAGATCCGGGCTGCATACACCCGTGGCCGGCGGCGGGCTGGCCGGCGCTTCCAGGGGCGAGTTCGACGCACAAGCGGCGAGCATCGCTACCGCACCGGCTACCACGGCGTTTCTTGCATACACATTCATAAAGGCTTCCCGTCGGTCAGTGCGACCAGGCAGCGCTGGATCACCCGCACCAGCTCCGCCTGATTCGCCGTTTTGGCACGCAGGCTGCGGATCATCAGACCGTCGAACAAGGCCATCAGGATGTCGACCCGCGCCTCGATCTCTTCGCCGCTCATGCCTGGCGCAGCAATGGTCGCCAGCAGTTCGCACAGCCGGTCGTGCGCCGCGCTATCGGCCGCCTGCAGCATCTCGTCGATCTTGGGATTGCGCGCGCCTTCGGCCAGTATCTCCATTCCAAGGCGTGAACGGTCGCGGTCCATCTTCCGCGCCACGCCATGCGCAGCGCGGTCGATCAGCGCAAAGCGGATATCGCCGGTGCCGCGCAGTTCCTCGACCATCTCGTTGAAATGGGCGAGATCCTGCGCCACCAGGGCGGCAATGATCGCTTCCTTGCTCTCGAAGTAGTTGTAGATGTGGCCGGCACTCATGCCGAAGCTGCGCGCAATCTCGCTCATGCTGGCGGCGTGGAAACCGTGGCGACGAACGCATTCGCGCGCAGCGGCAAGGATCTGTTCCCGCCGCCGCTCCGCCAGCGGCACTGCGGCCGCTTTTCTCTCACATTCAGTCATCGAGCATCCTCCCTGCGCTGACTCAGCCGGCAGCCTGAGTCGTCACGCCACCGCCGAGAGCCTTGTAGAGCTGAACCAGGCTGGACGCACGTGCCTGCTCGACCTGGATCAAGGCCTGCTGCGCAGTCACCATCTGGCGCTGCGCCACCAGCACTGCCAGGTAGTTGTCGAGCCCGCTGCGGAAACGCTGTTCCGACAGCTGGTAGGCCTCGGTCGCGGCCTGGGCCAAGGCCCTTTGCGCTTCGAGTTCGGCCTCGATCGTGCCACGAGTGGCCAGAGCATCGGCAACTTCGCGGAAAGCGGTCTGGATCGATTTTTCGTACTGGGCGAGCGCAATTTCACGGGCCGCCTTGGTGCTCTCGAGCTGGGCCGTCAGAGCGCCGCCCTGGAAAATGGGCAGGTTGATCGACGGCGCCCAGCTCCAGACATAGGTCGCGCCACCAGAGAAGAGTTCGTTCAGATCGGCGCTGCTGCGGCCGCCCCCCGCCGACAGGGTGATCGACGGGAAGAATGCGGCGCGGGCCACGCCGATCTGGGCGTTGGCCGCCCGCAGCTGGCGCTCGGCCTGAGCGATATCGGGCCGGCGCAGCAAGACCTCGGACGGCACCCCTGCCGGCAGCGCCGGCACCACGCTCGCCGCCACCGCCCCGGCGGCAGGCAGCAGCGATTCGTCGACCGGTCCGCCCGCCAGCAGCACCAGGGTGTTGGCGACCTGGGCCACGGCGCGAGTGGCGCGGGCCAGATCGACCCGTGCTGACTCGACCGTGGTCTGCGCCTGGCGCAGTTCGAGCGTGGAAGCCACTCCCAGCTCGTGGCTGCGCAGGATCAGCTGGTACGACGCTTCCTGGCTGGCAAGCGTGGTCTTGGCCAGATCGACCTGGGCCTGGCCAGCGGCATACAACAGCCAAGTGTCGGCCACGCTTGCCACCAGGCTGAGCTCGACGCTGCGGCGCGCTTCTTCGGTAGCGAAGAACTGGTTGAGCGCCGCTTCGTTGGCGCTGCGGACCTTGCCGAACAAGTCGAGCTCGTAACCGACCCCGATCGCGGCGTTGTATCCGTGGCCGACCAGCGCCTCGTCGGCGCGCTGGCCGGTGCCGGGAATGCCGGGTGTGGTGCGCGCATGGTCGCCGCTCCCACTGGCGCCGACGTTGGGCAGCAGCGCGGCGCGCGAGATGCGGTACTGCGCCCGCGCCTGCTCGATATTGAGCGCGGCGATCCGCAGGTCGCGGTTGTTGGCAAGCGCGAGTTCGATGACCTGGCGCAGCTTGCCGTCGGTGAAGAAGTCCTGCCAGCTCGGCAGCGGTGCTTCGCTCGATGGGTCAGCGGCGTAGCCAGGGCCTTGCGGCCAGGCTTGCGCCACCGGCGCCGCGGGGCGCTCGTATGTCGGCGCCAGAGTGCCGCAGCCGGCCAGGGCCAGGGCGGCTGCCAGCGGCAGCAGTCGGATCGTGAACGGCATCTCAGTGCTCCTTGGCGGCGATGGGTTGGTCGGCAGGCGCCGCCGGCTTGGCGACAAAGAACTTGCGGATCAACACGTAGAACAGCGGCACGAAGAAGATGCACAACACGGTGCCGGTGATCATCCCGCCCAGCACGCCGATGCCGATCGCATTCTGCGCACCGGAGCCCGCGCCGTTGGCGAGCGCCAGCGGCAACACGCCCAGACCGAAGGCGAGCGAGGTCATGATGATCGGACGCAGACGCAGCCGTACCGCCTCGATCGCCGCCTCGGTTGCCGATTTGCCCTGCTCCATCAGCTCCTTGGCGAACTCGACGATCAGAATCGCGTTTTTCGACGCCAGACCGATGGTGGTCAGCAGACCCACCTGGAAGTAGACGTCGTTGGCCTTGCCGAACAGACCGGCAGCGATCAGGGCACCGATCACGCCCAGGGGCACGACCAGCATCACGGCCACCGGGATCGACCAGCTTTCATACAAGGCGGCCAGGCACAGGAACACGATCAGCAGCGACAAGGCGTAGAGCATCGGCGCCTGCGAGCCACTCATGCGTTCCTGGTAGGACAGACCGGTCCATTCGATGCCGAAGCCCGGCGGCAGCTGCTTGACGAGCTCTTCCATCACCGCCATCGCTTCGCCGGTGCTCTTGCCCGGCGCCGGCTGGCCCTGGATTTCGACCGCGGGCACGCCGTTGTAGCGCTCGAGGCGCGGCGAACCGTAGTCCCAGCGCACGCTGGCAAAGCTGCTGAAAGGCACCATCTCGCCCGACTTGTTGCGCACGTACCAGCGGTTCAGGTCTTCGGGCGCCTTGCGGTACGGCGCGTCGGCCTGCATGTAGACCTTCTTCACGCGGCCGCGGTCGATGAAGTCATTGACGTAGGCGCCGCCCCAGGCCGTGGCCAGGGTGTCGTTGATGTCGGCGATCGACAGCCCCAGTGCACCCGCCTTGGCGTGGTCGACTTCGACCCGCAGCTGCGGCGTGTCGTCCTGGCCGTTGGGGCGCACCGCGACCAGGCGCGGGTCCTTGGCCGCCAGCCCGAGCAACTGGTTGCGTGCGGCGATCAGGGCTTCGTGACCCAAGCCGGCACGGTCCTGCAGGAACAGGTTGAAGCCCCCCGCCGTGCCGAGCTCGATCACCGCCGGCGGCGCGAAGGCAAACGCCATCGCGTCGCGGATCTGGCTGAAAGCGCCCATCGCGCGACCGGCGATCGATTTCACGTCGCTGCCGGGTGCCGTGCGTTCGTCCCAGTCCTTGAGGTTGACGAAGGCGATGGCGTTGTTCTGGCCGCGGCCGCTGAAACTGAAACCCGACACCACGAACAGGCCTTCGACCGTGTCCTTCTCGTTTTCAAGGAAGTGGTGCTCGACGGTGTCGAGCACCGGCTTGGCTCGTTCGGCAGTGGCGCCGGCCGGCAGCATGACCTGGGCAAACAGGACGCCCTGGTCTTCGTCGGGCAGGAAGCCGGTGGGCAGGCGCATGAAACCGAAGGCCACCGCGGCGACGAAGGCGCCGTAGATCACCATGAAACGTACGCTGCGCCGGGTCATGCCGCGCACCGCGCTCTGGGCGCCGTGGCTGGTCTGCTCGAAGCGCTGGTTGAACCAGCCGAAGAAGCCGCGCTCGCCGTGGTGGTGGCCCTTCTCGATCGGCTTGAGGATGGTCGCGCACAGGGCGGGCGTGAGGATCAGGGCGACCAACACCGACAGCGCCATGGCGGCGACGATGGTGATCGAGAACTGGCGGTAGATCACGCCGGTCGAACCGCCGAAGAAAGCCATCGGCACGAACACGGCCGACAGCACCAGGGCAATGCCCACCAGCGCGCCGGTGATCTGACCCATCGACTTGCGGGTGGCTTCCTTGGGCGAGAGACCTTCCTCGCTCATCACGCGCTCGACGTTTTCGACCACCACGATGGCGTCGTCGACCAAGAGGCCGATCGCCAGCACCATCGCAAACATGGTGAGCGTGTTGATCGAGAAGCCGAACGCCGCCAGCACCCCGAAAGTGCCCAGCAGAACCACCGGCACCGCGATCGTCGGAATCAGGGTGGCGCGGAAGTTCTGCAGGAACAGATACATCACCAGCACGACCAGCACGATCGCTTCGAGCAGGGTCTTGATCACTTCCTCGATCGAGATCCGCACGAAAGGCGTGGTGTCGTAGGCGATCACCGACTTCATTCCGGTCGGGAAGTACTGCTCGAGTTTCGCCAGCTCTTCCTTGACCTTGGCGGCGGTGGCCAGGGCGTTGGCTCCGGTCGAGAGCTTGATCGCCACGCCGGCCGACGGCTTGCCGTTGTAGCGCGAGCTGGCCTCGTAACTCTCGTTGCCGATCTCGACCCGCGCCACGTCGCGCAGACGCACCGCCGAACCGTCGGCCGTGGTCTTAAGCAGGATCGCCTCGAACTGCTCGGGGCGTTCGAGACGGGTCTGGGCGGTGATGGTGGCGTTGAGCTGGGTGCCGGGAACGGCCGGCAGGCCGCCGATCTGGCCGACCGAGACCTGGGCGTTCTGCGCCCGGATCGCCGCCATCACGTCCTGCGTGCTGAGCTTGTAGTTGTTGAGCTTGGACGGGTCGAGCCAGATCCGCATCGAATACTGGCCGCCGAAGACCTGGATCTCGCCCACGCCGTTGATACGGCTGAGCGGGTCCTGGACGTTGGTCGAGACGTAGTCGGCAAGGTCGACCCCCTGCATCGAGCCGTCCTCAGAGATGAAGCCGACCACCATCAGGAAGCTGGCCGAACTCTTGTTCACCTGGACCCCGAGCCGCTGCACTTCCTGCGGCAGCATCGGGGTGGCCGAGGCAAGCTTGTTCTGGACCTGGACCTGGGCGATGTCGGGGTTGGTCCCCGCCTTGAACGTTAGGGTGATTTCGACCAGACCCGCGCTGTCGCTCGCCGAGCGCATATAGGTCAGGCCGTCGAGACCCTTCATCTGCTGCTCGATCACCTGGGTGACGGTGTCCTGCAGCGTCTTGGCGTTGGCGCCCGGGTAGCTCGCGCGGATCGAGACTTCCGGCGGCGCGATGGTCGGGTACTGGGAAACCGGCAGACCCAGGATCGAGAGGGTGCCCGCCAGCATGATGACGATGGCGATCACCCACGCGAAGATGGGCCGATCAATAAAGAAACGTGCCATGGTGTTGCTCTCCCGCGGCGCTTATTTGCCGGCGGCGGCGGGGGCCGCAGCGGCAGCCGCCGGAGCCGCGGCCGCGGCGATCCGCACCGGGGCGCCCGGCCGGATCTTCTGCAGACCTTCGACGATGACGCGTTCACCCGCCTTGAGGCCTTCGCTCACCAGCCACTGGTCGCCCACGGTGCGCTTGGCCTTGACCGGGCGTACCGCCACCTTGTTTTCGGCGTCGACCACGTAGACCGAGGCATTGCCGCGGCCGTCGCGCATCAGGGCCGGCTGCGGCACCAGGATGGCGGACTCGCGCACGCCTTCTTCCAGCACGGCGCGCACGTACATGCCCGGCAGCAGTTCCTGCTTGGGGTTGGGGAAGACCGCCCTCAGGGTGACCGCACCGGTACCGGGGTCGACCGTCACGTCGGAGAACTGCAGCTTGCCGGTGGCGGCGTAAGTGCTGCCGTCCTCGAGCAGGAGCTTGACGCTCGCCTGGTTGGCGCCGGCGCTCTTCAGGCGGCCCTCGGCCCAGTCGCGCTTCAAGCGCAGCAGGTCGGTACTCGACTGCGTGACGTCGACGTAGATCGGGTCGAGCTGCTGCACGGTGGCCAGCACCTGTTGTTGGTTGGCGGTCAGCAGCGCCCCCGGGGTCACCATCGAGCGGCCGATGCGGCCGGCGATCGGTGCAGTGATCGAGGTGTAGTCGAGGTTGATCTTGGCGGTCTTGAGCGCGGCGCGGGCGGCGGCCACTTCGGCCTCGCTCTGCTTCAGGCGGGCCTGTGCGTCGTCGTTGGCCTGCTGGCTGACGGCGTTGATCTTCACCAGTTCGGCGTGGCGGGCGGCCGCCAGCTTGGCCACTTCCAGATTGGCCTCGGCCTTGGCCAGCACGGCGGCGGCACTGTCGACCTGGGCCTGGTAACTCGCCGGATCGATCTGGTAGAGCTTGGTCCCGGCCTTGACGTCACCGCCTTCGGTGAAAAGGCGCTGCTGCAGGATGCCGCTGACCTGAGGCCGCACTTCGGCCACCTTGTAGGGCAAAGTCCGCCCCGCCAGCTCGTTGGTGAGCGCCAGGGGCTTGGGCTGGACCTCGACCACTTTGACTTCCGGCGCCGGTCGCTCTCCTGGGGCTGCGGCTTGCGGTTTGCCGCAGGCGCCCAGGACCAGCGCGGCCATCACCGCGGCGGTCAGCGCAGCCGGCTTCAGAAATGCTTGCGATCTCATCCACTTCTCCTTGTTCGGTAGCGTCAAATCAGGGGCGCAAGAGGGCACCATATCCTGAATGAACGTTCAGTCTGGATTCTAGCCTAATTTGGGTTGATGCAAGCCAGCCCGGAGCCCATGCCCCGGAACCAGTAGGGGAATCCCGCCGGCCGGCTCCGGCAGAGCGGCCTCAGCGGGGCGTCAGAAGCTCGAGCAGGGTGCGCGCCACCACCTGGGTGGCGCGGCGCAGATCGGCCAGCGCCACGTGTTCGTCGGCGCGTTTGGCGTTGGCTTCGAGCACGGTGCGCGGACCGGCGCCGTAAATCACGGCCGGGATGCCGTGTTCGCCGTACAGCCGGGCGTCGGTATACAGCGGCGAGCCGCCGGCGGGGATGGGAACGCCAAACACCAGTTCGCCATGGCGCTGGATCGCCGCGACCAGGTCGGCATTGCCCGCCAGCGGCCGGAGCGGCCGCGCCAGCAGCAGGCGCTTGACCTCGACCCGGATGCCGGCCAGCGGCGCCAGGGTCGATTCGATCAGATCGCGCAGCCCGGCCTCGACCGCGACCGGGTCTTCCTCGGGAATCAGGCGCCGGTCGAGCTTGAGGCCAACGACGCCGGGAACCACGTTGGTGTTGGTGCCGCCGTCGATCCGCCCCACCACCAGGGTCGGATGGGCAATGCCGGGCACCTGCGAACGCTGTTGCTTGAGCGGGCCGTCGGCATGGGCGTAAAGCGCGGTGAGCAGGGTATTGGCAGCGCGCAGCGCGTCGACGCCGGTGTCGGGGAAGCCGGCGTGGGCCGACCGGCCATGCAGCAGGACTTCCAACTGCAGGCAGCCGTTGTGCGCGGTGACCACCTGGTAGCTGAAGCCGGCGGCAATCAGCAGGTCGGGCCGGCTCAGGCCGCGTTCGAGCAGGCGCCCGGGGCCGAGCTGGCCGCCGAACTCCTCGTCGTAGGTGAAATGCAGCTCGACGGCTCCGGCGAGCGGGACGTCGAGCGCCTCGAGCGCCCGCAGCGCGAAGGTGTAGGTGGCGAAATCGCTCTTGCTTACCGCCGCAGCGCGGCCGTAAAGCTGGCCGTCGACGATCTCGCCCCCGTAGGGGGCGCGGCTCCAGCCCTCGCCCGGGGGCACCACGTCGCCATGGGCGTTGAGGGCGATGGTCGGGCCCCCGTCGGCCCAGCGCCGGCGCACGATCAGATTGGTGATCGACTGCAATCCCTGTGCCCCGGCTTCGGCGGCCGGCACCGGATCGGCCTCGGCAACCAGCCCCATCGCCGCCAGCAGGGCGGCGGTGCGTTCGGCATGAGGCGCGTTGTTCCCCGGCGGCGTGTCGGTGGGCACGCGCACCAGCGCCTGCAGGAACTCCACTTCTTCGTTGAAGTGCTGGTCGACCCAGGCGTCGAGACGGTCAAAAAGATGGGTATTCATGCCTGCGCTGTCAGGGCGACAGCGCAGTCGGCCCCGCGCCCGGCCCGCCCGGGATTCTATTCGACGCGGGGAACGTGGGTTTTACCGCCCGCCGCTCAGAACTCGGTCCACTCGCCGACTCCGCCCGCCGCAGCGGGCTGGGCGGCCGGGGCCGCTGGCACCGCTTTGACCGGCGCCTTCACTTCCGGCTTGGACGACCGCACCGCGGCAGCGGGCGCCTTCGGGCGCGCGCTCGAACTCGCGCCCGCTCCGCGCAGCTTGAAGCGCGCCACCGCAGCATCGAGCGCCAGCGCCTGGTCCTTCAGGCTCGACGCGGCCGCGGCGGACTGCTCGACCAGGGCCGCGTTCTGCTGGGTCATCTGGTCGAGCGTCGCCACCGCCTGGTTGACCTGCGAGATGCCGGCGCTTTGCTCCTGCGTGCCGGCAGTGATCTCGGCCATCAGGTCGGTCACTCGTTTCACCTGCGCCACGATGTCGTCCATGGTCCGGCCCGCTTCCTGCACTTGCGAGGCACCCATGCCGACCTTCTGCGTCGAATCTTCGATCAGGCTCTTGATCTCTTTGGCCGCCTGCGCGCTGCGCTGCGCCAGGCTGCGCACTTCGCCCGCCACCACGGCAAAGCCGCGGCCCTGTTCGCCCGCGCGCGCCGCCTCGACCGCGGCATTGAGCGCCAGGATGTTGGTCTGGAAGGCGATGCCGTCGATCACGCCGATGATGTCGGCAATCTGACGACTGGCCGCGCTGATCTCGTCCATGGTCGAGACCACCTGTCCCACCACCACCCCGCCGCGCCCGGCCACGCCGGACGCCGCCGCCGCCAGTTGGTTCGCCTGCTGCGCCGCGCTGGCGCTCGAGGCCACCGTGCTGGTCAACTCGTCCATCGCCGCCGCGGTCTCCTGCAGGTTGGCCGCCTGCGCTTCGGTGCGCGATGAGAGGTCCTGGTTGCCGACCGCGATTTCGCCGCTGGCGGTCGAAATCGACTCGACCGCATGGCGTACTGAGGCAAGGGTGGTATTCAGGCCCGTCTGCATCTGCCCGATCGCCGCGACCAGGCTGGCCTCGGCCCCGGCCGGCACCACGATGGTCTGCTGCAGGTTGCCATCGGCGATCTGGCGCAACACGTCGCGCACTTCGGCCGGGTCGCCGCCGAGTTCGGCGTTCACCGTGCGCCGCAGCCACAGCACCAGCACCAGCGCTGCCAGCGCTGCCAGCGCCGCCAGCGCGGTCGCGATCAAGGTGGCGCGTTCGGCGCTCGCCACTTCGCGGCGCCCGACTTCGGCCGACGCCGCCGACGCGGCTTTCTGCGCTTCGAGGATCTTGTCCTTGAGCTCCCGCCACAGCGGCGTCTCGAGCGAGTTCATCAGGGCCGCCGCCGCCATCATGTCGGTCTTGGCGACCGCGACCACCTTGGCGATCGCCTCGGCGCGCTTGGGGCCGAGTTCGTCGATCGCGCTCAGAGTCGCCAACTGGCCGAGCTGCGAGGTGCTGGCGCGGGCCGCGGCAAGCGCTTCCTGGTAGTCCGACTGCGCCTGCGCCAGATTCTTGTGCCCGCGTTCGTTGGCCGGGTCGAGCACGATGTTGCGCAGCGCCTGCCCCTGCTGCAGGCCCTGGGCGTACATCTCGGCCACCGCGACTTCGTGCGCCACTTCGCGCTGCAAGAGGTGACCAAAACTGTCGGACGCCGCCCTCAGGCTGGACACCGCAACAATCAAGGCGCAGATGACCACACCCGCCTGGATGGCAAAGGCCAGCAACAGCTTTCGATCAAACCGCAAGTTCTTCATGGAAACCGTGTTCAGGACAGTGGGATCAGGCCGGAAAATCGTTCGGCCTTGCGCCGGGTTCCCGCGGGCGCCCGGGCCGGAGCGAAACCGCCAGTCAATGGCGCTCTCCTGGCAGCTATCGACGCAGCCGACTGGATCTGTAGGCATTCTCCCTGCCGCATACAGGGGCTTCTTCCGAACGGCAGGCCAGCGCTGCGCCAGGCAGCAGCTTGACGCCGGTCAGTCCTTGGAGCGGAGCGGCGCCGCGGCCCGATCGAGGCTTCGCGCCGCCGGACCGAGCCGGCCAGAGCGGGGCTTGGCCGTTTCGTCCCCGCGGCGAGCGCGATCCGGGGCCCGCTACACGCTTTCCCGGGCAAGCCGGCGCTGCCCGCGCTTCCTAGAATGGCGGCCTGCCCACGGGCTCATGGCCTAGCGATGTTCGAAAGCCTCTATCTGCAATACCTGTTCGGCGGCGTGATCAGCCTGATCGTGATCACCAACCCGCTCTCGAAGATCCCGCTCTTCATCAGCCTCACCCAGGGCATGAGCGAGCCACGCCGGGCGCAGCAAGCCAAGATGGCCTGCATCTACGCCGCCGCGGTGATGGCGGTGAGCCTGCTGGCGGGCAACCTGATCCTGGCCTTCTTCGGCATCTCTTACGGCGCGCTGCGCATCGCCGGCGGCTTCGTGGTCGCGGTGATCGGCTACCAGATGATGTTCATGGAGAAGGACGCCAGCGGCCATGCCGACCTGCGCCGATCGAAGGAGGACTACTCCTTCTTCCCGATCGCGATGCCGGGCATCAGCGGCCCCGGCACGATTGCGGTGGTGATCGGCCTGTCGACCGAAATCGCCGAACTGCCCATGCCTTCTCAGGTGGTGGCACTGCTCATGACCGGCCTGGCGATTGTCATCACCTGCGTCGGCATCTGGCTGGTGCTCAAGTCCGCCGACGTGATCGCCAGCAAGCTCGGCCGCTCCGGCAACGCCGTCCTGTCCAAGCTGATGGGTTTCCTGCTGATCTGCATCGGCGTCCAGTTCATGGGCTCGGGCGTGCGCACCTTCATGGCCGGCTCGTAAGCGCGGCTACAGGTTCCACACCAGGATCAGGCCGATCAAGAGCGGCGCGGCGACCCGGCAAGTCCACTTCATGCCGGTGGCAAGCGCCGCCGGCAACTCCAGTTCGGCCTGCACCGCCGGCCACAGCTTCCAGCCCGCAAACAGCGCCGTGCCTATGCCGCCCAGCGGCAGCAGCACGTTGCTGGCGGCGTAGTCCATCAGCTCGAACACGTTGCGGCCGGCGAACTTGTATTCGCCCAGCACCCCGAAGGACAGGGCTGCCGGCACCCCGGCCAGGAACACCAGTCCGCCGACGATCAAGGTGGCGCGGCGGCGGTCGATACCCCATTCGTCGATCGGCAGCACCACGATCAGCTCGAGCATCGACACCGAAGACGTCAGCGCCGCAAACAGCAGCAGGGCAAAAAAGGCGATGGCGAAGCCCTGGCCGAAAGGCAGGTGATTGAACACCACCGGCATGGTCATATAAGTGAGGCCGGGGCCGGCCGCGGCTTCGAGCCCAAACGCCGCCACCGCCGGGAAGATCATCAGTCCAGCCAGCACCGAGGTCAGCGTGGTCAGTCCGCACACCCACAGCGCCGAGCTGGCGAGCTTGACCTCGCGCTCGAGGTAGGAGCCGTAGGCCAGCATGCAACCCGCACCAACCGAAAGCGAAAAGAAGGCCAGGCCCAGGGCGTCGACCAGCATCGCCGGGGTGAGCTTGGAAAAATCGGGGGCGAGGAACTGCGCCACCCCGCTCGCCGCACCCGGCAGCGTCAGCGAGCGGGCGATCAGCACCAGCATCAGGATGAAAAGCGCCGGCATCAGCAGCTTGCCCAGGCGTTCGATGCCGGCTTTCACCCCCGCCATCACCACGCCGAGCGTGAGGGCCATAAAAATCGCGTGGGTGATCACCGGCTCGGTCGGGCTGCCGATGTATTGCCCGAACAGCGCTCCCAGCACCTGCGGATCCTGGCTCATCACCCGGCCGTCGAAGGCTCGCAGCAGATAACCCAGGGTCCAGCCGCCCACCACGCTGTAGAAGCTCAGCACCAGGAAGCCCGCCACCACGCCGGCGTAGCCCACCAGCGGCCAGGCGCCGCCGCCCAGGCGGCGGAACGCGCTCACCGCGCCGCAGCGGGCGTGGCGGCCGATGGCGAACTCGGCCAGCATCAGAGCGATGCCCAAGGTGAAGGTAAGGGCGACGAAAACGAGCAGGAAGACGCCGCCGCCGTTGACGGCAGTGACATAGGGGAACTTCCAGATCGAACCGAGACCAACCGTGGCGCCGACCGAGGCGAGGATGAAGCCGAGGCGGGAGCCCCATTGCGAACGTTTCATGAAATCTCTTTTATCAGCCCGGGCGCCCCACCCCGGCGCGCGGACGGCGCGCCGGCTGACTCGAATCAAGCCTCGTCGCTCTTGCCGCCCAGCGCGAGCAGCTGGGCGGCGACCGCCACCGCGATCAACTCGGGCGCCTTGCCGGGAATTCCCTCGATCCCGATCGGGCAGGTGATGCGGGCGATCGCCGCCGGCGCCAGGCCTTGCTGCTGCAGGCGGGAGACAAAGCGGGCGCGTTTGCTGGCCGAGCCGATCAGGCCGAAGAACTCGAAATCGCCGCGCTCGAGGATCGCCCGCGCCAGCCTCAGGTCGAGCTCGTGGCTGTGGGTCAGCACCAGGTAACGCGCTCCCGCGGGCGCTGCCGCGACTTCGGCCACCGCGTCGTCGGTGGCCAGCAGCCGCCAATGGGCCGGCCAGGGGCCGGGCGCAAAGCTGTCGGGGCGCTCGTCGATCCAGTCGAGGTCGACATCCAGCGGGACCAGCGCCCGCGCGATCGCCGCTCCCACATGGCCCGCGCCGTGCAACTGCAGATGCCAGAGCGGAGGCGGCTCGAGCCAGTGCGACAAGGCCTGGGCCAGCGGCTCGTAAGCCAGCTGCACCGCGCCGCCGCAGCACTGCCCCAGGCGGGGCCCCAGGGCGATGTCTTCGCGCTCGGGCAGGCTGGCCCCCGCCAGCCGGGCTCGCGCCGCTTCGATCGCCATCCATTCCAACCGTCCGCCGCCGATGCTGCCCGCGATTTCATCAGCCGCCACCAGCATCCGGGCGCCTGGCTCGCGCGGCGCCGAACCGCGCACCTGGGCGACTTCCACCACCCAGGCCGGACGAGCGAGTCCGGCCCATTCCCGGGCGCGGCGATGAAGCGCCCGACTCATGGCGTGAGGATCGCCTTCAGCAAGGCTTCGGGCGTGGCCGGAGCGTTCAGTTCCACCTCCCCTCCCCGCGCCGCGGCGGCCGCGGCGCGCAAAGCCAGGAAAGCGCTGAAGGCAAGCAGCAGGGGCGGCTCGCCCACGGCCTTGGAGCGGTAGATGGTGTCGGCACCATTGGGCCGACCGTAGAGCGACACCTTGAAATCGGCGGGAGCGTCGTTGGCGGTGGGAATCTTGTAAGTGCTGGGCGCATGGGTGAGCAGGCGGCCGCTCCCGTCCCACACCAGTTCTTCGCAAGTGAGCCAGCCCAGGCCCTGGATAAAAGCGCCTTCGATCTGGCCAAGGTCGATCGCCGGGTTGATCGATGCCCCCACGTCATGCAGCAGTTCGGCCGCCACCAGTTTCGATTCGCCGGTGAGCGTATCCAGCACCACCTCGCTCACCGCCGCGCCCCAGGCGTAATACTGGAATGGCCGGCCCTGCATTCGCTCGGCGTCCCAGGACAGACCCGGGGTGGCGTAAAAGCCGTCGCTCCAGAGCTGGATCCGGGCCAGGTAGGCGGCTTCGACCACGGCGGCGAAATCGAGCCGCTGTTCGCCCACCCTCACCTGCCCCGCGGCGAACTCGATCGACCCGGGTTCCACGCCGTGGCGATCCGCCAGGAACCGCTCGAGCCGCTGGCGGATCCGGCGCGCTGCGTCCTGCGCCGCCTTGCCGTTCAGGTCCGAACCGGTGGACGCGGCCGTGGCCGAAGTATTGGCGACCTTGGCCGTGGTGGTCGCGCTCACCCGGACCTGTTCCATGGGCAGGCCGAGCTCCTGCGCCACGACCTGCGCCACCTTGGTGTGCAGGCCCTGCCCCATTTCCGTTCCGCCGTGGTTCACCCCGACCGAACCGTCGGTATAGACGTGGACCAGGGCCCCCGCCTGGTTGAGGTGTTCGACGTTGAAAGCGATGCCGAACTTGACCGGGGTGAGCGAGATGCCGCGCTTGATCATCGGACTCCGGGCGTTGAAGGCCTCGATCGCGGCGCGGCGTTCGGCGTAACGGCTGCGAGCGGCGAGCTCGGCCACCAGCTCGGGGCCGATCGCGTCTTCCACCGCCTGGCCGTAGGGCGCGGTCTGCTGCGGCTCGCGGTAGAAGTTGACCTGCCGCACCGCGAGCGGGTCGCGCCCCAGGGCAAAGGCGATGCGCTCGAGGATCACTTCGGTGGCGAGCGCCCCTTGCGGCGCGCCGAAGCCGCGGAAAGCCGTGTTGCTCTGGGTGTTGGTGCGCGCGCAATAACCGTTGAGTTGAACCGCGGGCAGGTAATACGCGTTGTCCACATGGCAGATCGCCCGCGCCATCACCGCGCCGGAAAGGTCGGCCGAAAAACCGGCGTTGGCGATCAGGTCGAGCTGCAGCCCCAGCACCCGGCCTTCGTCGTCGAAGCCGACGCGCCAGTCGTAGTCGAACGCGTGGCGGCGGCCGGTGATGAAGAAATCGTCGTCGCGGTCGGGGCGCAGCTTGACCGCCCGCTGCAGCTTGGCCGCGGCGATCGAGGCGGCGCAGGCGAAAACCGCCGATTGCGATTCCTTGCCGCCGAATCCGCCACCCATGCGCCGGCATTCGACTTCGACCCGGTGCGCGGCAGTTCCCAGGGCGCGCGCCACAGCGTGCTGCATTTCGCTCGGATGCTGGGTCGAGGCCAGCAGCCGGATTCCGCCGTCTTCCTGCGGCAGGGCCAGGCTGATCTGCCCCTCCAGGTAGAACTGTTCCTGCCCGCCCACGGCAAACCGCCCTTGCAGCGAGTGCGGCGCGCTTGCGATGGCCGCTTCCGCATCGCCGCGCACCAGAGACATGGGCGGCAGCACGTAGTCGCCGCGGCCATGGGCTTGCCGTGCATCGAGCACGGCCGGCAGGGCCTGGAAGCGGATCAATTGCGGCGCCAGGGCCGCGGCGCGGCGCGCCAGCTCGCGGGTGTCGGCCAGCACCAGGTAGACCGGCTGGCCAAGGTAAAGCAGCCGGTCCTGCGCGAGGATGGGGTCGTCGCGGATCACGGCGCCGCAATCGTTGAGCCCGGGAATGTCGGCGGCGGTGAACACCGCCACCACGCCGGCCTGCGCACGCAGGCGGTCGAGGTCGATGCCGAGCAGTTCGCCGTGAGCGACGGGCGACAGGCCGAAAGCCGCGTGCAGGGTACCGGCGGGTTCGGGCAGGTCGTCGACATATGCCGCACGGCCGTTCACGTGCAGGGCCGCGCTTTCGTGGGCGCGGGCGCGGCCGGCTTCCTTCCAGGGAGAATCGGCGCGCGGCTTCATTCGCCCTCCCCCAGGGGAAGCGCCGACCAGACTTCGAGCTCTGCTTCTGCAAGCGGATTTTCTCTGCGGGGGGCGAGCCAGAAACGGCGCAGCAGCGCCGCCGCCACCTGGCAGCGGTAGTCCGCGCTGGCGCGGAAATCGTCGATGGGAGCGAAGTCCTGGGCCAGCGCGGCTTGAGCGGCGCGCAGAGCGGACTCGTTCCACAGCTGGCCGATCAAGGCGCTTTCGGCGCCCGGCGCGCGGCGCACCGTCGCCGCCATTCCGCCAAATGCGAGGCGGGCGGCGCGGACTCGGCCGGAGCCGTCCAACTCGATCGCCAGGCCGGCGGCGACCGCCGAGATGTCGCTGTCGTGGCGCTTGGCGATTTTCCAGGCGCGCAGCGCCTCGCCCGGCCGCGGCGCCGGAACCCGCACGGCGGCGACCCACTCGCCAGGAGCCAGGGCATTGCTGCGATAAGCGAGGTAGAAATCCTCGAGCCCGAGCTCCCGCCGCGTTTCGCCACGGGCCAGCACCAGCACGGCGCCGGCCACCATCAGCACGGGTGCGGCGTCGCCGATGGGCGAACCATTGGCCAGGTTGCCGACCAGGGTGCCGGCGTGCCGCACCGGCGGACCGGCAAAACGCTTGGCGTAACGAGCCAGCGCCGGCCGCTGCTCGACCAGCGCGGCCCAGGCTTCTTCGAGCGTGACCGCGGCGCCGATCAGCAAGGCCTCGGGCGACCGTTCGATGGTCTGCAGCTCGGCCACGTCGCCCAGGTAATGGATGTCGCCCAGCTCGCGCAGCTGCTTGGTCACGGACAACACAAGGTCGGTACCGCCGGCAAGCAGGCTGGCCCCGGGTTCGGCCAGGCGCAGGGCGCTGAACGCCGCCACGCTGCGCGGCGCAACAAACCGAGCGGGGCGGGTGTCGCCGCGACCGGGATCGAAAGCTTCGTAAGCCAGGCCCGGCCCCTGAGCGATCGGCTTGAGCGCAGCCACCACCGGCGCCCGGGCGAGCTTGACCGGAGCCGCCTGGAACATCGCCTCGCCGGCGTCGAGGATGGGGCGGTAGCCGGTGCAGCGACAGAGGTTGCCGGCCAGCGCGTCGGCCAGTTCGGCCCGGCGCGGCACGGCGGCGCCGGCCGACTCGTAGGCCGCGAACAGACTCATGGCAAAGCCGGGGGTGCAGAAGCCGCATTGCGAGCCATGGTGCTCGACCAGGGCCTGCTGTACCGGGTGGGCTTGGCCGCCGGCCATGGCTTCCAGGTCTTCGACCGTGAACAAGGCCTTGCCGTGCAGGCTGGGCAGCAGGCGGATGCAGGCGTTGACCGGACGCAGCAGCAGGCAGCCCGCGGCGTCGAGCTCGCCCACCACCACGGTGCAGGCGCCGCAATCGCCTTCGGCGCAGCCTTCCTTGGTGCCGCGCGCACCGGGCAGGGTCCGCAACCACTCGAGCACGGTGGTGCGGATGGACGGGCCGCGGACCTCGACGATCTGGCCGCGGAAATAGAAACGCAGGGCGGACTCCATGAACCGCATTATCGCGGCTTGCCGGCCGCCGCCCCGCGCAGGCCTCAATACCGCTTGATCGACTGGCCTTCGACCTTGACCACGGTGCCCGGGGCAAAACCCGGGTCCTGCGCCGTCTCGAAGCGGCGCTGCTTGCCGTCTTTCAGCGTCACGGTGGTGATCCACACCGTGGTCGAGTTCACGTGTTTCTGCACTTCGTTGCCGGCCACCGCACCGCCCACCGCGCCACCGACGGTGGCAAGGGTCTTGCCGCGGCCGCCGCCCACCTGGTTGCCGAGCAGACCGCCCACCACCGCCCCGCCCACCATGCCGACGGCGCCGCCTTCGCCCTTGCGTTTTTCGGACTGCACCTTGTCGACGATGGCGCATTGCGCGCACAGGCTGGAGAGGCTGGGACGCGCCACCGACTTGTCGGCCGCGGCAACCGTTCCCGCCGCCAGGGACAACAACAGGGCAACACTCAGACACTGGACTTTCATGGACCTTTCCTCCGCCGGACCGCCGGCGACCGTACGATGCTTGTTGGCTGGCTCGCAAGCCTTCAACCCTGCGCGGCAGGACTGCAGCCCGAACCGCAGCGGCCTGCCGGCCATCTTTTAGTTTTGTCCTTCCCGGGGCGGCGGACAAGCACCCGTTCGCTCTAATCCCAACGCCCGATCGGCGGCCGGGCGGCATCTCGGTCAAAGGAAGGGCCGCGCCTCAGCCCGTGCAGCCCGTGTCCGGGCGCAGCAGGCCAAGCGATTGCAGCCGGTTCAGGCTCCAACCCTCACCCAGCAGCAGCATGCGGGTATCGAGGTCGTCCGCACCGGCGGGGGCGACGTCGCCGCCGAGGTCGTACATGCGTTTGGCGCGCAGGCGGATCCAGCGCAAGGGGTGGCGACGCGCCAGGGAACGCCAGAGCGCATGGGCGCCTTCGGACTGGCGGGCTCCGCTGACCAGGCACAAACCGCGCCCCAGCGCCCAGGCGTAGACCGCGCTGGCGATGCCCAGGCCCTGGTAGGCCTCGGCGTATTTGGAATGCGGCGAACGCACGTGGCGGTCGGTGCGCCGGTCGACTTCGATCAGGCGGTTGAAAACCGTATAGCCGGCGAGGCAGGATCGCGCCGTGTCTTCGACGTAGATGTAGTGCTCGCCGTCGGCTTCGCGGTGGCGCAGGACCAGGCCGGAAGGCAGGGTGAGGACCGCGGCGCAGGCGTTCATCGAATCGCCCGGCCGGTGCAGGCGCTCGTAAAGACCCTTCAGTTCGGTTTCGATGCTCTCGCCCGAAGGCTGGACATCGATCCGCAGTTCCGAGCACCACCAGGCCTGCAGGACCCGTTCGAACAGCCCGACCTTCAGGACCTGAAACAACGGCCAGCTCGCGCCCGCGCCTGGCAGGGGCGGGACCAAAGTGATTGCCTGCATGACGCCCCCTCTCAGCCCAGCGACGGGCGGGATTCGGGCGCGGGACTCAGGCCGGCTATTCCCTGTTTGTCTTCGTGTATCCGGCCTGCGCCCCGCGGCGCGGGCCCAAGCTTGGTCCGATCGAGAACCATGGCATCACCCTCGTGCTTCGTCTCACCGCGCAGATGGCGCGGTGGTGGGGAAGCAGCCCTGCGGAGCCATGGAAATGGCCAAGCCCGTCCCGCGGATGGGGGACCGGCCTTGGAAGGTTCGAGTCGGGGACAGGATCAACCCCGCAGCAGCTGCACTGGGAACGAGACGCGTCTAAGCCGTCTCGAGTGCCGTGCGGGGGAGGTGGGACTTAACCCGGTGTTGGACCCCGCACGGCTTGGATAAGCACGGCGGGAGAACCCTTGAGCTTGAAATAAAGCGGAACGGCTAGATCGCGCAGCGGCGACCCCAAAAACGCGCGCAAGCAGGCCTCGTCGTGCAGCAAGGCACAACCGGAAGCAAGGCGATGGCGGGCAAGTGGGTTCATGGCGTTCACAGCGCGAGTCGGCGGAATTGTAGGCCAGTTGCAGCAAGGGACCGTGAACGCGGCCACGCCCGGGCGTGAAACGGCATGCCGTCCGCCACGCCTTTTTATTAGGTGCCATCCCTTAGCAAGGCGGGCCAAGCTCAGCGGCGCGGGTCGTTCAAACAGGCCGGCCGCAGGCTCGTCCGGATGGCTTGTCGCAAGTCGGCGCGGCCAGAATTCGGCATCATTCCTGCCTTACCGAAGCTCCCGATCCGCCATGGCCTCCCTCGACTTTGAACTGGAAAAAGCCGCGTTCCGCTCGTATTACGACCAGAACTTCCCGCTTTTCGAAGACGCCCGCGCCTCTTTCATTGCGCTGCTGACGGCGCTGGTCACCCACTCGGACGGGATCGAGGTGTCCAAGGTCGAAGGCCGGATCAAGGAGCGGGAGGACTGCATCGGCAAGTTCGCACGCAAGTACCTGCCGGCGCTGGAAGAAAGCAAGACTCCTTACGAGATCCGCGACTACATCACCGACCTGATCGGGATCCGGGTCGTCTGCCTGTATGCCGACGAGATCGAAAAGGTGGCGACCGTGGTGCGCTCGCACTTCGACGTGATCGAAGAAACCAACAAGGTGGCGGCCGTCGAAGGCACGGAGGACTCCTTTGGCTACAAGGGCCTGCACATGGACCTCAAGCTCAAGGACACCCGCAGCGCGCTGCCGGAATACGCCGCTTACGCGCAGCTCCGGGTCGAGCTGCAGATCCGCACCATCATCCAGGACTCGTGGAGCGTGCTCGACCACAAAATCAAATACAAGAAGTCGATCCCGAACCAGCTCAAGCGCCGCATCAACGTGCTCTCCGCCCTGTTCGAGCTGGCCGACCGCGAGTTCCTGCAGATCCGCGACTCGACCGAAGCCGAGCTGCGCAGCGCGCCCGACGAAACCACCGCACCACCGACCCAGCCCGGCCCGCAGCCGCAGGAGGCGGGCGGATCGAGCAGCAGCGAGCTCAACGCCTTCACCTTCCTCAAGATCGCCAACCACTTCTTCCGCGACTTCGACTTCGAAGCGCGCAAGGTCGACGGCTTCGTGCAGGAGATCAACGCCTGGGCCCCCGGCATCACCCGCGCCCGCTTCAACTTCCTGCTGCGACCGACCGTGGCGGTGGTGAAGAAATACATGCAGCACCTGGAAGACCAGGGCTCGAACATCAAGTTCAACCCCTATACGGTGATCCGCCACTGCCTCTACCTGGGCGACAAGGCCACCTTCGGCCGTGCCCTGAGCCGGGGGGCGCGCGAGGCGTTCGAGGCCTGGCTCAAGGACAACGCGTAAAGCCAGATCACGACCCGCCATGGAAAACGCCCGCAACTGCGGGCGTTTGCTTATCGTTCACGAGCGCTCGTCAAGCAACGCTGCCTGGCCAGAGCTCCAGTACCGAGACCACCCGCCAAAAAGATCCTGCCACCCCGAGCGCACAGATAGAGGTACGGCGTCCGCAAGCATGCGCGCCCTAACTGCTGAAGCAGCTCTAGCCGTTGACAACGACAGGCACTGTCGCCTGTGCCGCCACTTGCTGAGCAACAGGCGTGTAGAGATCCACGTCGGTCCCCGGCGTGCGGATTGACACGATCAGGCTATAACGGGCTGGCAGGTCAAAACGTTCTTGCGCCGGACGCGTGCGCCACCAACCCTTGGCCGGGTAAACAGCCATGAACCCACGATTCGCCAACTCAGCGGCGGTGCCCCGCCAGACGTCCTTGTGCAGTGCCCCTCGGTGACGCTGCCTCTCACCCAAAAGCCAGTTCGAGTCTCGGGGATCAACCGGATCGCCATCGTCGTCGCGCTCCGCCGCCGCATTAATTCGAGCGACGAAGTCCTCCGTAGTGGCATCGAGCGGCCGTTGCACGTCGAAGCGCAAGCGATGTGATGGGTAGTGGAACTTCGACGCGGCGCCTCTCGCCGATGGGTTGGGTTCCACGAAGTAGGACAGCGTGACACACAGCTCGACCTCGGTATCCGGCGGCAAAGCATGCAACTGCTCCTTGGGCCAGGGCAACGCATGCAGGTTCATGTCACGGCTGACAATTCCTTTGCCCTTAACCTTTCGGTAAGGGTGCAGAACATCCTCCACGACCAGCGTCAACGAGTTCCCTGCGCTCCAGAGTGCTTGCTCGAGGCTAGGTACACCCCAGCCGCAATGACGGATCAGGTTCACGAAGTCGACCTTGCTTGGATTAGCTGGTAAATATTGCGATCGCATTGCCACCGTCCACTCTGCCGAGTGGACGATGAGCGCCCGGATCGTCTCGGGACGAAGCCCCGGATATCCAGCCATGAGCTGCGCCGCTAAGCGCGCGGCAAGTGCCGACGCAGCGCTAGTCGCGTTAGTCGTCGTGAACAGGCGACCGTTCGACAGGTTATGTGTCGTCAGCAAGTGGAGGCTGTCGATGCCACATGAGCCGAACTCATCCCTGCCAGCATTGCCCCCCTCGAAGACCACGTCAGGCTTCAATGGCCACGCCGGTTGCCAGCCGCTAGACGTACGGGTGTACGGGCTAAGGCCACCGCTCGGCGCAATGGGCGTATAGCTTTGAGCATCGGCCTCCGTGAGGGCGACCTTTTCCGTATAGGCACCCACCGTCAGAGCATTCCACGCTTGTCCCGGGTCTCGAATGCCACGCGTGCTCAGGCTCGCCGGGTACGCGTTCCAAGACTGCATGTCCTCGGTATTGCCAGCACACAACACGAAGAGTCGTGGGAACTGGCCGTTGCCGTCATAGTCACTCGCAAGACGATCGACCGTCGACGACCAAGCGGACGGCCGACCACGGTCACGATCATCAGCGGATGTCACCGCCGACGTAAACACGCGAGGCCGATCTGGCGCAGCAATCTCCGGCCGTGCCACCGCCTCACCAAACAGGTACCCATGATGTCGAGAATCACCCGCGTTTGCGCCCTGCTCTGGCGTGAGCTTGACCGACTCCAGCCGATGCCCCACGGCAAGCGGACCGTCAGAAGCGAGAGCCATCGACAAATCACCCAGTGCCACAAGTCCTGCAAGGCCTGTCCCATGATTGGCAGTGTCGTCGACTCCCCAGGCCGGATTGACCGTATGCAGATCTCCATCCGCAATGAACGGAGCGAGCAGGCAGTGGCCGTGATTAACGCCGGAGTCGAGGAGACACACCCGCACCGTCGAATCGTCTTCTGGTGCGACGTTTATTCGAGCGAGAGTTTCCGCGGCCCATTCCTGTTGCTCGACCAGCGTCAGGCCGCCGAAGAACTCAGCCGTTTCTTTGGCACGACGAAGTTCAGCCACGCAGTTGAGGGTCATCACTGACGCCGAAAACTGTTGCTGCGAGGCGTACATCAAGACGACGGTGCGCTCCGGAAAATTGACTTGGTGCTCACTGACTTGACACTCAGCGAGCGCAGCCAACTTGCGAAAGTCCGCTACCACCGCATTGCGATCGGCGCGCACCGGCAGCCAGACTTCCCACCACATGGGTTCAGCTTCATCTTCAGGCAGCAAGTCCGGATCATCCGTCCAAAGTGCGCGAATCTCGGCGCGGCGGATAGTCGCGATCGTATTGAGAAGCACATGGTGATCGCGAACGTGCCCTCTGGCGTCCTTGCGCTCCGCAAAATAATCGTCGATGTACTTCTCGAAGTGAGCCAGCTTCCCGTCGGGGACGAAGACATTGGCGTAGGTCGTGTCGCCCTCAGTGCGAACGCTTAACACTTCGATTCTTTTCCGCGGGTCCCTACCAAGTTCAGAACCTAGGCTCTCGAAGGCCAGCGCCACGTTCGGTTGGCCAACGAACTCCACTTGCAGGCCGAGACCGCTTTCCAGCCCCTGTTCTTGTTGGACAGCGGCCGCCTGCTGCGCAAGGGGTTTCAGGGCGAGCAGTTGAGCCCTCAAGGCAGCGCCATGCTCGGCGCGATCGAGCGCTGGGAGCTCAGTAGAACGACGGCCATTAGAAGGCGCTGTGAACGCCTGTGCGGTTGACGTGTTCTTTAGAACGAGATGCGGGCGTCTAGCGAGAGGTTGATCCGGCATGGTTGGACAAGTGCGTCGAGTTTTGTGCCAGCTTTGCATTCACTAGGCGACGTTCCTCTAACGCCCCCATAAGCGCGGCTGGTTGCACTTTCGTAGTGTCATGCAGGATCGCGTCCTTGATGGCGGCATCTACTGCGCGACAAATCTCGGCGTGGCTCAGCCCATCGAGGTGCCGTTGCAGCGCATCCTTTCGGAGAAGCTTGGGGGCGAAGTGTCCTAGACGCGAGCGAATAAGATCCGCTGCTTGTACTGGTGACGGCAAGTGGTATTCCACTACGTCGTCAAAACGGCGGAACAACGCGTAGTCGAGGATTTCAGGATGGTTGGTTGCGGCGACGATCAAGCTGTTCGATGTGTCCTGCTCGATCATCTGCAGAAAACTGTTCAAGACGCGACGAATCTCGCCAACATCATTTGCGATCCCGCGCTGAGAGCCAATGGCGTCAAACTCATCAAAAAAATAGACGCCACGGAGATCGGAAACAGCGTCAAACACTTGGCGAAGCTTGGAAGCCGTCTCGCCCATAAACTTCGTGATGAGCGAATCGAGGCGAACCAGAAAGAGCGGAATGCCCAACTCTCCCGCCAACGCGGCGGCCGTCATAGTCTTACCAGTGCCCGGCGGACCGACTAACAGGAGCTTCCGACGTGGGGCCAACCCGTGCGCCTTAATGCGAGCAAGTTGTCGCTGCTCCTTAACCACGCGTTCGAGCTGAGTCGAAGCCACTACGTCGAGCACCATATCCCCAAGCCGACTCGCAGGGTGAGACAGTGTGAGAAGGTTGGCCAGTTCGCCACGCGGCCTTACGGCGCTGCCAATGGCAACCAGCTTGCCAGACGCGTCTTGGCCAACGCGGGCTTTGGCCCTATCAATCAGGTCGCGCAGTTCGTCGGCGAGCTTGCCGTGTCCCAGCTTCGCCTCGTGAGCAGCGACCTGCATAGCGACCGACAAAAACTGCCCATCATCGCGACTGATGTGCGACTTGATGAGCGCCTTGAGTTGGTCAGAACTGGCCACGAGAGGGTCCGGATTGGGCTGCGGGATTACTAGGGACATTGTGCACTATGCGAGATGGGTTCTGCATTGGGCTCAGCCCTTGCTCTGGCTTGTTGCGTACCTGCGCTCGTTACTCCCGTCTGATTTGGGCGGAGCCTCGCTCACACAATTCGCAAGCACCAATAGCCTCACTACTCATTGAGTGCTCAGTTGCCGTCCCCACTGCTAATCAGTTTTAGGCCTTCTACGCTTTTCTTGATCGAGCCGAAGACTCGATTCTCACGACGGTCTCACTCCACCGTGACCGACTTAGCGAGATTCCGCGGCTTGTCGACGTCGGTCCCTCGCGCCACCGCGGTGTGGTACGCCAGCAGCTGCAGCGGCACCACGTGCAGGATGGGGCTCAGAGCGCCGTAGTTCTCGGGCATGCGGATGACGTGTACCCCGGGCTCGCTGTCGATCGCGGTGTTGGCGTCGGCAAACACGTAGAGCTCGCCGCCACGGGCGCGCACTTCCTGCAGGTTGCTCTTCAACTTTTCCAGCAACGCGTCGTTGGGGGCGACCGTAACTACCGGCATGGCGGCGTCGACCAGGGCGAGCGGGCCGTGTTTGAGTTCGCCCGCGGGGTAGGCCTCGGCGTGGATGTAGCTGATCTCCTTGAGCTTCAAGGCGCCTTCGAGGGCGATCGGGTAATGCATGCCGCGGCCGAGGAAGAGCGCGTTGTGCTTGCGGGTGAAGTCCTCGGCCCAGGCGATCACCTGCGGCTCGAGCGCGAGCACGGCGGCGATCGCGACCGGCAGGTGGCGCATCGCCTTCAACTGCGATTCTTCCTGCTCAGGCGTGAGGCGGCCGTTCAGCTTGGCAAGCGTGAGCGTGAGCAGATACAGCGCCGCCAGCTGAGTGCTGAAGGCCTTGGTCGAGGCGACGCCGATCTCGACCCCGGCGCGGGTGATGTAGGCAAGCTTGCTCTCGCGCACCATGGCGCTGGTGGCGACGTTGCAGACCGTGAGCGTCTGCTCCATGCCGAGCGCGCGCGCGTGTTTGAGCGCGGCGAGCGTGTCGGCGGTTTCGCCCGACTGTGAAATCGTCACCACCAGAGTGCGCGGGTCGGGAACGCTGTCGCGGTAACGGTATTCGCTCGCCACTTCGACCTGGGTCGGCAGGCGGGCGATGCTTTCGAGCCAGTATTTCGCGGTCAGGCCCGAGTAGTAGCTGGTGCCGCAGGCCAGGATCAGGACGCGGTCAATCTGATTGAGCACCTCGGCCGCGCCTTCGCCGAACAGCGCCGGGGTAAAGGAGGCCACGCCTTCGAGCGTGTCGCCGATCGCTCGCGGCTGCTCGAAGATTTCCTTCTGCATGTAATGGCGGTAGGGGCCGAGCTCGGCCGCGCCGCTGTGCGCGTGCACCGTGCGCACTTCGCGCGTCACCGGCGCGTGGCCCAGGCCGGTGCGGCCGGCGATCCAGTAGCGACCAGGCTGGAGGTCGACCACGTCGCCCTCTTCCAGGTAGACGATCTGGTCGGTCACGCCCGCCAGCGCCATCGCGTCGGAGGCGACGAAGTTCTCGCCCTGGCCCACGCCCAGCACCAGGGGCGAGCCCTGGCGGGCGGCGACCACGCGGTGCGGCTCGTCGCGCGCGAACACGGCGATCGCGAAAGCGCCTTTCAGGCGCAGCACGGCGTGTTGGACCGAATCGAACAGATCACCGTCGTAGACCGAATCGATCAAATGGGCGATCACCTCGGTGTCGGTCTGGCTGGTGAACTCGTAACCCTTCTTCTTGAGTTCGGCGCGCAGTTCGTCGTGGTTCTCGATGATGCCGTTGTGGACCAGGGCAATCCGCTCGCGCGAGAAATGCGGGTGGGCGTTGTGCACCGCCGGCACGCCGTGGGTGGCCCAGCGGGTGTGGGCGATGCCGGTATAGCCGGCAAAACCGTCGCGCCCCACCTGGGCGTCGAGTTCGGCCACGCGCGAGACCGAACGCGCACGCGCCAGCGCGCCGTCGCGCCAGATCGCCACGCCGCAGGAGTCGTAGCCGCGGTATTCGAGGCGCTTCAAGCCTTCGATCAGGATGGGAACGATGTCACGCTGGCTGGCTGCGCCGACGATGCCGCACATGGGAACTCCGGGCTGGATGAGGTTGGGCGGCATCCTAGCCCCGCCGGCAAGAATAAGGCTTGCAAGTTGTGGCGTTTGATGCAAGATTATTTCCTTGATATCGATGAGTGAATTTTTATTTCACTCGAATCAGCTTCAGGAAAGAATCGATCATGGATTTAGACCCGATAGACCGGCGCATCCTGGAACAGCTCCAGAACGACGCCGCCATTTCCAACCACGAACTGGCGGGCCGGGTCCATGTCTCGCCCGCCACCGCGCTGCGGCGGGTGCGGCGCCTGTCCGAGGCCGGCGTGATCGAGCGCCAGGTCGCCCTGCTTTCGCCCGACGCGCTCGCCGCCAGCCTCACCGCGATTGTCGAGGTCACGCTCGAGGCGCAGAGCGCCGAAGCGCTCGCTGCTTTCGAAGCCGCGGTCGCGGGCGAGGCCGCCGTGCAGCAGTGTTACCGGGTGTCGTCGGGCCCCGACTTCGTGCTGGTGACGATCTCGACCGACATGGCGGCCTACCACGCCCTGGCTGCCCGCCTCTTCACGCAGGCGCTGGCGGTGCGCAACGTGCGCACCTTTTTCAGCGTGAAACGCGTCAAGTTCGGGACCGAGGTGCCGCTGGCTTGAACTGGATCACGGCCACGGCCGGAGGGCTGACCGGCGCCGCGGCGCTGGCCGCCGTTTGAGCGAGCTCGGCGCGCGCCAGGCCGATCACGCTGCGCGCCGACGTCAGGCTCAAGCCCCCCAGGAGCAGGGCCACTCCCACGTCGGGCCAGAGCGTTCCGGTGCCGAACACGCCCGCCGCGGCCAGCATCACCGCCACGTTGCCGATCGCGTCGTTGCGCGAACACAGCCAGACCGAACGCATATTGGCGTCGCCGTCGCGGAAGGCATACAGCAGCAGCGCGACCGAGGCGTTGACCAGCAGGGCGACGAAGCCCACCGTGGCCATCGTCGCCGGTTCGGGCTCGGCGCCGCGGGCGATGTTGAAGGCCGCCACCCCCAGCACCAGAACGCCGTAGCCGGCCATGGTCCAGCCCTTGGCCAGCGCAACCCGGCTGCGCCAGAGCGCACCCGCTGCCAGCACCATCAGGCTCACCGCGTAGTTGGCCGAATCGCCCAGGAAGTCGACGGCGTCGGCGAGCAAGGCGCTCGATTCTGCATTCCAGGCCGCGCCCGCCTCGACCAGGAACATGGTCGCGTTGGCGACCAGGGCGATCCACAAGGCACGCCGGAAACGCTGGCTGACCACTCCCGTCATCGGGGCGCAAGCGCCACCGCAACAAGCACTCATGACAACTCCTGCCGGAATAAAATGCCATTCCAATCCCTGGAGCCACTCCAGGGTCAAGCAAGGGCTTCCATGAAGATAGGCGAGCTGTCCCAGGCCACCGCGACCGCGGTCGACACCATCCGCTACTACGAGAAGATCGGCCTCCTGCCCGCGCCCGCGCGGACCGCGGCCAACTACCGCGAGTACGGCCCGGCGCACGTCCAGCGCCTGGCTTTCGTGCGCCGCTGCCGCGCGCTCGACATGTCGCTCGCCGAGATCCGCGCCCTGCTCGGCTTCTGCGATTCGCCCGAGCGCGATTGCGGCGAGATCAACACCTTGCTCGACCAGCGCATCGCCCAGGTGGAGGCGCGCATCGCCGAAATCACCGCGCTCGCGGCCGACCTGCGATCGCTGCGTTCGGCCTGCCGCTCGCCGGGGCGGGTCGCCCACTGCCGCATCGTCAAGAAGCTGGGCGGTGCCACCGGCTGACAAAAAAAAGGGGCGCCCTCGGCGCCCCTTTTCCGGTTCGGCCCGGCCTTACTTCTTGATCTTCACCGGCCGCTTCCAGCCCGGCACCGTCATCTGCTTGGCGCGAGAGATCGTCAGCTCGCCCGCCGGCGCGTCCTTGGTCAGGGTGGTGCCGGCGCCAAGCGTGGCGCCGCGGCCGACCCGCACCGGGGCGACGAGCTGGGTGTCGGAGCCGATGAAGGCCTCGTCTTCGATCACGGTCTTGAATTTGTTGGCACCGTCGTAGTTGCAGGTGATGGTGCCTGCGCCGATGTTGACGCGTTCGCCCACCTCGGCGTCGCCCACGTAGGCGAGGTGGTTGGCCTTGCTGCCCGCGCCCAGCGAACTCGCCTTGATCTCGACGAAGTTGCCGACGTGGGTGTCGGGACCCAGCGCCGTTCCCGGCCGCAGCCGGGCGTAGGGGCCGATCCGCGCGCCGGCGCCGACGCTGGCGCCGTCGAGGTGCGAATACGGCAGCACCACCGCGCCGGGAGCGATGGCAACGTCGCGCAACACGCAGTGCGCGCCGATGCTCACGCCTTCGCCCAGCACCACCCGGCCTTCGAACAGGCAGCCGACGTCGATAGCCACATCGGTATCGCACTTCAGTTCGCCGCGCACGTCGATCCGCGCCGGGTCGGCCAGGGTCACGCCCTGCTCGAGCTGGGCGTCGGCCACCTGGCGCTGGTAGGCGCGTTCGACTTCCGCCAGCTGCGCCTTGCTGTTGATGCCCAGCACCTCGAGTTCGCTCGCCGGATGCACGGCGCTGACGGTCACGCCGTCGCGCACCGCCATCGCGATCACGTCGGTCAGGTAGTACTCGCCCTGGGCGTTGTCGTTCGAGAGTTCGGCCAGCCAGCCGCGCAGCCGGTGTGTGGGCAGGACCATGATGCCGGTGTTGACCTCGCGGATCGCCAGTTCATCGGCGCTCGCGTCCTTCTGCTCGACGATGCGAGCAACGCTGCCACCGGCGCGCACGATGCGGCCGTAGCCGCTGGGGTCGGCCATCTCGACCGTGAGCAGGCCGACGTCGCGGCCGGCCGCGATCACCAGCTTCTGCAGGGTCTGGGGCGAGATCAGCGGCACGTCGCCCAGCAGGACCAGGGTGTGGGCGTCGTCGGTCAGCTGGGGCAGGGCCTGCATCACCGCATGGCCGGTGCCGAGCTGCGGCATCTGCAGGGCAAAACCGAGGTCGGTTTCGGCCGCCAGGGCGGACTGGACCTCTTGCGCACCATGCCCGACCACCAGCACGATGCGGGGGTTGGGTTGCTGCTCGGCCAGCACGCGCGCCGCGTCGATGACATGCGAGAGCATCGGCCGACCGGCCAGCGGTTGCAGAACCTTGGGCAAGCGCGAACGCATGCGTTTGCCTTGTCCGGCAGCGAGAATGACGATGTTCATCGGGCGTTCACTCGGGTGGAATTCGCATGGATTCTAAGTCAGCCCCTAAGGCCCGCCTCCGCCTTGCGCATCACCTGCGGCTGGGGCTGGCGTTTGCCGCACTGGCCTTGCTCGCGGCCTGCAGCGCGCTGCGGATCGGCTACAACAACGCCGACACCATGCTGCTGTGGTCGCTCGACGGCTACCTCGACCTCGATGCCGACCAGAGCGCCCTGGTGCGCCAGCGCAGCGCGCGCCTGCTCGCCTGGCACCGCGAGACCCAGCTGCGCGACTATTCGCAGCTGCTTGCCCAGATCCGCGCCGGCCTGACGCAGCCGGTCAGCGCGGCGGACGTGTTGGGCTTCCAGAACCAGATGCGGCAGAAACTCGCCATCCTCGGCGACGAGGCCGCGCTCGACCTCGCCGAACTGGCCCTGAGCCTGCGGCCGGAGCAGATCGCACGGCTGCGCGACAAGCTCGCCGACGACAACCGCAAAGCCCGGCGCGAGCTTGCCAGCCAGGGCGACAGCGCCCAGGTCCGGCAGGCGGTCGAGCGGGCGGAAGACTGGTTCGGCCCGCTGTCGCGAGAGCAGAAGGCCGGTCTGGCTCAGTGGCACGCCGGCCTGCCGCTCGAAACCGCGGTCTGGCTCGAGGAGCGCGAACGCCGCCAGCAGGAGGTGTTGAACGTATTGCTGCGGATCCAGCTCGATCGACCCGCGCCGGCCGAGGCGACGCGCTGGCTGCGCGGCATGTTTGCCGGCTGGATGAACCCGCCCGACCCAGCGCGCCTGGCTTTGTCGCTGCGCTGGCGCGAGCACAACGCCCGGGTCACGACCTGGCTGATCGAACACGCCAGCCCGGCGCAACGGGAGCACTTCTCGCGCAAGCTGGCGGCTTACGAGGAGGACTTCAGCCTGCTGGCGGCGGAGGGCAGCACCCGCCGCCGCGGCTGATCAGACCGCGTGGCCGGCGATGTGCCGGTGCGCGCGATGCGAGCGGTTGCCGGCGGTGGGCAGCAGCGAACCAACAACCATGCCCAGGCCGGCGGCGATGAAGCCCCCCAGCACCGAGGGGAACACCTCGCCCAGCGGGGTCAGGCTGAGGGTCAGCCAGACCATCAGGCCGATCGTGATCGACCACACCGCGCCCTGGTTGGTCGCGCGCTTCCAATACAGCCCCGCCACCAGCGGCCAGAACGCGCCCACCACCGGGAACTGGTAGGCCATCGCGACCATGTCGTAGATCGACGTGCCTTCGACCTTGATCGAATAAATCAGCACCGCCACCGCGAAGAAGAACAAGGTGATCCGCATCGCCTTGAGTTCCTTGCGATCGGACAGCGGCATGAAGTTCTTCAGGATGTTTTCGACGAAGGTGGTCGACGGCGCCAGCATCGTGGCCGACGCGGTCGACATCACCGCCGACAGCACCGCGCCGAAGAACAGCACCCGCAGCCACATCGGCATGTAGTCGCGCACCAGGGTCGGCAGGACCTTCTGCGGGTCTTCCGCGAGCAGGGTGCCAGCGACTTCGGGCATGACGAGGATCGCCGCCACCACGATGAACATCGGCACGAAGGCGAACACGATGTAGAAGCTGCCGCCGATGATCGGACCGAGCATGGCGGTGCCCTCGTCCTTGGCCGACATCACGCGCTGGAACACGTCCTGCTGCGGAATCGAGCCGATCATCATGGTGATTCCCGCCGAGATCCAGAACGCCCAGCTGTGGAAGCTGTTGTCGGGGAAGAAGCGGAACATGTCCTTGGACTCGGCGTAGGCCAGGACCTTGTCGGCGCCGCCCGCCATCTCGCCGGCGAAGTAGGCGATGACGCCCAGGCCGACCACGATCAGGATCATCTGGAAGAAGTCGGTCAACGCGACCGACCACATGCCGCCGAACACGGTGTAGACCAGCACCACGGTCGTGCCCAGCACCATGCCCTGGGTCACGCTCATCGCGCCGCCGGTGAGCAGGTTGAACACCAGGCCCAGCGCCGCCACCTGGGCCGCGACCCAGCCCAGATAAGAAACGATGATGAAGGCCGAGCAGAACATCTCGACCCCGCGCCCGTAGCGGCGACGATAGAAGTCGCCGATGGTCAGCAGGTTCATCCGGTAGAGCTTGCGGGCAAAAAACATGCCCACCAAGATCAGCGCAAAGCCGGCGCCGAACGGGTCTTCGACCGTCTTCGACAAGCCGCCCTCGACGAACTTGGCCGGCAGGCCCAGCACCGTCTCGGAGCCGAACCAGGTGGCGAAAGTGGCCGTGATCACCATGATCAGCGGCAGCGAACGGCCGGCCAGGGCGTAGTCAGCGGTGTTCTTGACCCGCGTCGCCGCGTACAGACCGATGACGATCGACACCAACAGGTAGAGGGCCACAAAAGCGATCAGCGTCATTTGAGCGGCGCGCGGGCAGGCGCGGTCAAAGGAGAAAATAGCGCGCGATTATAGGTGTCGATCGAGCCCGTCAAGCCGAGTAAAAGCTCAACGTCTTATCCACACAAACCAGCGCTCGCCCCGGAAGACCGGCAGCGCCTCGGTCACCTCGACCTCGTCGGCCAGCACGAAGTCGGCGCCAAGCAGATCGCGCAGTTCGGCTCGAGTGATAACGAAGGGCGGGCCGCGCCGCGACTCGGGCGCTGCCTCGGCCAGAACGAAGTAACCCGCCAGCCGCCCGCCCGTGCGCAGCAGCGCCGCGCAACGGAGCGCCCAGGCCGCCCACAGCCGAGGCGGCAGAGCGCACAGGAAGGCGCGCTCGTAGATCCAGTCGAAATCGGCCCCGAACCCGTCGCCGAAAAAATCGGCCTGCCTCAGCGCGACCGGGCTGGCCGGCCCCAGCACGGTCGCGGCCTGGTCGATCGCCACGGCCGAGATGTCGATCGCGCTCACCTCGTAGCCCTGGCGCGCCAGCCACGCCGCCTCGTACGCCCGGCCGCAGCCGGGGATCAGGACCCGTGCCGGCGGCGCCAAGGGCAGGCGCCGGTCGAGCGCCGGCGGCACGCCGCCCGCGTCCCACGGCATGAAGCCGGCGGCGTAGCGTTCGTCCCAGAAGTCGGCGCAGGCGGGGTCGCGGCTGCTGAAGTCGTTCACGTTGTTTCCTGTTCAGGGCGTGCTGCGGAGCTTCAGCTTGGCCCCGGCCCGCAGCGAGTTGCCGGGGTAGAGCACAACGCGTTCGCCTTCGGCCAGGCCGGCGAGCACTTCGACGCCTTCGACGCCGCGCAGACCCAGTCTGACATCGCGCTCGACCGCGCGCTGGCGCTCGACGACAAACACGCGCCAGCTGTCTCCCGCGCGAAACAGGGCTGCCAAGGGCACGACCAGAGCCGCCGGTCGCTGGTCGACCAGGATCCGGGCCTCGACCCGGTAAGCGTCGCCCAGCCCCGGCGGCGGGCGATCGAAGTCGGCCACCACGTTGACTCGCTGCTCTTCGACCCCAAGCGCCGACACCTTGGTGAAGGCGGCGGGCTCAACGGTGCGCACCTTCGCCCCCAGCGGCGCGCCGCCCCAGCCGCTCACCTCGACCGCCATGCCGGGCTTGACCCGCACCGCGTCGCTCGAGAGCAGGTCCACCAC
>JAEZVV010000064.1 GCA_023443095.1 Pseudomonadota bacterium
GGGCGGCCGACCAGCAGGGCGAGGCTGTGGCCGACCTGCTCGCGTTCGCGCGCCAGTTCCGAGACCTGGGCCGCGAGCGCGGCGTGCGCGCTTTGCGCCTGGGCTAGGTCGAGCGGCGAGGCGCTGCCGGCGGCCAGGCGGTCGCTTGCGATTTTCACCGAGCGCTCGCGCAGCTCGAGGTTGGCGCGGCTGGCGGCGAGCTGGGCGTCGAGGCTGCGCGCCGCGAGGTAGGTGGTGCTCACCTGGCTGATCAGGGTCAGCCGCACGGTGTCGCGGGTGTAGCGCACCGATGCGGCGTCGCTCGCCGCGGCGTTGCGGGCGCTGCGGTTGCGGCCCCAGAAATCGAGTTCGTAAGCGGCGCTGGCCGCAAGCGTGAAACTGCTGCTGCCGTTCTGTCCCGTGCCCTGGCGGGCGCCGCTGCCGCTGGTCGCCAGGCTGGGCAGCAGCGCCGCGCCGACTTCGCGCAGCGCTGCGTCGGCGCGTTCGACCCGGCTCATCGCGATGGCGAGGTCGCTCGAACTGGCGAGCGCCTGCTCGATCAAGGCATCGAGCTGGGGGTCGCCGAAGGCCTGCCACCAGCGGGCCAGGCTCGCCGGGGCGGCGGGCGGCGGAGCGGCGGTCCCGAAACTGGCCGGCAGCGGATCGGCCGGGCGCGGCGGCGGGTTGGTGGCGCAGCCGGCCAGGGCCGCTGTCAGGATCAAGCTCAAGAAGGGGCGGTGGGCGGTCATGCGGGGACTCCGGCGTTGCGCGGCTTGACCCGGCGCGCAACGAACCAGGTGAAAAACACGGGCACGAAGATCGTGGCGATAAAGGTCGCGGCGATCATTCCGCCGAAAACGCCGGTGCCCATCGACTGGCGGGCGGCGGCGCCGGCGCCGGTGGCGATCACGAGCGGAACCACCCCCAGCACGAAGGCGAGCGAAGTCATCACGATCGGGCGCAGCCGCAGGCGGGCGGCCTCGACTGCGGCCTCGAACACGTCTTTGCCTTCCTCGAGCTGCTGGGCGGCAACCTCGACGATCAGGATCGCGTTTTTGGCCGACAGGCCGATCAGCACCAAGAGGCCGATCTGGAAATAGATGTCGTTGGGAAAGCCGCGCGCGAGGATCGCGACCAGGGCGCCGAGCAGGGCGTAGGGAACGGCCGTCACTACCGCGATCGGCAGCGACCAGCGCTCGTACAGCGCGGCGAGGATGAGGAAGACCACCAGCATGGCGAAACCGAAAGCGGTGAGCGAATCGGCCCCGATGCGCTTCTCCTGGAAGGCCTGGCCGGTCCACTCGAGCTTGTAGCCGGCCGGCAGGACCTGTGCTGCGGTCTCCTCGGCAATGCGGATCGCCTCGCCCGAACTCACGCCTTCGGCCGCGGCACCGACGAACTTGACCGCGGGAAAGCCGTTGAAGCGGGCCAGAGACTCCGGCCCCGAGCCGCGTTCCACCGTGACCAGGGTCGACAGCGGAATCATCTGGCCGGCGCCCGAACGCACCCACAGGCGGCCGATGTCGGCGGGCCGCATGCGGTAGTCGGCGTCGGCCTGGATCTGGACCCGGTAGCTGCGGCCGTTGCGGGTGAAGTCGTTGATGTAGGCGCCGCCGAGCAAGGTGTTGAGCGTCGAATAGACCTCGCCCACCGGCACTTGCAGAGCAAGCGCCTTGGCTTCGTCGACCGTCACCTTGAGCTGGGGCGAGTCCGCCCCCATGAAGCCGCGCAGGCCGGTGATTTCATTCCGTTGGCCGAGGGCGGCGAGCAGGTCGCGGGTGACGGCCTCGAGCGCCAGCGGGTCGTCGCTGCCGCGCGACTGCACCACGCCCTGGAAGCCGCCGGTGCTGCCCAGACCGCGGATCGGCGCCGGGTTCATCGCCATCGCGATGCCGTCGGGCAGCTGGCGGCCGAGCGCCTGGACCTTCTGCCGGATCAGCTCGGCGTCGTCGCTGCGTTCGGCCCACGGCGCCAGGGTGAGGAAGAAGGTCGCGGCATTGGGTTTGGTGTCGCCGCCGACGATGTCGTTGCCGAGCAGGACCATGACGTCGGAGACGCCATCGACCTGGCGGATCTTGGCTTCCAGCTGGCGTGCGACGACGCCCGTGCGTTCGAGCGTTGCACCTTCGGGCAGGTTGAGCGAGGCACGCAGCGTTCCCATGTCCTCGCGCGGGACGAAGCTGGTCGGGATGGTGCTGATCAAGGCCCAGGCGCCCGCGGTCACTGCCACCAGCAGCAGAGCCGAGACCAGCCGGTGCGCGAGCGCGAGCCGGACTGCGCCGGTGTAGAGCGCGGTGAAGCGGTCGAAAGCGGCGTTGAAGGCGCGGAAGGCACGGGGCGGTTCGGCGTCGTGAGCGCGCAGCAGCAGAGCGCACAGAGCAGGGGTGAGCGTGAGCGCGACAAAACCCGAGAGCGTGACCGACACCGCCACCGTCACCGCGAACTGGCGGTAGAGCTCGCCTGCGATCCCGCCGAGGAAGGCAACCGGGATGAAAACCGCGGCGAGCACCAGCACGATTGCCACCAGGGCTCCCGAGACTTCCTTCATCGCTTCCTGGGCGGCGGCACAAGGCGAGAGCCCGCGAGTGCGCATCAGGCGTTCGACGTTTTCGAGCACGACGATGGCGTCGTCGACCACGATGCCGATCGCCAGCACCATCGCGAACAGGGTCAGGGTATTGAGCGAAAAACCGAACAGCCACAGGCCGGCCAGGGTACCGATCAGCGACACCGGCACCGCCAGCATCGGGATCAGGGTCGCGCGCCAGCTCTGCAGGAAGACATAGACCACCAGCATCACCAGCAGGCCGGCTTCGGCCAGCGTGCGGCCGACTTCCTTGAGCGAGGCGTCGACGAAGGTGGTGGTGTCGTCGGTGATGGTCTGCGCGATTCCGGGCGGGAACTCGGCCTCGAGTTCGGCCAGCCGCGCCTTGAGGCCTGCGGCCGCGGCCATCGCGTTGGCGCCGGTCTGCAGGTAGACGCCGAGCGTGACTGCCGGCTCGCCGTTCAAGAGGTTGAAGGCTTCGTAGCTGCGGGCGCCGACTTCGATGCGGGCGATGTCGCGCAGGTGCAGCGTGCCTTTGGCGCCGCCGGCGCGCACGATGATCGCGCCGAACTGTTCGGGCGTGAGCAGGGTGCCGCGGGTGGTGACGGTGTAGACCAGCTGCTGCTCGGCCGGGGTGGGTGCGGCGCCGATCTTGCCCGCTGAATACTGGCGGTTCTGCGCTTCGATCGCGGCGCGCACGTCGCTCGCGGTCACGCCCAGCGCGGCCATGCGGTCGGGCTGGAGCCAGACCCGCATCGCGCTTTCGGCGTTGCCGAACACCATCACGTCGCCGATGCCGGGCACCCGCTTCAGCTCGTCGGTGATGTTGAGGCGGGCGTAGTCGGCGAGTTCGAGGTGGTTGCGGCTCTTGTCAGGCGAAGACAGTCCGATCTGCAGCAGCATGTCGCTGCTGCGCTTGCGCACGGTCACGCCGTTCTGGCGGACCTCGTCGGGCAGGCGGCGCTCGGCGCTGCGCACCCGGTTGTTGATTTCGACCGCGGCGTCGTCGGCGTCGGTGCCGACATCGAAGGTGGCGGTGATGCGGACGTCGCCGTTGGCGCGCGCCGAGGTCTCGTAATACAAGAGGCCTTCGACACCTGAGAGCTGCTCCTCGATCGGCGCGGCGACGGTGCGGGCAAGCGTCTGCGCGTCGGCGCCGGGGTAGCTGGTCGAGATGGCAATCGTCGGCGGCGCGATCTCGGGATACTGGGCGAGCGCCAGGCCGCGCAAGGCCACCAGGCCGGCGATCACGATCAGCAGCGACAGCACGGTGGCGAAGATCGGTCGCCGGATGCAGAACTGGGGCAGCATGGTCCGGCCTTATTGCGGTTTGGGCTGGGCCGCGCTGCGGGTGGCGGAGGCTGCTGCGCCGTCGGCGGCCGACTTGGTCGCGGTTTTCTCCGGCTTCGCTTCGGCCAGTTTGACGGCCATGCCGGGCTTGAGCCGCATGATCTGGTCGACGATCACGGCGTCGCCGGCGGCCAGCCCGCTCGTGATGATCCAGTCGGTGCCGACCCACGAACCGACGTTCACGCTGCGCTGCTGGACCTTGTCGTCGACCATCACGTAGACCGCGTAACTGCCGTCGGGCAGTTGCAGCACGGCGCGCTGCGGCACCCGGAACACGCCCGTCTGCTGGCCGACCGTGAGCCTCACCTGCACGAACTGGCCGGGCAGCAGCCGGCTGTCCCTGGCGAGTTCGGCACGCAGGCTGCGCGTGCCCAGGGCCGGATCGATCTGGGTGGCGACGAAATCGAGCTTGCCCTTGACCGCGGCGCCGCCGTCGCGAGGGCTGACTTCGACCGGGCTGCTGCCGTCGAGCCGGGCGCCGGCGAGTTCGCGTTCGGCGACGGCGAAGCGGACCTTGAGCGACTCGCGCTGAGTGATGCCGGTGCGCGGCGTCGAGCCGGCGGCAACCAAGGCGCCGGGGTTGACCAAGGCGCGGCCGGCGATCCCGGCCACCGGTGCCCGCACCGTGGCCCAGTCGAGCTGGAGCGCGGCGTCTTGCTCGCGCGCCGCTGCCGCTTCATGTACGGCACGGGCGAGGGCTTCACTCGACTTGGCGTCGTCGAGTTCCTTGCGGCTGGCGGCATCGGCCTTGACCAGCGCTTCGAGGCGCTCGCGTTCGCGCCGCGTCTGTTCGACCCGGGCGGCCGCTTCGCGCGTGGTCGCGCGGGCGCTGGCAAGAGCGGCAGCAAAAGGCGCGCGGTCGATCTCGAACAGGACCTGGC
>JAEZVV010000071.1 GCA_023443095.1 Pseudomonadota bacterium
GCAATGGCCCGTTGACCAGCTCGTCGCCCGCGCCGGCAGGCGCCTCCGGGCTGCGGCGGGCGCGGCGCAGGACGGCCCGCACCCGCGCCACCAACTCGTCGAGCGAAAAGGGCTTGGTGATGTAGTCGTCGGCGCCGCCTTCGAAACCGCGCATCTTGTCGCGTCCCTCGTTGCGGGCGGTGACAACGATCACCGGCACGTCGCTCTCGGCCCGCAGGCGCTCGAGCACCGCCAGGCCGTCGAGGCCCGGCATCATCAGGTCGAGGATCACCAGGTCCGGCCGCGGCGAACAGGCGCGGAACACGTCGAGCGCCTGCTCGCCGTCGGCGGCGGCGCACACGTCGAAGCCGAAAGTCTCGAGGTTGGCCGCGATCAGGCGGCGGATCTTCGATTCGTCGTCGACAACCAGAATCAGCGGGCGATCCATTGAGACCTCAATAAGGAAGACGGACGACAAAACGCGTGCCCTGGCCCAGCACGCTGTCGGCCACGATGCTGCCGCCGTGAGCTTCGGCGATCCCGCGGCAGATCGCCAGACCGAGCCCGGTGCCGCCGCTGCGCCGCCTCATGCTCATGTCGACCTGGTAGAAACGGTCGAAGACGCGCTCGAGCTGGTCGGGCGGAATGCCGATGCCTTCGTCCGCCACTGCGATTTCGATCCAGGCGCCGTCGCGCCGGACGTCGACCAGCACTCGCGCCGGCCCGCGCGAATAACGCGCGGCATTGGTCAGCAGGTTGATCAGCAGCTGGGTGACGCGGCCGGCGTCGACGTTGCAGCACTCGGCGTTGCGGGCGATCCGGCGCGTGACCGCGATCTCGTATTGCGCGCCCACCACCCGGCAGGCGCGGTCGAGCAGGCCGGCCACCTGCACCACCTTGCGTTCGAGCCGCAGCAGGCCGCCTTCGATGCGCGTGATGTCGAGCCAGTCGTCGATCAGGCGCTCGAGCTGCTGCGACTCGCTCAACATGTCGCTCAGCAGCCCGCTGCGGAAGGACTCGTCCCACTCGGTGTCCTGGCGGGCGAGCGTCTCGACCTGGATCCGCATCGCCGCAATCGGCGTCTTCAGCTCGTGGGCGACGACCGAGATCAGGCTTTCCTTGAGCCGCTCGATCTGCACCTCGCGCGTGACGTCGCGCAACAGGATCCCTCGCTGCTGCGCCTCTCCTGCCACCGCGAAGCCAAGCGCATCGACGGTCTGGCGGCGGTCGCCGCGCCGCTCCAGGCGACGCGGCGTCGACTCCAGCCGCACCGGGTCGAGGTCGAGTTCGCCCTGCGCCTCGTTGGTAAACGCCGCGGCGAACACCTCCTGCACCGAGCGCAGCCCGCCGTTGGCCGGCAATCCCAACAGCTGCTGCGCCATCGGGTTGGCGTACAGGACCGCACCGCCGCCGTCGACCAGCAGCAAGCCTTCGTTCATGCTTTCGAACACGGCCGTCAAGGTTGCGTGTTGCCGTCCCAGTTCCGCGTACAAGGCCTGGTTGTTCAGGACGATCGCCACCGAACCGGCCAGCCGGACGAGCGAGTCGCGTTTCTCGCCGCTGGCGGGCAGCTCCGGCGTCGTGCCGATGGCCCCCAGGACTCGTTCCTTCAGGGCGACGGCTACCGCGCCCTGGGTCGGCGGCGCGGCGCTGGCCTGCAGCTCGAGCTGAATCGAATCGACTTCGAGCAGCCGCGCGTAGGCCTGCAGGGCAGAGTCGATCGCTGGCGCCACGCCGGCCGGAGCGATCGGCATGAGCAGGCTGTGCAGAGTCCGCAGTTCGTCGTTGCGGGCGCTCAGCTTGGCCGTGCGTTCGGCCACCTGGCCTTCGAGCGCCTGATTGAGCTCGAGCAGTTGCGCCCGGCTGCGGGTGACGTCGGCCGCCATCTGCCTGAAGCTCTGCTGCAGCCGGACCAGCTCCAACGGCCCGCCGATGTCGACCTCAGCTTTCTCGGGCGCCGGACCTTCCCGGCGCGCCAGCGCCTCGACCTGGGCCAGCAGGCGCCCGACGGCCGAGGCGAGCGGGCGTGCCGCGAGCGCGCCGACCACCACTGTCAGGAAAGCCGCCAACAAGAGCAGGGCGCCGCTGGTCCATGCCGCGCGGTCGGCCGCCGCGTTGCGTTGCTGCACCGGCTGGCTCAGGCCGACGATCCAGCCGAGCTCGGGAATCGCCACGTAGGCGGTGAGCAACTTGCCCTCGCCCGGAGCCGCGCCCTGCGCCAGGAAGCCGTCGCGGCTCCGGCGCAGCTGCTCGAGCACCGGCGCGGGAATCGCCCGCACCGGTCGCGCGTCGAGATCGAGCGCGGGGCCGTAAATCGCGTTGCCGGCGGGGTCGGCCACGATCGCCGTAAAACCCGCGTCACCGATGCGCGAGTGCACGATCTCGGCGATGTAGCCGAGATCGAGGCCGGCCGCGGCATAACCCAGCACGCGGCCGTCGTCGGCGCGCGCCGGCGACGCAATGCTGACGATCTGGCGCTCGGTCGCGCCCTGCGCCTTGAACACGTCGGAGATCACCGAGCGGCCCAGGCGCTGCAGCTCGATGAAATGCCAGCGGTCGTCGTGTTCGACCCCCACCATGCTTTCGCCGCGCCAGTTGCGCTCCGGGTAAAACGCCAGCGTCCGGCCCTGGGTGTCGTCGTAGTGCAGGCTCATGAACCCGGGGAAGAGCTTGGCCGTTCCGGCCAGCACCTTGTCGAGCTCGGCCCGCGTCGGCGGCCGCTCCGAGTTCAGACGCTCGGCCGCCAGCTCCACCAGCTGGCGGCTGGTGGCGACGTAGGTGTCGATGTCGTCGGCGAGCCGCTGGGCGAACTCGAGCTGACGCGCGTCGGCCTGCGCTGCGGCCGCTCGCAGCTGCTGCTGCTGGAGCAGGGCGAGAACCAGCAGCGGCACCAGCGCTGTCAGCGCCAGCGCTGCGGTCAGATAAAAGCGGAAGCTCCGCGTGCGGAGTCGAAAACCAGGCGGCAACACACGGCGAGCCCGGCAGCATCGCCGGGCCGGTAGGCAGGGAAGCCCTGGTTTTTACGCGGCCGGCTGTGCCGTCGCAAGCAAGCGTTATCGCGCATAGACCCTGGCCGCCGCCCCAGCGCCGGACTCAGGAACCGGGCTTGTTCGGGCAGTTGGGCTTGATGCAGACGCCGTAGAGCGCGAGCGAATGCTCCTGCAGCTCGAAGCCGTGTTCGGCGGCAATCGCCTGCTGGCGCGCTTCGATTTCCGGATCGACGAACTCCTCGACTTTGCCGCAGGTCAGGCACACCAGGTGGTCGTGGTGCGAGCCTTCCTCGAGTTCGAACATCGCCCGGCCCGCCTCGAAATGATGACGGGCGAGCAGGCCCGCGGCTTCGAACTGGGTGAGAACCCGGTAGACCGTGGCCAGGCCGATGTCGATGTTCTCTGCCATCAGCGCCTTGTAGACGTCTTCGGCGCTCATGTGCCGCACCCCACCCTCGACCGTGCTGCGCTGGAAGATCTCCAGGATCTTCATGCGCGGGACCGTCGCCTTGAGGCCCATGTTCTTGAGGTCGCTCGAACTGGCCGAGAATCGCTGTGGCATGTTGGCTCAGTAAAAAGGGTCTGGACAGGCAGCTATCATAAGCGCTTCATTCCCGACCCCTGCCTCCCATGCCGCGCCTCCTTCCCGTCGCATTCGCCGCGCTCGCCACCGCCTCGCTGCTCTCGGGCTGCGAAACGATCTCGCGCGGGTGGACCGCAGCCGCCGAATGGACGCCGACTTTCATCCAGCCCTACCGGCCGGACGTGCACCAGGGCAACGTGATCACGCAGGAGATGGTCGACCAGCTGCGCGAGGGCATGACCCGCGACCAGGTTCGCTTCATGCTCGGCACCCCGCTCTTGACCAGCAGCTTCCACAGCGACCGCTGGGACTACGTGTATTTCCTCAGCCGGCGCAGCGGCGAACAGCAGAACCGCAAGCTCACCCTGCTCTTCAAGGACGGCAAGCTCGCCAGCTACACCTCGGACCCGATGCCGACCGAGACCGCAGCCGACCAGCTCATCCTCGGCCGCGACGCGGCCAAGATCGAGAAGCCGCGCCAGACCGCACCCGCCCGCGCCCCCGAGGCCGGCACCCCCGCTCCCAACCGCGACTAGGAATCCGAAATGAAGTTAGCGATCGCCGGCGCCTCCGGGCGCATGGGCCAGATGCTGATCGAAGCCGCCCTCGCCAGCCAGGACCTGGAGCTCGCGGTCGCGCTTGACCGCTCGGGCAGCCCGGCGCTGGGCCGCGACGCGGGCGAGTTCATGGGCCGCGTCACCGGGGTCAAGGTCAGCGACGACCTCGGTGCGCTTGCCGCGGCCGATGTGCTGATCGATTTCACCCGCCCCGAAGCCACGCTCGCCCATCTGCCCGTGTGCGCGGCCAACGGCGTCAAGGTGGTGATCGGCACCACCGGCTTCGACGATGCCGGCCGCGCGGCGATCGCCGAGGCCGCTACCCGCACTGCCATCGTGTTTGCGCCGAACATGAGCATCGGCGTCAACGCCGCCTTCAAGCTGCTGGCCGAAGCCGCACGGCTGCTCGGCGGCTACGACGTTGAAATCGTCGAGATGCACCACCGCCACAAGGTCGATGCACCGTCCGGCACCGCGCTCGAGATGGGCCGCGTGATCGCCCGTGCCCAAGGGGTCAAGCTCGAGGACGTCGCCGTCTACGAACGCTACGGCCACACCGGCGAGCGCCAGCCGGGTTCGATCGGTTTTGCCACCCTGCGCGGCGGCGACGTGGTGGGCGATCACACCGTCATCTTCGCCGCCCCGGGCGAACGCATCGAGATCAGCCACAAGAGCTCGAGCCGGCTGGGTTACGCCAACGGCAGTCTGCGCGCCGCCCGGTTCCTGGCCGGCCACGAGCGCGGCCTGTTCGATATGAACGCGGTCCTGGGGCTGGCGTAAATGGAAGGCGAGGCGCTGGGCCTGGCCCACTTCTGGTCGCAAGCCGACGGCGTGATCCGTTTTACCGCCTGGCTGCTGCTCGCGATGTCGGTGGTGAGCTGGTTCCTGATCCTGTGGAAAAGCTGGCAGTGGCTGCGTCTGCGCCGCGCCGCGCCCGCGATCGACCGTTTCTGGTCCACGCCCAGCCTGGATGCCGGCCTTGCCGTGCTGCGCCCCGCCGACGGCGAGGCGATGTTCGTTCCGCTCGCCTTGACCGCGGCCCGCCTGAGCCAGCCGGGCGCTGCCAGCGGCACCCTCGCCGCCCAGCTCGGCCGCAGTGAAGCCCATCTCGCCGCGCTGAGGGAAACGCTCAATGCCTCGACCCGCCGCATGGACGCCGGGCTGTCCTGGCTCGCCTCGATCGGCGCCACCGCGCCTTTCATCGGTCTTTTCGGTACGGTCTGGGGCATCTACCACGCCCTGATCGAAATCGCCGCGTCGGGCCAGATGAGTATCGCCAAGGTCGCCGGCCCGGTCGGCGAAGCACTGGTGACGACCGCTGCCGGACTGGCGGTGGCGATTCCTGCCGTGCTCGCTTACAACGCCTTCGCTCGCGCCAACCGCACCGTGGTCAGCCGGCTCGAAGGTTTCGCGCGCGACCTGCACGCCTGGCTCGCGGCGCAGGCGACCTGAGCCCATGTTCGGCGGGTTCGAACGCGGTCCCGAGCCGCCGCGGATGGCGGAGATCAACGTCACCCCGCTGGTCGACGTGATGCTGGTGCTGCTGGTGATCTTCATCATCACCGCGCCCCTGCTCGCCCATTCTCTGCTGCTCGAACTGCCCGCCGAAAACGCACCGGTGGCCGAGACCCAGCCCGACACAATCCAGCTCGCGATCGACGGCCAGGGCCAGCTGTTCTGGAACGACCAGGCGGTAAGCGACGACGAGCTCAAGTCCCGTCTGCTCGAGGTCGCCGGCCGCAGCGGCGAAAAACCCGAGCTGCAGCTGCGCGCCGACCAGGCCACCCGCTACGAACGCATCGCCCTGGTGATGGCCGCGGCCCAGAATGCCGGCCTGAACCGGATCGGCTTCATCACCGACCCCGGCGCGCTGGCGCCCGCCCCGGCCCCGAACCGGCCGTGAAGCGCCTGCTCGCCGCGGCCCTGCTGGCGGCCCTCGTGCCATGCGCAGCAGCAGCGCCGGTCGCAGCGACCGACGACAGCGGGCGGCGTATCGAATTGCCCCGCCCTGCCCAGCGCATAGCCGCGCTGTCGCCGCACCTGGTCGAGCAGCTAGCGGCGATCGGCGTGGCCGACCGCATCGTCGCCACCAGCGAGTTCGCCGACCACCCGCCCGCCGCGCTCAAGATCCCGCGTGTTTCCCGCGCCGGCAACGTCGACCTCGAGCGTCTGGCCGCGCTCAAGCCCGACCTGGTGCTGCTGTGGGGCGGTGGCACCTCGCCCGCCCTGCGAGCCGCGGTCGAACGTCTGGGCCTGCCCGTGTATGTCAACGAGGCGTCCGACCTCGATTCGATCGCGACCTCGATGGAGCGCCTGGGCGCCCTCACCGCAGCGCCGCAGGCAGGTGCTGCCGCCGCCCAGTTCCGGCGCGAGCTGCAAGCCTTGCAGCGCGACTACGGCGGACAGGCGGCGCTGCGAGTCTTCTTCCAGGTCTGGCCGGCACCGCTGATGACCGTGGGCGGCTCGCAGGTGATCAGCCAGGCGATATCGCTGTGCGGCGGCCGCAACGTCTTTGCCGAGTTGGCCGCGCTGGCGCCGACCGTCAGCACCGAGGCCGTTCTGGCCCGCGACCCGCAGCTGATCGCCAGCGCCGAACCGGGCGGGCGCGAAGCCCCCGGCTTTCGTCCACCCTGGCTGGCCTACCCCCAGATCAGCGCGGTGCGGACCCGGTCCTTCGTCACTCTCGATGCCGACCGCCTCAACCGCGCCGGACCGCGCATGCCGGCCGAAATCGGCCGCCTGTGCCGGGCGATCGCCGCCGCCCGCTCGGCCTCGGTCACTCGCTGATCCGGCCTTCAGCCGGGCCAGCGGGTCACAAACACCGACTCGCCCTTGGCGCCGACTTCCCGCACCTCGGTCTCAAACAGCTCGGACAAGTGGGCCGCCGTCAGCACCTCGGCCACCGGTCCGGCCCGCCAGTGACCGGCGCCGTCGAGCAGCAGGACATGGGTGGCGAAATGCGAGGCGGCGTTGAGATCGTGGATCGCCGCCACGAAACTGCGCCCGCTCAAGGCGGCGAGCCGCGACAGCACCAGAGCCTGGTGGCGCGGGTCCTGGTGCGCGGTCGGTTCGTCCATCAGCACCAGGGGCGCGGCCTGGGCGAGCGCGGTGGCAATCGCGACCCGCTGGCGCTCGCCGCGCGACAGTTCGCGCACGTCGCGTCCGGAGAACTCGCTGCAGTCCATCAGCGTCAGCATCGACTGCGCCAGGGCCAGTCCGTCGGCGTCAGCGCCGAACACGTAGCGGGACGTGAGCACGGTCTCGAGCACGCTCGAGGCAAACGCGTCGATCCAGCGGTCCGCCACCAGGGCGCGCCGCCGCGCCGCCAGGTCCATGCTCAGCACGCTGAGCGACGTACCCTGGAGCAACACCTCCCCGGCCCAGGCGCAGCGGACCCCCGCCAACACACCGAGCAAGCTCGACTTGCCGGCGCCGTTGGGGCCTAACACGACCCAGCGCTCGCCTGCGTGCACGGCAAAAGCCAGGTCTCGCACCAGCACCCGCCGGCCGACACGCAGCTCGAGACCCCGGACTCCAAGCAGGGGCGTGTTCATCGATGCCTCAGCAGCCACAGGAAGACCGGTACCCCGACCAGCGCCGTGACCACGCCCACCGGCAGTTGCACCGGAGCCACGACCGTGCGTGCGAGCGTGTCGGCCCCCATCACCAGGCTGCCGCCCGCCAATACGCTGGCCGGCAGCAGGACGCGCTGCTCATTGCCCCACAGCCGGCGCACCAGGTGCGGGGCGACAAAACCGACAAAGCCGACCGCCCCGGCCAGGGTGACCGCGATGCCGGTGGCCAGCGCGGCGATCACCACCAGGGCCCGGCGCTGGCGCTCGACCTCGACTCCCTGTGTCATCGCCTGCACGTCGCCGCGCAACATCAGATTGAGAGCCGGCGCACGCTGGCGCGCCGCTGCGGCCAGCAGCAGCAAAGCGACCAGCGAGCCGAAAGCCGTGCCGAGCTGGGACGAGGCCGACAGGTCGCCCAGCAGCCAGAAGATCATCGGCCGCAGCTGGGCATCGGGCGCGAGCGACAGCAGCAGGCTGAGCACGGCCGCGGCAAACGAGGCGATCATCACGCCGGTCAGCAGCACGGTGGTCGTCGCCTCTTCTCCTGCCAGGGCGTCGCGCACGAAAAAAGCGTGACGTGCGAGCAGGAACAGCACGGCCAAGGCGATGAAGGCGCCGCCGGCTGCCGCCAGCTGCACCCAGGGCACCACTAGTCCGGCCATCAATCCGGCGCACGCCGCCACCGCCGCCCCCCCGGAAATGCCCAAGACGTAAGGGTCGGCCAGCGGGTTGCGCAAGAGCCCCTGCAGCAGGGCGCCGGCAAGTGCAAGCAGGCCGCCCACGGCAAAGCCGGCCAGAGCCCGTGGCAGTCGCAGGCCCCAGACCAGGGTTTCGGCCAGGCCCTCGCCGCGCCCGACCAGGGCGGCCAGGATCTCGAGCGCCGGCAGCGGCACCGAACCGGCTGCCAGCGAAGCCAGAAAAACAGCCCCAGCTAAAGCGACAAGAGGCCCCAAGGCACGGCCCGGGCCGATAGCAGGCAGCGTCATGCGGGACCGACGTCGAGGACGAGGGCCGCGTGCGGCGACCGCTGGCAGATGCCGTGGATTTCGTAACTTGCGTTCAAGTATTTCTCCGCCCGCGAAAAAACACGGGCCAAAAGCGAAGTTTGACCGATTCCGGCCGTCGGACGGTGCGGCGGATCAGCGCGGCTGGCAGAGCCAGGGCTAGACCGCAGGCGAAGCTCCAACGAACGGCGCTTGTCGCCGACAGGCCACCGTGAGCCCAGCTTGCCGGTGCTACCATCAGCCACATGATTGAAGAGCTCGATGCACTGGCGGACCGGGTCCGCGAACTGACGCAGATGATTTACGCGCTGCGCACCGAGAATCAGGACCTGCGCGCTCGCTTGGCCACCCAGGACGTGGAGCTTGCCGCCATGCGTGGCCGCGTCGATGCGGCCGGCGCTCGGCTCGACAAGCTCATGTCGAGTCTGGCCGAGCCGGCCGCCCACCCCGAACCGTAAAACCGATGGAACAGCTCAACGTCACCATCCTCGACCGCGAATACCGACTCGCCTGCACCGAGGAAGAGCGCCCCGCCCTGCTCGCCTGCGCTCGTTACGTCGACCAGAAGATGGCAACGATCCGTGACTCCGGGAAAGTCATGGGGTCCGATCGCATCGCGGTGATGGCCGCCCTCCAGATCGCGCACGAGATGTTCACCGCGCGTTCGGATGACGGGCTCGAGGTGGGCGAGTTGCGGCGACGCCTGCGCGAACTCGTTTCGGCCTGCGACGAGGCCCTCGTCCCCCAGGAGAAACTCTTCTGATCCAGCCCCGCTCTGCAGGTACAATTGTTCCTGCAGAGCTGATTGGAAAGTCAGCGGTTTTCCAATCAGCTTTTCCCTGCGGTGTTCGCGCAAAGGCCTATTGTTCCTTGAACCTATGCGCACTGCGCATGGTTGCGATCTCGACTTCGCGGTGCGCTCGGCACGCGATTGCTGAACCTAAGCGAGTCGGTAGTGACCACCCTGAACCCATGGTTCAGGACACGGGCCGGGCGGCACAGGCGGGGATCCCTACGACGCCCAAGATGCGAGTTCATCTTGGGCGTTTTTCTTGGTTGGACGCATCGAGTTGGCGATGCGCCCACCGCCAACCCGATGCGGTCGCCCTCCGGCCGCGCGCGCCATGACCCGACGCTACTGGCTGATGAAGTCCGAGCCCACCGAGTGCTCGATCGACGACAACCTCGCCGCTCCGAACGCCACGGTTCCCTGGACCGGCGTGCGCAACTACCAGGCGCGCAACTTCATGCGCGACGACATGCGGCCGGGCGACGGCGTGTTTTTCTACCATTCGAGCTGCGCCGAACCCGGCATCGTCGGACTGGCGGAAGTGGCGGGCCGTCCCTATCCCGACCCCACCCAGTTCGACCCGGAAAGCGAATATTTCGACGCGACCTCGAAACCCGAGGCGCCGCGCTGGGTCCTGGTCGACGTTCGCGCAATCAAGAAGACCCGCACCGTCGGCATCGCCGAGCTGCGCCAGCACCCGGAGCTGGCCGACATGCCTGTGCTGCGCAAGGGCAACCGCCTGTCCATCACCCCCGTGTCCGCCGCCGAGTGGACTTTCATTTGCAAGCACCTGCTCAAGGATTGAAGTGGATCTGACCCTCATCGCGCTCCTGCTTGCCCTGGGAGCGATGACCGGCTTTGCCGCCGGCCTGTTGGGAATCGGCGGCGGCATGCTGCTCACCCCGTTCCTGACCCTGATTCTGTCGACGCAGAACTTTCCCGAGCAACACGTGGTCCACGTGGCCATCGCGACTTCGCTCGCGACCATCTTGTTCACCTCGATCTCGTCGGTGCGGGCCCATCATCAGCGAGGCGCGGTGTTGTGGAAGGTGGTATGGGCGGTCGCGCCCGGCATCCTGGTCGGCGCTCTGATCGGCGCCCAGATCGCCGGCCGCCTGCCGACCTTCTGGATCGCGACGATCTTCGCCCTTTTCGTCGGCTTCTCGGCGCTGCAGATGCTGCGCGACCGCAAGCCCCATGCTGCGCGCCAGTTGCCTGGCGCGGCAGGCATGTTCGGCGCCGGCAACGGCATCGGCTTGATCTCGAGCCTGGTGGGCGCCGGCGGCGGCTTCATCTCGGTGCCCTTCATGGTCTGGTGCAACGTGAAGATCCACAATGCAGTGGCGACCTCGGCCGCGCTGGGCTTTCCGATCGCAGCGGCCGGAACAGTGGGCTACATCATCGCCGGCTGGAACACCCCCGGCCTGCCCGGGCTGCCGCAGACGCTCGGCTTCATCTACCTGCCGGCCCTGATCACGGTAGTGACCACCAGCGTTCTGACCGCGCCGCTGGGGGCCAAGGTCGCCCACTCGATGGACACCAAGCCGCTCAAGCGCATCTTCGCCCTGGTGCTTTTCGTGCTGGCGAGCTACATGTTCTACAAGGCGGTGCAGGCCTTCAGCTCGCTGTAAGCCGCTCGCGGCCTAAGGCACGGCGCCGCGCGGGGCGACTTGCGGCCGCTCGAGCGCCAGCTCCCGCCACATCGACGCGGCTTCGAGCACCAGACCGCGCTGCTCGAGAGCCAGCGCATACCGAGAACGCTCGGCCACGCTCGCCTTCGCTCCCGGCCGCGCCGCCTGCCATTGCGTCCGCTCGGCTGCGGACAGGAGGCTGAACTCCGCCCTCGCCTCGCGCCGGGCCGAGCCATCGACCCAGCTGACCCGCCACAAATACGTTTCTTCAGCATTCAGGCGCAGCGTCGCCGGCGCCCTCCATTCGTGTTGCTCGGTCTCGGCCATGGCCACCACCAGACCATCGTCGTCGATCAACTCGAACCGGAAACGCGCCGCCGGCCCCGTCCAGCGAAACACCAGGCCCTCGCCCGTCATCACGGTGCCGCGCGGCTGCGCCAGGACCACCGTCGCCGCCGCCGCCCGCATCTTGACCGCCCCCTGCACCACCTGCTCGGGCACGAGTCGCAAGCTGCGCGAGGGCGGCGCCGGGCGCAGCTTGGCGCTCGCGCCCGGGTCCAAGGCTGCAATCCCGTCGGCGCGCACCTCGAAGCGGCCGGTGCCGCGCAAGTCCCACACCGCGTTGGCGTAACCCGCCACCACGTTCGCTCCCGGAGCGAGTCTGAGCACCGCGCCCGAAGGCAGCGTGTCGAGCATCTGCAGCGGCGCGTTGATGTCGCCGGTGCGCAGTTCGGCCTGGCCGCGGAGATCGAGCACCACCACAACCGGCCGCTCGAGCGCGACTCCCGCCGAACTCGCACACGCCAGCACTAGCCCCAGCCAGCCGCGCCCAACCCGCCCTATCGTCATCGGTCCCTTCCTCCTTGCTGCGCGATGCTAGCCCGCTCCCCGCACCGATGCGTGCGCGCTTGCACCTTGCCGATGCCGAATTTTCACGTCCGCGCACCCCAGCCCATGACCCGCACCGGGCTGTGCCCCTTCAGTTCCACATCGCCCAGATCGTCGAAACCCGCGGTTTCGATCCCAGCCTCGCTTAACGCTTCGCGCGTCAGCGCCAGCGCATACCCGCGCTCCTTGGCCACGTCCTGCAGGCGGGCCGCCACGTTCACCGCGTCGCCCAGCGCGGTGTAGTCCTTGCGGTCCGGCGAACCGAGGTCGCCGTATACGGCGTCGCCCGCGGCCACGCCCAGCGCCAGCTCCAGCGGTGGCTGCCCCTCGGCGACCAGTTCCTGATTGAGCTGATCGATCGCGGCGCACACCGCCCGGGCGGCAGCGACCGCGGCTCGCGCCGGGCGCTCGATCGCCTCGGGTGCGCCGAACATCACCATCAAACCGTCGCCGCGGAAGTTGTCTATGGTTCCGCCCTGGGCGTGGATCACCGGCGTGATCGCGGCGTAATAACGGTTGAGCAAAGCGAGCACGGTGTCGGGCGCAGCCCGCTCGGACAGACTGGTGAAGCCGCGCAAATCGGCGAACAGGAAAGCCAGGTGGCGCCGGCCGCCGCCGGCCGCGACCCGGCCGTCGAGAATCGCGCGCAGGACCTGCGGGCTGACGTAACCGCCGAAAGTCGACGTCAGCCGCCTCTGTTCGCGCCGGTGCAGGCGGGCGTCAAGCACGGTCCGCGCCGCCACCGCGACCCCGCCCGCCAGCCAGACCGGCCCCAGGAGCAGGACCCAGCCGGCCGGGATCAGGGCCCACAGCAAGACGAAGCTCGCCAGCATCGCTCCCGCCAGGCTCGCCCAGCGGCTTGCCTGGCCACCGACCGCCGCCAGCGCCGCGAAGCTCAGCACCAGCAAGCCCAGCACCGGCCACGGCACCGGGCGCAGGAATCCTCCCGCCAACAGGTTGCGCATGGCCTGGGCATGCACCAGCACTCCTGGCGGCGAGCTGAGCTTCGACTCCCAGGCCGCCAGGTTCACCGGCTGCGGCAGCCGATCGACAAAAGGCAGGACGCTGCCGAGCAGGACCACCCGTCCTTCGAGGCGGTCGCGCAAGCTGGCGCCATCACCGCGACGCTGGGCAGAGACCACGTCGTTCATTGGCAGGTAAGAAAAAACCGGCCCGATCGACCAGTCGATCCAGCCGGCGCCAGCCACCAGACCAAGCTTGTGGGCGGCCCGATCGATCAGGGTCGGCTCGCCACCGAGGCCCGGTTCAAAACGCCGCACGGCATGATCAGCATCGAGCGGATAAAGCGCGGGTCCGGCCGCGTCGGCGCCCGCCGCCGCCAGCAGCGGAGGATGGATCGCCTGCAGCCGGCCGCTGGCATCGGGCTCGATCGCCAGCACCAAGCCGGTGGCCCGCGCCGCCGCCAGGGCCTGCATCAGGGTCAGGTCGTAACCGGGGCGAAGCGGCTCGGCCGAACGATCGGGCAACACGATGTCGAGCAGGATCAGGCGGGGTCGGCCTGCCGCGAGTCCGGCCAGGGCGTCGGCCAACTCGCGGTGGATCAGGCCCAGGGGTTCGGCGGTGGAATCGAGCATGGCCTGATCGAGCCCGACCACGACCACTTCGGGGGCGGAGCGCGGGCCTAAGGCACGCAGGCCGTGCATGGCGGCGTCGACCATGGGAACCGACGCCCGCTGCGCCCATGGCGAGACCAGCATGGCCAGCCCCGCCAGTCCGCCCAACACGAATGCGAAAAGCGCCGCGCGCCGCAGCCGGCGCGTCAGCGCGCGAGTCTGCGCTGCCATTCTTCCTCCCGCGCCCATTATGGCGGCTTGGAAAGCCCCGACGGGACGCGGATAATCCGCGCCGAGCGACACTGCCCAACAAACAACAGTCCGGCTGCCCCCACCGGCAAGGAGAAGACCATGAGCCTCACGGAGCAGCACCTGGCTGCCATCGGCGACCCGATGGTTCGCGAACTCGCCGCACGCGGACAGCTGCGCAGCTTTCCCAAAAACGCGGTGATCATCAACGAAGGCGACAAGGGCGAGTCGTTGTTTGTGATCCTCAGCGGCCGGGTCAAGGTCTACGTCTCGGACGACGACGGTCGCGAGATGATCCTCGACATCCACGGCGCAGGCGACTACGTGGGCGAGATGTCGCTCGACGGCCGGCCGCGTTCGGCCTCGGTGATGACGCTCGACCCCAGCACCTGCTCCGTGGTCACGCGCGATGACTTGCGTGCCGCCATCGCCGCCAATCCCGATGTGGCGATGAGTCTCATCTCGACCTTGATCGAACGCGCCCGCGTCGCCACCGACAACGTGAAGAACCTGGCCCTGATGGACGTCTACGGCCGGGTCGCGCGCCTCCTGCTGCAGATCGCCAAGGAAGACGGCAGCGGCAAGCTGGTCGTGCCCGAACGCATGACCCAGCAAGACATCGCCGACCGCGTCGGCGCGTCGCGCGACATGATCAGCCGCATCTTCAAGGACCTCACCATCGGCGGCTACGTGACGGTCGACAACCGCGTCATCACGATCAACCGCAAACCTCCCGCCCGCTGGTAGACCCCGCGCGGCCTGTCCGATTTCCGACAGGCTGCAGGCCGAATGCCCGACTGCAGCGCCGCTGCCGGAACGCGATGATGCCCGTCATCAGCCGCACCGGCGGCGCGCCCAGGAGGGTCCATGACGGCCTCGACGCAATTGATCTACCCCGGCCGCAACGCGCCTTCGTGGCGGCCGGCGGCGGTTCCCGCCGTCGACAGCGCCGATGCCGTCTTCATCTTCCCCTACGATCCGGCCTGGCCGATCCGCTTCCGCATCGAAGCCCAGCTTCTGCGGGTCGTGCTGGCCGACCTGCAACCGCAAATCGAACACATCGGCAGCACGGCCGTGCCCGAGCTCGCCGCCAAACCGATCATCGACATCCTGGTGGGCGTGTCTTCGCTCGAGCGGTTCATGCGCCATGGAATGCGGCTGGCGAGCTACGGCTACGACTATGTGCCCGCCTACGAAACCTCCCTGCCCAACCGGCGATTCTTCAAGCGGGTGGTCGACGGCGTGCGCACTCACCATGTCCATGTGGTGGAAGCCGGCGGCAAGGACTGGACCCGCTACCTGCAGTTCCGCGACAGCCTGCGGTCCAGCCCCGAGCTCGCTGCCGATTACGCCCGGCTCAAGCATCAACTGGCCTTGCGCCACCGTCATGACCGCGATGCCTACACCGCCGGCAAGAGCAGTTTCGTCGAACAGGCCCTGCTGACGCCGTCAGCGGCCTGAAACCAGCGACACCGGCCGAACCAGGCTCAGGCCCCGGCGGGCTGGGCGCGGCGCCGGGCCCAGACGAACAGAGCCAGGCCCAGAACAATCATCGGCAGCGACAGCCACTGGCCTTGCGATAGCCCCAGGGCACGCAGCCCCAGGTAGGCATCGGGTTCGCGTGCGAACTCGGCCAGGAAGCGGGCGATGCCGTAGCCGATCAGAAACAGGGCGGCGACACTGCCGCGGGGCCGCGGCCGGATCGAATACAGCCACAGGACCACGAACAGCAGCAGGCCTTCGAGCCCGGCCTGGTAGAGCTGCGAAGGATGGCGCGGCAGGCCGTCGCCGGCCTGAGGAAACACCATCGCCCACGGCCAGGTGCTGGCGTCGGCCACCCGCCCCCACAACTCGCCGTTGATGAAGTTGCCGATCCGGCCCGCCATCAGGCCCAGAGGAACCAGCGGCGCGACGAAATCGGCGATCTGCCAGAACGGCTTGGCACGGGTACGGGCGAACCAGAGCATGGCGAGGACCACGCCGATGATGCCGCCGTGGGCGGCCATGCCGCCTTCCCAGACCTTGAAGATCGCGAGCGGGTTGGCAAAGTAGTAGGCCGGCTGATAGAAGAGAACAAAGCCGAGGCGGCCGCCGACGATCACTCCGATCACGCCGAAAAACAGCAGGTCCTCGACGTCACGCTTGCTCATGCCGCGCCAGGTCTGACGCGCGCGCCAGTTGCCCAGAAGCATGAAAAGCGCAAAACCGACCAGGTACATCAGGCCGTACCAGCGCACGGCCAGAGGGCCGATCTCGAAGGCGATGGGATTGAACTGCGGATGAACGAGCATGGGCGGTGGGCCGGAGCCGGGCTGATCGGAGCGGCCGCTATTATTGCGTACGAGTTCGCCGCCATCTCCTGCTCCCTCATCTCACCCCAGCCCGCAGAGCGCAGCCAGCTCCGGGGCAACTCCCAGCCCCCGCGCCGCGCCCTCCGCGGTCGACGCGCCGACGGGCTGTCGGGGCTTCCGGTTCGGCGGACCGAGGTGGGGGATAATGGTTGCGTTGCCCAGAACACGGCTCAAGAGGTTGTCCGCATGGGCGCGCGAGGGGCTCTTACTCCCGGGGCCCGCTTCCCTTCCGCGATCTCACTTCAGAAACCACGATGCCTGCATACCGATCCAAGACCTCCACCGCCGGCCGCAACATGGCAGGGGCGCGCTCCCTCTGGCGCGCCACCGGCATGAAAGACGAAGATTTCTCCAAGCCCATCATTGCGGTGGTCAACTCCTTCACCCAGTTCGTGCCCGGGCACGTGCACCTGAAGGACCTGGGCCAGCTCGTCGCGCGCGAGATCGAGGCCGCCGGCGGCGTGGCCAAGGAGTTCAACACCATCGCGGTCGACGACGGCATCGCCATGGGACACGACGGCATGCTGTATTCGCTGCCCAGCCGCGACATCATCGCCGACTCGGTCGAATACATGGTCAACGCGCACTGCGCCGACGCCATGGTGTGCATCTCCAACTGCGACAAGATCACTCCCGGCATGCTCATGGCCGCGATGCGCCTGAACATTCCGGTGATCTTCGTCTCCGGCGGCCCCATGGAAGCCGGCAAGGCGCGCCTGGCCAACCCCGACACCAAGGCGCTCGAGTTCAAGAAGCTCGACCTGGTCGACGCGATGGTGATCGCGGCCGACCAAGCCTATTCCGACGCCGACGTGGCCGAGGTCGAACGCTCGGCCTGCCCCACCTGCGGTTCGTGCTCGGGCATGTTCACGGCCAACTCGATGAACTGCCTGACCGAAGCGCTCGGCCTGTCTTTACCCGGCAACGGCACCGTGGTCGCGACTCACGCCGACCGCGAGCAGCTCTTCAAGCGCGCCGGCCGCCGCATCGTCGAGCTGGCCCGCCAGTACTACGAGCAGGAAGACGAACGCGTGTTGCCGCGTTCGGTGGGCTTTGCGGCCTTCGAAAACGCGATGACGCTCGACATCGCCATGGGCGGCTCGACCAACACCATCCTGCACCTGCTTGCGATCGCGCGCGAGGCCGGGATCGACTTCACCATGGCCGACATCGACCGCCTCTCGCGCGTCGTGCCGCAGCTGTGCAAGGTGGCGCCCAACACCAGCAAGTACCACATCGAGGACGTGCACCGCGCGGGCGGCATCATGGCCATCCTGGGCGAGCTCGACCGCGCCGGCAAGCTGCACACCGACGCACCCACCGTGCATGCCGCCACGCTCAAGGACGCGCTCGATCAGTGGGACATCGCCCGCACCCGGGACGAGGCCGTCAGAACCTTCTACCGGGCCGGTCCGGCCGGAGTCCCCTCGCAGGTGGCGTTCAGCCAGGCGACGCGCTGGCCCAGCATGGACCTCGACCGCGCCGAGGGCTGCATCCGCTCTTACGAACACGCCTACTCCAAGGAAGGCGGCCTGGCCGTGCTCACGGGCAACATCGCCCTAGACGGTTGCGTGGTCAAGACCGCCGGCGTCGACGAAAGCATCCTCGTGTTCGAGGGAACGGCGCACGTCACCGAATCGCAGGACGAGGCGGTGGAGAACATCCTCGGCGACAAGGTCAAGGCGGGCGACGTGGTGATCGTGCGTTACGAAGGCCCCAAGGGCGGCCCCGGCATGCAGGAGATGCTCTACCCCACCAGCTACATCAAGTCCAAGGGATTGGGCAAGGCCTGCGCGCTGCTGACCGACGGCCGCTTCTCGGGCGGCACCTCGGGCCTGTCAATCGGCCACTGCTCGCCCGAAGCGGCGGCCGGCGGCGCTATTGGCCTGGTGCGCGACGGCGACAGGATCCGCATCGACATCCCGAACCGCACGATCAACGTGCTGCTGTCGGACGATGAACTGGCACGCCGCCGCGAAGAGCAGAACGCCAAGGGCTGGAAGCCCGCCCGGCCTCGTCCGCGCAAGGTGTCGGCGGCGCTCAAGGCCTACGCCAAGCTGGTCATGTCGGCCGACAAGGGTGCGGTGCGCGACCCGGCGCTGCTCGACGACTGAACCTGCAGCGGGCCGCGTGCCCGCTGCATCCAGGCCGCTCCCCGGAGCGGCTTTTTTTTTGGGTATCCGGAACCGGGGGTGGGAGAGACGCCCCGGGTTCAGTCGAACTCGCCCGCCTCGATGAGGTCGCAGAGCGTGGGGATGTGGGCGCCAAGCCAGCGGACTTCGACCACTTCCTCGTACCGCTCCCGTGTGGGCCGGCGGATGGTCTTGATGGCTGAGGGGGCAAAGAAGTCCATGGTTGCCTCGGCGGGCTCCGATGGAGAGGATGGAGTCTTGACGCGCTTGCGGACCATGACGCGCTCCTCGATCTTGGCGAGATTATGGTACAGCAGCCGCGCCCGCAGAATGCGGAAGCTCTGGCCTCGGGTGATCCGATTGGAGTCCTTGATAAAGCGATTGAGCGACTCCGTGTACCCGTTGGTGAACGGGTAGTCGAACACCGCGAAGACGTGCTGGTGCCAGTTGTCCACGTCGCAGGCGAGGCGCCTGAACCAGTGCGCCACCCGAGGGTCCAGCGTCCGCTTCCACGTCTCGAACTCCCTCTCGGCGGCCGCGCGGCTGGGGGCATCGTAGATGTCGAAGAACGCCTCCTTGGCCGCCTGTGCGACGCCGAGCAACGGGTACTTGGTTCGCAGCCTGTCGAGAACCGCCAGTTCGCTCGGATCGAGCTTGGCTTCGCGCTTGAGCAGCAGGTGGCGCTCATCCTTGAGCGACAGGCGCTCCGTCCGCGCCTCCTTGCCCTTCAGTTCGGTCTTCCGAATGTGCTTGCGGAGCGTTTCCACGGCCTCGACCGCCATGCGCATGACGTGGAACTTGTCGGCGACGACCGGAGCGTGCGGGAAGTAGGTCGCGGCCATCTGGCGGTAGGCATTCCAGAGGTCGGTCACGACGACCTCCACCTTGTGCTTGTCCGCCATCGCCGTGAAGTAGGCGTCCAGATGCTTCTTAGTGCGGCCCGGCAACAGCTCAACGAAGGTATTGGCTTCGACGTTCGTGATCACGCCGAGGTAGCCCTTCCCGATCTTGACCTCGTCGATCCCGAGCACGCGCGGCGTCGTAGGCATGTGCTGTGCTTCCAGCACGTGGATGCGCTCATCGACGATGTTTCGCACCGTGCGGGGATCAATCCCGGTCTGCCGGGAGACTTCCTCGAAGGTGAGGCGCAGACCGTGCTTCTCGACGAACTCGACGAGCCGCTTGGTCGCCAACCGGTCCTCGTGAATGTCCTCTAGCCGCTCGTGAAAGGTCTTGCCGCACTTGACACACAGATACCGGTGGCGCGTCAGAACGAGCTTGAGCGGCTTGCCGAACGTTGGGGTGTCGGCCACTTCCTGCTGTGAGGTGCCGTGCCCGACAAAGGCGCTGGCGCCGCAGTGGCGGCAGGCCGAAGGCGGTGCGCTCGCCTTGACGCGGACCAGCGAGTACGGGGCGTCCGGCGCCGATCCCATCTCCATGAAGCTCAGCGAGGGCAGACCGAGCAGGTCGCGCCCTCCGAAACTGTCTGCCATCGCTCACCCTCCGGCATCGAGCCACGCCCCCTTGGTCTGCCTGCGGTCGCGCTGTTATGCTGTGACTGATTGAATGCAAACCGTACGCAACTGGTAGGCGTTTTGCTTCATACTATCACCGGAGCGAACATGGCGAAAGAGTCGTCCGTCACCGTCACGCTGCGCGTGCCGGAGAGCATCAGAGAGTTGTTGCGCGCGGCTGCCGAGAAAGACCACCGCAGCATGGCCAACATGGTGGAGGTGCTGATCCTGCGGCACTGCGAGTCCAATGGAATTTCGGTCGCGCGGAAACGAACAGTGCGGGCGACAAAGGAATAGCGGCCGAGGCTCATCGGGTGAGCTTTAGACAATCCAAACTAACCAAGAACCAATGCTTCCCCGTGAAAAGGCCAAATTTCCTGCTCTTCTGCGAGCGTTGCAGGGGGTCGTCCGCGCAGGGAAAACGCCAGAGCGTGTAGTCGCGGCCGTACTCAATGCAGTGTTGGATGAGCGTTACCCGCTGTTGGTTCGGTTGACTAGCAGCAAAGCTGTTCAGTCGCACCCGGCGGTGGCGAATTTTGTGCGCTGGCTTGTGCCCATGAATGTTGCCGAGATCGGTTTTTGGGTGAGTTCCGCGTACGCGCAGTTGGTTCTGCCCGAGTTTCGGCGGAAGCGGGCCATGTTCTTTACACCACCGATGATGGGCGAACGACTCCTCGACCAGATGGAGCGGGCTGGCGTGAACTGGGGAGCGGCACGCGTGATCGACATTGCCTGCGGTGGCGCCGCCTTCTTGGCGCCTGCGGGGTTGCGCATGGCGCAGCGGGTCGCGGCGACCGGCGCCACTGCCAATCAGGTGCTGGTCCATGTTGAGAGCCACCTGCACGGGATCGAGATCGAGCGCTTTCTCGCGAAGCTGTCGGTCACCTTTGTCGGCATGGCGCTCTACCCGTGGATCGTCGCAGCAGGCCGGTTGCCGAAGCTCAGGGTCATCGTTGGGAACGCTATGGGGCGCCCTGCCATCCTGTCGGAGCGCTTTGATGCCGTGATCTGCAATCCGCCTTACCGCAAGCTCACGAGTGAGGAAGCCGCCGAGCTTCCGGCCAAGCTCCAGCGGTTGGTCTACTTTCAACCGAACCTGTACAACATGTTCATGGCCCGGTCGCTGAACCTGCTTTCTCCGATGGGTGTCGCTGGCCTGCTGACACCGATGAGCTTCCTTTCGGGGCGTTCATTTGTCCCACTGCGGCAGCATCTTGCGACCCAGCGGCGAGTAGCGAGCATCGACATCGTTGAACAGCGGCTCGGAGTCTTCCTGGGTGTGCAGCAGGACACGGCAATCAGCACCTTTGCCCCTCTTCTAAATCGCCCGACGCGGACCAAGGTGTTTGCCGCGAGTAGCGACCAGCGGTGGCACTCCGCCGGCAAGGTCGTCCTGCAGGCCACTGGCGCGCCGTGGGTGCTCCCCCGCAATGCGGACGACGCTACGCTTATCGCTCACAGCAACGGGCAGCGTCTCGCCGACTACGGCTACGAGCCCTGCATCGGCGACGTAGTCCCGCTCCGAGAGACGCGAGCCTTGTATGCAAGCCACGCTGAAGCCAAAGCGGCCGGAGTCAAGCATGCGGTGCCAATGCTGCGTGCCGCCGAGATTCGCTCCGACGGTAGCCTCGCATTCCCACGCGCAGGGCGCTCAGACTGCTTCCTTGACGCCAGCAGCAATGCTCAGGGGGTAATTCGGCTTCCGTGCGTGGCGCTTCATCGTGTCAGTTCGACGGACCAACGGCGGCGATTCGTGGCGGCCCCCGTGCCCATTGAGTTGCAGCAAACTCATGACGGAGTGATCGGAGAGAATCACGTCATCTTTCTGACCGCCACACGGCCGGATGCGCTTGCGCCGGACCTCTTGGTGCGCATCCTTGGCTCTGAGCCTGTGGATCGGATGTTCCGCTGTCGCTCTGGATCGGCCAACGTGTCCACCTACGAGCTGTCGCACCTGCCCATGCCTGATGCCTCGCTAGTGGAGCAGGCGCTGGCAGCCGGAGCCGACATTGATACGGCGGTGCTCCGAGGTTACGGCATCGACTCGACCAATCATCAAGGCGCGCCACTATGAACGCGTGGCAGAACGGCCGAGGTGGGCGTGACAATCTGCCGCGTCGGCTGAAAGACCGCGAGGCTGCATTGAAGCGTCAGAGGGAACTGGCCTCACGCTCTGGTGTGCGACGCAAGGTGCCGCCGGACATGCCAGCAGATGTTGCCAAAACATCTGCGGTCGAGGCGCCGGCACCAAACCAAGCGCCCGAAGTCATGCTGGCGGGACAGCCGATTCTGTCGCTGCTGACCGAGGGCAAAGGCAAGCCGTTACCACAGCATTTGACGGCGGCCCTGACCGAAGCGGTCGATGCCTATTTGCGTGCTGCCCAATCCGGTACGCGCGAGCTGCTGCTTCTGTGGCCGGGATCGCTTACTTGTCTGCCCCTTATTCACTCCATTGCCACCCTCGAACGGTGGGCCAATGGCTACAAGCTAGGTTTCCGGGCCGCGCTCTACCCGGCCACCAAGGCTTCGTTCCGGGAGCTCAACCACCTGTTCGTAGATCGCGACGAAATCGACGCCATGCACGTGGACGTGCAGTCTGTGAGCAACCCGCCGGGCGCTCTGTCCAAAGAGCGTTGCGACGAGAAGGACCTCATGTTCTACGCCCTCAACAGCATGCGGGCGGAAGCAGTGACGGAGGGTCTGCAGCCGTGCCTCAACGAACTGCTGCCGCACTTTGACATCGTGACCGGCGAGTGGACTGAAATTGCAAAGCTCAACTATGGCCGCCACTACCTTGACCACCTCTCGAAAAAGCTGAAGCGACTCGCCTACAAGCGTGACCTGCGAGAGCGTGTGCTGCCCGTGCTAGGGCAGGCTCAGACGGTGCCTGACGCCATCTTTGGGCTGTCGCACAAGATGAATAAGCGTCAGATCGAGGACGCTCTCAAAAACCTGAAAAGGTTGGGCTCGCTGAATGTCATCCTGCTTGATGCGACCCGGTCGTCGTTCGCTCGCACCGAGAAGCTGATGCGCCGAATCGGCGCCGTGCTTGCGTTGATTGACGAGGTGTTTGGCGCCAAGGGACCAGGTGTGCTGATCTTTACAAACGACGCTCGGCAAATGTTGATGCTGCGTGCAGCGCTGAATCGTGAAGAGGCGCGCCACAACTTTCGCATTGGTCCGACGCGGGGCCTGTGCCAGCGTGATAACAACCTCGGCTTGCAGCCGCAGCCCTATCAGCCTCCGGTTGCCCCAGCACCGAGTGTCATTAGCGTCGAGATCACCGACCGGGAATCGGCGAGGCTCCTAAACCAAGCCTTTCGAATGGGGCGCGATCTCGCAAGCTTCGAGCCGGCGGCCGCCGCGTTGCAGTCTGCCGCGAAGCACCTGCAGACAATGGTCAATCTGCCAGCCTCGGCCGGGGTGTTGCACGGCTGGCTCAACGAGACGCATGCCGACAGCGAACAGAGGCGACATTTCGACTGGATCGACTATCGTGCCCGGCTACGGAACGCCGCAAAGGAAGTGCCCATTGAATTGGCGGCCCGCCTTGCCGAGTGGGCCGATGTCGCCGACAAGCTTCTACGCGCTCACGAGGACGGCACTCCACTCGCGCGAGCATTGGTGTCACGCATCAAGCTCCGCGCCGGGAACGACGCTCGGGTGCTGGTGCTGACAGTCAACCCGTTCTACGCCAAGCTTGCTTCCCAGTTCTTCCACGCCGACCCGGCCAACGAACCGCTGCGAGACCGAGTCCGCTTTATCGGCGTTACCCACCTCCGGCCGCAAGTGGAGACAGGGTGGGCCACGCACGTTGTCGCCTGTGCGCTGTCGCCCGAGCTGCTGCGGTGGACGGTCACCACACCAACCCTACCGGGTCCGCTGGACTTTCTCCTTACCCAACAGAGCGCGGTCAGCGCGAACTATGCGCTAGAACCGGTACTTCAGCACCCGAGCTTCGCCCCGTACTTCGAGCGTGTGCGGGCGATTTGCGGCCCCATCGCAGCCGTGCGGGGCCTGCTGACCGGTATCCCGCCCGGTCACGACTACGAGCCGCCACTCATCACCCTGCCGCCGAAAGGCTCCGATGGAGAAGGGAGCAGCGGGAGTGACGACGGCGAGCGCTGGCCGACCGACTACGTGGACATCGTGCTCGACGATGGTCGCCACATCCAGCGCGGGCGCGGCGCGCGGGTCTATGTCTACGACCCGTCCGCCCGGGACAGTCGCACCATGGGCTTCCGCGCGGCACACGCTGAGGAGTTGCGCCCGGGCTGGCTACTTTTCGTCATGTCGGACGAGTTGCGCGATGCGGCGGAAGCGACCTTTGCGCTAGCAGGCATTACCTTCGCCGAAGCAAACCGCTACGAACAGATACTGCGGCTCTACCACGCGCAAGTGCGCCTCGCGGTGCAGGCCCGATTCCCCGGCTGCAACGTCGCTGACGCTGCGCGCGGCATTCACGGCGCCATGATCGCGCTCGATCCGAAGGCGAAGACAGTTTCGGCCACAAACATTCGGTACTGGATCAACCTGAAGCGGGCCGAGGACACGCCTTACGTTGATTTGATGCCACAGGCACCACGGCATCAGGAGACCTTTAGGCTGTTCATGATGGCGCTGGGTTTCGACGCAAAGGACATCAACAACTTCTGGCAGGGCGCAGTGCGCCCGGTACGCGGTAGCCGCATCTCCGATGGGCAGAACCTGATCGACCACTACGCTCGGGTGTTGTTCGATCCGGAAGCGGCGGCTGCATACGACCGCCTCACCCCAGCCATGCTGGACAGCCTGCGCGCCAACGTGCTGCACAACGTCGCCGAGGTGGTCGAGGCGCGCCTTGTAGTTGTCGCGCCTCCTACGGAAGACGACGAGCCAAAAATCGCTGCGAATTTCGCCTGAAACGGCGCTCTACTTCAACCGATCCTCCCGCGCGCTATGCCAACTGTTCGTAGCAACCCCGACGCCATCGCCACGTCGCTCAAGGAGGCGGTCGCCGACGCCCTTGGCAACATCGTCTTCGGTCACAGTTCCGGTAGCGGCGAATTCGGGGTCGCTGTCTACGGCGCACAGCCAAGCCGGCTGTTTGTCTCCGGCTTCCTCTTGCCCCAACGGGAGACTGACGACGGCGACGAGGTAACGAGCCCGATCTGGATTTCCTCGCACGGCCTCGACCTGCAGGTTGCCGCCCACGGCACAGGGACGATCACGCTGCAGCCGCGCTTCGCCGTATACCTGCGGGTGTTTCCAACGGCTGCCGACCTGCTGCGTCCGGACTGCGCACTTCGCTTACCGCAGCTCAATGCGGCCGTGCGAGGGCAGTTGGCTGCGGTCTATCGAACTGCCTTAGCCGCGCGCTGGGCGACGCTGCAGAGCAAGTACGCAACGCGCAGCAAGTGCCCGCAGTGGAAAGACATCCAAGCCGAGGAATACGCAAAGGCGTGCAAGCAACTGGGCGTGCCTGATTGCGACTGGATGCAGCCGCAGGCGCTGGAGGCGCAGGCGGCACCGCCGCCGGAGAACAATGCCGAAAATGAAGGCGGCGCGCAGGAGATGGCTGCTGCTGGCGGGGCGAAGAGCTTCGAATTCGATGCGGCCAGTGACGCCCTCTTCGAAGTGGTCGAACCTCCGCCCAAGTGGCTCCGCCTAGAAATGGAGCCGCCGCCTCTAACGCTCGATCCGTATGCAGCGCCGGATGTGCGTGCCGCCGCCATCGAGGCGAACGAGGCGGCAATGGAACAGTACGTGCAGCATCGCATCGCGGCGTGGCTCGCCGACACCGATCCGATCACAGGCGGCGCGCTGTGGGTGTTCCGCAAGGGCGAGACGGTGAAGGCGTCCGAGCGCGTCAACTGGGACGCCTACCTCGCCGCCATGCGGGCGCGCAATGCCGACCCCTACGTCCCCGAGATCAAGCCCTGCTGGGACATCGACGTGGTCGTGGACTACACCGACCCGACCCGCTTCAACCTGCACCTTGCTCTGGAGAACCACAGCACGCCGGTGGTCCGTGGCAGCGACCGGATCGAGCACGCGCTGTTCCAGACCGAAGTCGAGGTGTACCTGCCGGTCGCCACGCACCGCAGCCTCCGGCTTGACCGGGTGGAGCCGTCCTACCGCTACAACCGCTACCTCACATACCCGGCCCTAGGCTTCAACGGCAGCGTGGAGGAGTTGGCGACCGACGAAGGCTACAAGCGCCTGCGCACGACGTGGGCGCCGCGCTTCGTGCAGCCGCGCGTGCGTCCGCTCCCATATCCGGGCGTGGTGTGCGGGCTGCGGGCGTTGGCTACGGCCCCGGACCTCTCCGGACTCTCACCGCTCGTGACCGAGTTCCAGAAGTGGATCGCGGAGCTGCCTGCTCGTATCGACCCCACGGCTGGCGCGCGGGACGCGGCCGAGGCCAAGCGCGAGCAAGAGGCGTTCGCGGCCCACATCAAGGCGTGGACGCTGGAGTCCGAGGCCATCGCCGCCGGTATTGCGATCCTCGAAGAGTCGCGCGTCCAATGGAGTGCGCCCGGCCCGCAGGCCGATCCCAAGGGCATTCCGTACGAAGCGTGGCAAGCCATGAACGAGACCATGGCCAACCTGATGCAGCGCCAGCGAGGCGACGACAACGGCCAGTGGTACCTGTTCCAATTGGCGTTCATCCTCGCTTCGCTGCCGGCGGTGGTTACCCGGATGCCGGAGTTCCGCCACCACTACAACCCGAAGCGCGACGACAGTGTGACGCTGCTCTACTTCAGCACCGGCGGCGGCAAGTCGGAAGCGTTCTTCGGCTTGCTCGCCTTCACCCTGTTCTTCGACCGGCTGCGCGGCAAGACGTTTGGTGTGACCGCGCTCGTGCGCTACCCGCTCCGACTTCTGACCGTGAACCAGTCGCAGCGGATGGCGCGCATGCTGGCGCAGGCCGAGCAGGTGCGGGCGGCCCGCCACTACCCCGGTGCGCCGTTCGCCATCGGTTTCTGGGTCGGCAGCGGCAGCACACCCAACCACCACAACGACCGAGGCGTGAAGGACGTGCCGTTCGTGGACGAGGTAAAGGTTTCCGAAGCCAAGCTGATGGACGCCAACGCTCACTACGCCGCCGCGCGGAAGGCTTGGCGCAAGCTGCCGCACTGCCCGTTCTGCGGCGGAGAGACCGGCCTGCGGCGCCTGCGCGACGCCGATGGTGGCACGCTGGCCCACGTGTGCTTCAACGCCAAGTGCTTCTCCCAGCGTAACGGACTGGGCACACCGCTGCCGTTCTACATCTGCGACGAAGACATCTACGACCTCGCGCCGGCGGTGGTCTTGGGTACCGTCGATAAGCTGGCGATGATCGGCCACAGTGCGACCACGCTGCGCCAGGTGCTTGCGATGTTTGGCGCCGCGCCGTGGCGCCACGTCACCACTGGACGCCTGCACATGCCGACGTTGAAGCATCTCGCTGACGGGCCCGGCGCACACGGCTACGAGGCTGTTCACCCGTGCTACGCCGGCGGGGTAAAACTCTTCCACGACCCGCAGCCGGCGCTGATCGTGCAGGACGAAGCGCACCTCTTGGACGAGTCGCTGGGTAGCTTCTCCGGTCTCTTCGAGTCGGCGCTCGACGCCGTGTTTTCTGAGCTTGCAAAGGCGCAGCGCGGGGTCATTGCGACTGACGCCCACGGCAAGCGCCGCCGGGCCAAGGTGATCGCCGCCTCGGCCACTGTGGCTGACCCTGAGCGGCAGTTGCAGCACCTTTACCAGCGCCACATTCCGGCCACACAGTTCCCGCACCCGGGCCCGGACATCTACAGCTCGTTCTACGCCGGACCGCAACCGCCGGATGAGGTGGGCCGCGCCGCGCTCCCGGCCGACCTCGTCGAACTGCGGGCGAAGACCGGCCGTTTTTACCGCGCAATCATGACTAACGGGCGGCCGCACACCGCGACCTCCGTAACCGTGCTGGCGACCTTCCACTCCATTGTCACCAGTCTGCTGGGACAACTCCTCCCGGACGATCCGACCGAGCACGCGGCGGCGCGCGACCTCCTGCTGCGCCACCTGTCGCCGGCGGTGACTGAGACGTTCCTGCGGGACGCGCTGCAGGCGTCCACCGCCAGCGAACTGGCAACTCTGATCGACCTGCACCGGGTCGCCCTTACCTACGTCACCAACAAGAAGGGCGGCGACCAGATACAAGCGGCCGAGGCGGAGGAGACGCGCAAGCGCCATGCTGCTCTGCAGTTGCCCTTCAATGGGCTGCGCGCAGAGCTGATCACCGGCTCAGTCGATCAGGGCGCGATCAACAACACGGTCGAGGCCACACGCAACCGGCCCGACCCAGGGCAGCCGTTCCGACCGCTCGACGGTGAGTTGCGCTCCATCGTCGCGACCTCCGCTATTTCGCACGGCGTGGACATCGAGGAACTGAACTCGATGTTCTTCGCCGGCCTCCCCTCGGACGTAGCTGAGTACATCCAAGCCTCATCTCGGATCGGCCGCAGCCACGTCGGCTTTTCGCTCCTGATCCCGACGCCGCAGCGCCGCCGCGACCGCTACGTGGTGGAGGTGTTCGACATCTTCCACCGCTTCTTGGAACGGATGGTGAAGCCGGCCGCCATCGACCGTTGGGCCGAGCGGGCAGTGTTGCGGGTCCTGCCGAGCTTCTTCCAGTCGGCGGTGTGCGGCGCCATTGCGCTGGGCGAACTGATGACCCTGCCGGACGACGAAAAGGGCAAGTGGCGGCTGTTGCAATACGTGGCGCAGGTGCTCGACCTGCACGCACAGGACAAGAAGGCGTTCGAGGACATGGTGACCGACTTCATCGAGTTGGCAATTGGCCTCACCGACAACTTCGCGCCCGACGGCAAGGAGCACTACCAGCGCATGGTGCGCGAGAACATCCGCTCGTTCTTGGACGAGATGCGCATGGGGGCCTACAAGAACACAGCCGTCTTCAACTATTTCAACGACCAGAATGTGCTGCGTCGGCCAATGACCTCGCTGCGCGACGTGGATGAAGCCGGCACTCTGCGCCGGGGCGGCAGCGACGAGAATCCCGACGGTCGCGGCCGGTTGCACGACGCGCAGGTCATCGCCGTCATGGACTTCATCCGTTACGGCACGGCCAAGGCAGGAGAAAGCGAATGAGCCCCAACCCCGCGCCGATCCACGGCTTCGACGACGAGAACGAAGAGCGTCGCGAACGCACCGCCCCCACCATGAGCCGCTCATGGGGGCAGCTCGCGACGGCGTACGCCCCCGGCGCCTTCTTCACGTTCGAGGGCGGGCTGGGCGCCTGCCTCGCCCAGTCCGATGGGCAGGCCGGTCTGCAAGAGGCCAACATTTCGCCCACGGTACGCCACCAGATCGTGATGCGCTTCGAGGACGCGGTGAAGTCGTGGTTCAACGCCGCGATGCACTGCCGGCCCAACGACAGCAAAAGGCCGCCGGTGCTCGCTTCACAGTGCGTGTCGCAGTCGCTGATCAACAGCAACTACAACGGGCTGCGGCCGGTAGATGGCTCGCGCTACGTGTTCCTGTCACCCGAGCGCATGGGCTACGTCCCAGCGCCGCTAACTTTCGTCTGCAACCACTGCGGGCTCTACCGCTACTTCGGCAGTGTGCGTGACTTTGCCGCGCGCAAGGACGCGGCGCTCAACGTAAAGTGCTCGCACAGCGCCGGCAACTGCCACTGGCGTCAACTCGATGTGATCTTCGTCCACTGGTCCGGCAACTGGGAGCCAGTGCGTCCCGGTAAGTGGTACTGGGACAACAACGCAAAGGAAGTGCAGGAGCCGTTCGACCGCTGTCGGCAGTGCGGCGGCAATGAGTTCCGGCTAGAGACGCGGCACAGCGAATCGGCCATCGGTCGCTGGTACTTTGTTTGCGCCAACCCCGCGTGCAAGCATGAGGACCACGACGGTTGGGTGAAGAACGACCACGACACGCTCGACATCGTGCGCGAGGACTTCATCCGCTTGCCGGCAGTGGCACACATGGAGCCGGTGTCCTACCGGGCGTCGGCAGCCTACTACCCGCAGGCTGATCAGTTCATCTTGTTCGCGGACCACCAAGAGGGCCTGCTGGCTTTGCTCGACCCGAGCCGCCAAAACGACCTCAAGGACTTCATCGCGCAGCGCTTCGGATTCGGCCGCGCCCGCCCGTCGATGAGCGAGATCGAAACCATCCTCAAGCAGTCAGAGAAGGGCGCAGCGTCGCTCGCCCGGTTCAGGCTCAAGGCGGAGATGCTGGGGAAGCTCCCACAGCCGCTGACGGGGCTCTACGTCGAGATGGCCGAATCGCTCAAGGACGATTTGCGCGAGATCGAAAATAGTTGGTATTCCGAGGGGTTGGTGCGCGAGAAAAACAGTCTTCCGGTGGCGCTCATCAACGGCATCGACGAGCGCAAGAACGACTTCGACGCGCGATACGATCCCTACCGGCTGGTGGTAGAACACGAGGCGCTGAAACAGAATCACTTGGAGGCGCCCCGGGAGGCGACCGGGCGCTCGCCCTTCGTCCACTTCGACCGACTCGACAAGGACTTGGCGCCCAAGGACGAGGCAGAGCAGGCACAGCAGGAAGCCGCGACGCGGCTGATGCTCGACAGGCTGGGGCTGGACACCATGGGCCTCATTCGCAACTTCAAGTTGTGCAAGTTCACGTACGGCTTTACACGAGTCAGCGCGACGCCCATCGTCGAGAAACACCGCATCCGAATGCCGGTACGGCTCAACCTGTTCCCGCCCGTGAAGATGGAACAGGGAGCATCGCGCACGCCAATCTACGTCATCACGCAGGAGAACGAAGCGTTCTACGTGCGACTCAACCCAGCGATGGTGTACCAATGGCTGGGCAGTCTCAATCTCGCCGATATGTTCACGTGGGACCCAGCGGGCGAGGTGCCGCTTGGCGCCCTGCTCTTGGAGCGGGCGCAGCCGATGCAGCGTTTCCTTGCTAACGTGCATCGGGAACAGGACCCCCTCGCTTACTACTACACCTACACCCTGCTCCATACCTATTCGCACGTGATGATGCGGGCCATAGCCGAACTCTCGGGGCTCGATGCCACCTCGCTTGGCGAGTACCTGTTCCCGGCCGACCTGTCCTTCGTCATCTACCGCAGCGGCACCACGCTCGATCTAGGCAACCTGTCGTCGCTCTGGCGAAACGACAACGCCAACTTTCTGCGCCACATCGGCGAGCCGACGACGCTGGCCTGCAATTCGGGCAGCCTGTGCGCGGAGCGTGGTGGCGCCTGTCCGGACTGCATCCTGATCCCGGAGCAGTCGTGCATCGCCCAGAACCAGCTCCTCTCGCGCAGCGTGCTGCGGGGCGGTCCCCGTCCGCGCGAGGACGGGGGCACCCACCGCATTCCCGGGTACCTCGACATCGTCCATGCTGCCTTGGTCTCCTGAGCTGCGGCAGGCGTTCCTACGGCTTGCCCCGCAGGCGGCTGTTTCCGGCGCGCTTTGCCGGGCTGCGGCCGACGAGCGCTTCAGCGGGACACTCCGGCTGCGCGACATCTGTACCGCTTCCGGCCTGGCAGAATCTCGTAGCAAGACCGTCGAGCAGGTACTCTCGGCGGGTGCGGACCTCGGGCTCTTCGTCCGTCGTAGCGATGTCGAATGGTCTTCAGGCGCTGATCCACGTTTTTTCGCCATGCTGGCGACGGCATTGGAAGCGGCCGCTCTGTACCGCGAGCAGGTCCACGTCGATGCCAATCAGGTCGAGATCGTGCTCACGCCGCCCGGCAACCCATCCCGTCTGTGTGACTCGCTGCGCCAGCGCGGCTGGGCGGAAGCCGACTTGGAGCACACCGAACCCGTCTTGTTGCACCTCGCCCATCAGGCGAACACGCGCTTCGTGATTCTGTCGCCGTTCATCGACTACGGCGGCGCGACCAACATGCTGGCACTTTTCCAAGCGACGCCTGTCACTGCGCGCCGGGTGCTCATAACCCGCTGCCCCGACGGCGTGGTTCCGCCTGCGCTCCATCCGCTTCTGCCGTCGCTCACTGGGCTGAATGTCGCAGTCCACAGCTACTGGCTGCCTCGTCCCGGCAACGGTTATGAGACATTCCACGCGAAAATTGTTTTGTCAGACGACCGAGCTGCTTACCTCGGCTCCGCCAACATGACCCAAGCTTCGCTGTCTCTCAGCATGGAGTTGGGAACCTTCCTTCGGGGCTCGGGTGTCACGACGTTGATGAGCGTCATTGATGCAATCTTGACCGTAGCGCCGAAGATCAACTAAGTCACCCCGCCAACAGACGACGGTGAGGTCGTTCTTGGGGGCCGCTGCATCAGCGATGGCTAGGTAAATTGGGCGACGCCGTCCCGAGGCCACCCACGCCGTTTTCCGTTTCGGGGGTGCGGCCACCAACATCCTGACTCACCGCGCCACCCACGCTGGATTCCGTTTTGGCGTTGCGGCCTCCCGGTGCCCCTGATACCCCGGCACCCACGCTCCTTTCCGGAAACCCTTTTTTTTAGGCCTAGCCCAGGCCCGCCAGGGTTCGTTCACCAGCGAGGCGTTGTTTCAGGCCCCGCATCAACGGCGCTTGTCGTTGCGGATCAGGGTCTGCTTGAAGCGGTTCTGGCGCGCCTGGTCGTATTCGTCGTGCGCGCGTTTCTTGTCGAGGCCCAGTCGGCGTTCGAAAAACTCGAACCAGACCAGGGCCAGCGCGAGCGGCGCCACGATCCACCACCATGAGAGTTCGCCGACATAACTGACGTTGAGCAGTTTCAGCACGATCAGGGCAAGGCCGAGCCAGACGAGATACATGGTGCGAGCGCGCGAGGACTGAGTGATACGAGTCACTATAACCGCGCCGGACAAGAATCCGGCAAGCGCCGCGACCGGGCTTGTGCACCGATATGCGGGATCCTCCGTTAGTATCTGCAGTCATCGGGCTTCCCCTCCCTTTGCCCGACCTCTTACATGGAGTCTGTATGAAAATCACCGCAGCCCTTGCCACCGTTGGCCTGCTCGCCATCGGCAACACTGCCCTGGCCCAGAGCGCCCCGGACCTCGCCAAGCAGAAGAACTGCTTTGCCTGCCACGCCGTCGACAAGAAGCTGGTGGGCCCGTCCTACAAGGACGTCGCCGCCAAATACAAGGGCAACAAGGACGCCGTGACCATCCTCGCGAAGAAGATCCGCGAAGGTGGCGTCGGCACCTGGGGCCAGGTCCCGATGCCCGCCAACCCCCAAGTCAACGCCGCCGAGGCCGACACCCTGGCCAAGTGGGTGATCGCCCAGTAAGTCCGACGCCAGGCCTGCCGGTTCGCCGGCAAAGAAAAGGGCGCTGCGGCGCCCTTTTTGTCGCACCTAGCCAGGGCCGGCACGAATCGAACCCGGCCTCGAACCCGAGTGTCGCGCCGGTGACGCGTTCGACCGGATTTCGAGGGCCAATTTCAATGCAGGGGTTATCCCGGGGATAGAATCGACTGGTTTCGTGTGTCCGTTGCGCGGCGCCGAACGCCATCCACCACCGTTCGATCGAGCATTTCCAGGAGAGAGCTAGATGATGCACCCCATGTTCAAGCTGGCGCCGCTGGCCGTCGTTGTCGCCGTCGCGCTCGCCGCGTGCGGCAAGAAGGAAGAGCCGGCGAAGAAGGAAGAAACCAAGGCCCCCGCCGCCGCTGCCGCGCCGGCCGATGTGATCAAGATCGGCCATGTCGCCCCGCTGACCGGTGGCATCGCCCACCTTGGCAAGGACAATGAAAACGGCGCCCGCCTGGCGGTCGACGAGATCAACGCCGCCGGCGGCATCAAGCTCGGCGACAAGACCTACAAGCTGGAGCTGGTGGCCGAAGACGACAAGGCCGACCCGAAGGAAGGCACGATCGCCGCCCAGAAGCTGGTCGACGCGGGCGTGATCGCCGTGGTCGGCCACCTGAACTCGGGCACCACGATCCCGGCCTCGAAGATCTATTCCGACGCCAGCGTGGCCCAGATTTCGCCTTCGGCGACCAACCCGAAATACACGGACCAGGGCTTCAAGACCACCTTCCGCGTGGTGGCCAACGACAACCAGCAGGGCTCGGTGCTCGCCAACTACGCCAAGGACGGGCTCAAGGCCAAGACCGTGGCGATCATCGACGACCGCACCGCCTATGGCCAGGGCCTGGCCGATGTGTTCGAGAAGGTCGCCAAGGAAGGCGGCATCAAGGTGGTGACGCGCGAGTTCACCAACGACAAGGCGACCGACTTCAACGCGATTCTCACCAAGGTCAAGGCCGGCAAGCCGGAAGTGATCATGTACGGCGGCATGGACGCCACCGCCGGCCCGATGGCCAAGCAGATGAAGCAGCTCGGCATCAAGAGCGTGTTGCTTGCCGGCGACGGCGCCTGCTCGCCCGAGTTCGTCAAGCTCGCCGGCGACGCGGCCGAGGTCCTGCATTGCTCGATGGCGGGCGAAGCGGTCGAGAAGCTCGCCAAGGGCGAAGAGTTCAAGACCAAGTACAAGGCCAAGTTCAACCAGGACGTCCAGATCTATTCGCCCTACTCGTACGACGCGGTGTACGTGATCGCCGACGCCATCAAGCGCGCCGGCAAGGCCGACCGTGCGGCAGTGACCGCGGCCGTGCCCGCCACCAACCTGCCGGCGCTCACCGGCAACATCACCTTCGACGAAAAGGGTGACATCAAGGGCGGCGCGATCTCGCTGTTCAAGGTTGGCAAGGACGGCAAGCTCGAATACATCTCGACCTCGCGTTAAGCCGGCATGGCACGGGAAGCGGCACCTTAGGGTGCCGCTTCTTTTTTTGTGGCCGGTTTTGGCTTTCGATCTTGTTAGGATGCGCCCTGCGCGGGATAACCCTCGCACCGCTGGAGTAGCGATGGACACTTTCATTCAACAGATCATCAACGGCCTCGTGCTCGGCAGCCTCTATTCGCTGATCGCACTCGGCTACACGATGGTTTACGGCATCCTCAACCTGATCAACTTCGCCCACGGCGACGTCTTGATGGTCGGCGCCATGACCGCCCTGTCGGTGATCATGCTGTTCAAGGGCCTCTACCCCGAGATGCCGGCCTGGCTGCTGATGAGCGCCGGACTGATCACCGCGATTCCCGTGTGCGTGATCCTCTCGCTCGTGATCGAACGCGTCGCCTACCGTCCGCTGCGCAATGCACCGCGCCTGGCGCCGCTGATCACGGCGATCGGTGTGTCGATCGTGATACAGACGATCGGCATGATGGTCTGGGGACGCAACTACCGCACCTTTCCGGAGCTGATCCCGCAGCTCAACTTCGACATCGGCGGCGCCACCATCACGCTCACCAAGCTGATCGTGATCCTGATGTCGGCCGCCCTCATGGTGGCGCTGATGCTGCTGGTCAACCGCACCAAGCTCGGCCGCGCCATGCGCGCCACCGCCGAGAACCCGCGCGTGGCCGGCCTGATGGGCGTCAACCCCAACCTCGTGATCGCGCAGACCTTCGCCATCGGGGCGGCGCTGGCCGCAGTGGCCGGAGTGATGATCGGCGCCACCTACTCGGTGGTGCACTTCTCGATGGGCTTTCTGCCCGGTCTCAAGGCCTTCACCGCCGCGGTGCTGGGCGGAATCGGCAACATCCCCGGAGCCATGGTCGGCGGCCTGCTGCTCGGCCTGATCGAAGCGCTGGGTGCGGGCTACATCGGCGATCTCACCGGCGGCGTGCTGGGCTCGCACTACCAGGACGTATTCGCCTTCGTGATCCTGGTGATCGTCCTGATCTTCCGCCCGCAGGGTCTCTTGGGCGAACGCGTCGCCGACCGCGCCTGAAGGAAGCACCATGAACCTGTATTTCCCCAAGTGGCGCGACAACCCGGCGGCGGCCTTCGCCGCCACCTTCGTGGTCGCCGCCGTCCTGATCGCCCTGCCCTTCGTCGTCGGCCAGCTCGGCAACGCCTGGGTGCGCGCCGCCGCCTTCGCCCTGCTCTACGTGATGCTCGCGCTCGGCCTCAACATCGTGGTCGGCTTTGCCGGCCTGCTCGACCTTGGCTACATCGCGTTCTACGCAGTCGGCGCCTACATGTACGCGCTGCTCGCCAGCCCGCACCTGACCAGCACCTTCCCGGCCATCGCGGCCATGTTCCCCGACGGCCTGCACAACTCGATCTGGATGGTTGTCCCGCTCGGCGCCGGCCTCGCGGCCTTCTTCGGCATCATGCTGGGGGCGCCGGTGCTGCGGCTGCGCGGCGACTATCTGGCGATCGTCACGCTCGGCTTCGGCGAGATCATCCGCATCTTCATGAACAACCTGAACGCGCCGGTCAACATCACCAACGGCCCGCAGGGCATCACCCTGATCGACCCCATCAGTTTCGGCGGAGTGAGCCTCGCCAAGCCGCTCACGCTCTTCGGCGTGACCCTGCCCTCGGTCTACCTGTACTACTACCTGTTCCTGGTGCTGGCGATCATCACCATCGTCATCTGCATCCGCTTGCAGAACTCCCGCATCGGCCGCGCCTGGATGGCGATCCGAGAGGACGACATCGCCGCCAAGGCGATGGGAATCAACATACGCAACGTCAAGCTGCTCGCCTTCGCCCTCGGCGCGACCTTCGGCGGCGTGGCCGGCGCCATGTTCTCGGCCTTCCAGGGCTTCGTCTCGCCCGAGAGCTTTTCGCTGATGGAATCGATCATCGTGCTGGCGATGGTGGTGCTGGGCGGCATCGGCCACATTCCCGGCGTGATCCTGGGCGCGGTCCTGCTCGCGGTGTTCCCGGAGGTCCTGCGCCACACCGTGCAGCCGATCCAGATGGCGCTGTTCGGCAAGGTCATCGTCGACGCCGAAGTGCTGCGCATGCTGATCTACGGCCTGGCCATGGTGCTGATCATGTTGTACCGCCCCAAGGGCTTGTGGCCCGCCCCCGATCACGGCATCAACCCGTCCGAGAAACTCGGCGGCGGCAAGGGCGGCAAGGCCGCCACTGCGGGAGCCTGAGATGAGCGAGACCATCCTCAAAGTCAACGGCGTCAACAAACGTTTCGGCGGTCTGCAGGCGCTCTCCGATGTCGGCATCGAAATCGAACGCGGCCAGATCTACGGCCTGATCGGGCCCAACGGCGCCGGCAAGACCACGTTTTTCAACGTCATCACCGGGCTCTACACGCCGGACTCGGGCAGCTTTGTGCTCGGGGGCAAGCCCTACACCCCGAGCGAGGTGCATAAGGTCGCTGCGGCCGGCATCGCGCGCACCTTCCAGAACATCCGCCTGTTCCCGGAGATGACCGCGCTCGAAAACGTCATGGTCGGTCGCCACGTTCGCACCAAGGCCGGCGCGCTCGGCGCGGTGCTGCGGCTGCCTTCGCAGCGGCGCGAAGAAGCCGAAATCAAGGCGCGCGCCATCGAACTGCTCGACTATGTCGGCATCCGCAAGTATGCCGACTACCAGGCGCGCACCCTGGCCTACGGTGACCAGCGCCGGCTCGAAATCGCCCGGGCGCTCGCCACCGACCCCAAGCTGCTCGCGCTCGACGAACCCGCCGCCGGCATGAACGCCACCGAGAAGCTGACCCTGCGCAAGCTGCTCGAACGGATCCAGACCGACGGCATCAGCATCCTGCTGATCGAACACGACGTGAAGCTGGTGATGGGCCTGTGCAACCGGGTCACCGTGCTCGACTACGGCAAGATCATCGCCATGGGGGCACCGGCCGAGGTGCAGCGCCACCCCAAGGTGATCGAGGCCTATCTCGGCGCCGCCCACGCACCGAAGGTGGCGTGATGGAGCGCCTACACGCCGTCTTCCGCGGCCCGGGCAACTCCGCCCTCCCCGTCCCTCTCCGGCCGGAGAAGGGGATTCGTGCCATACAAAAGGTTGTTCGATGAGCGAAGTCGTTCTCCAGGTCACCGATCTCAAGGTCGCCTACGGTGGCATCCAGGCAGTCAAGGGCGTCAATCTCGAGGTTCGCGCCGGCGAACTTGTCACCTTGATCGGCGCCAACGGCGCCGGCAAGACCACCACCTTGAAGGCCATCACCGGCACCCAGGCGTGGTCGGGCGCGATCGACTACATGGGCCAGCCCTCCAAGGGCCAGGCGTCGCACGAACTGCTCGCCCGCGGCCTGGCGATGGTTCCTGAAGGCCGCGGCGTTTTCGCACGCATGTCGGTCACCGAAAACCTGCAGATGGGCGCTTTCATCCGCAACGACACGGCCGAAATCAAGCGCGACATGGACGAGATGTTCGCCACCTTCCCGCGCCTGAAGGAACGCGCCAAGCAGCTCTCGGGCACCTTGTCGGGCGGCGAGCAGCAGATGCTGGCGATGGCGCGCGCACTCATGAGCCGGCCCAAGCTGTTGGTGCTCGACGAACCGTCGATGGGCCTGTCGCCGATCATGGTCGAGAAGATCTTCGAGGTGATCCGCTCGGTCCACGCCAAAAAGATCCCGATCCTGCTGGTCGAGCAGAATGCGCTGCTCGCGCTCGAGTCGGCCGACCGCGGCTACGTGATGGATTCCGGGCTGATCACCCTCAGCGGCGACGCCCGTGAGCTGCTCGCCAGCCCCAAGGTGCGCGAAGCCTATCTCGGCGAGGCCGCGTAAGCCTCATAGCCGTTTGCCTAGGCTCACCACTTCGTCCAGCTCGTAGCCCAGGGCGCGCCAGAAAGCGCGCCCGCGGTGGTTGCTCTCCAAGACCTGCAGATTGAGCTTGGGGCAGCCGAGCCGCTTCAGCTCCGCTTCGGCATGCTCGACCAGGCGCGCGGCGATTCCCCGCCCGCGCCAGGCCGGATCGACCCCCACCGAATACAGCCAGCCGCGGTGGCCGTCCCAGCCCGCCATTGCGGTCGCCACCAGGCGGCCCTCGACTTCGCAACCCCAGAACAGACCGTCGGCCAGAGCGAGTTTGCGCGCGGCGCTGGCACGCGGGTCGCGCTGCGGTCGCGACGGGTCGACGTATTCGGGAAACACGGCGCGCCAGAGCTCGACCACGGCGACGACATCGTCGGTTTCAAGCTGCCGGATCTTCATAGGCACTCGCTCAGCCACGAGCCGCGGCCCCCGGCAAACACCAGCGGCGGGCGCGCGGCGATATCGATCAGCACACCGACTTCGAATCCATCCAGCTTCATGCCGTTCTCCTCAAAAAGAAAAAGGCCGCGTCGTGCGCGGCCCCGGTTTCCGGTGTCGTTTCTTCGCGCGCGATTCAGCCTCCCCCAGCGGGGCGGCGGCGTCGGACGAGGAAGGTCGAGTTCATGGACTGGATTGCAGCACGAAAGTCGGGGTGCGCCAAGGCTTAACTCTCGGCGTTAATCAAGTCTGCCTGCGAGGTGAAGGAATCGGCAAAGAACTGGTCCTCCGGCAGACGGCAGCGGCCGACGAAGTCCTTCTGCGCGTTCTCGACCATGACCGGCGCACCGCAGGCATAGACCTGGTAGGCCGAGAGATCGGGCAGGTCGGCCATCACCGCCTGGTGGACAAAACCGGTGCGCCCGGTCCAGCCGTCTTCGGGCAGGGCATTGGAAACCACCGGCACGTAGCGGAAGTTGGGTTCCGTGGCGACCCACTGCTGAACCAGCGCATGCTGGTAGAGGTCGCGCGGGCGGCGCCCACCCCAGTAAAACAGCACCGGCGTATCGCGGTTGATGCCCTGGTGGAAGAGGTGTTCGGCAATCGCCTTGATCGGCGCAAAACCAGTACCGCTGGCGAGCAGGACGATAGGCCGCTGCCTGTCGTCGCGCAGGAAGAATGTGCCGAGCGGCCCTTCGCAGCGAAGGATGTCGCGCTCTTTGAAGACCGGCTGGCCCTCTTTAGCAAGGCCGAACAAGGCGTCGGTGAAACGCCCGCCCGGCATGTGACGGATGTGGAACTGCAAGGTCCCGTCGGCGTGCGGCGGGGTGGCGATCGAATAACTGCGGCGGGTGTTGTCGCGCAGGATGAAGTCGAGGTACTGCCCGGCACGGTACTGCAGGCGCTCGGCCGCGGGCAGCTGCACCGAGACGATCGCCACGTCCTCGCTCAGGCGTTCAATCTTGACGATGCGTGCCGGCATCTTGCGCACCGGGATATCCCCCATCCCACTCAGCTCCCGCGCCTCGATCACGAGGTCGGTCCGGGCATGGGCGCAGCAAAAAAGCGCCTTGCCGGCGGCCTTCTCCTCGGCGCTCAAGGCATGCGCCGCGTGCGGTCCCTGCTCGATTTCGCCTTCGAGCACCGTGCCCTTGCAGCTGCCGCAGGCGCCGTTCTTGCAGCCATAGGGCAAGCCCACTCCCTGGCGCAGGGCGGCGGTGAGTATCGTTTCGGTGGGGTCGGCGCTGAACTGATGGCCCGTGGCTCGGACCGTGATCTGGCAGGACATAATCGGCGGAATGCTCAATGACAGCAAAAAATGGCGGCGCCCCAAGCTTGGCGCTCCGCGCCTGCTGATCGTCGGTTGCGGCGATGTGGGCGGGAGGATTCTCGCACGCGCCAAGGACCGTTTCCGCGTCCTCGCCCTCACCTCAACCCCAGCCCGTGTAGGTGAATTGCGCGCCGCCGGCGCGGTGCCGATGGTGGTCGACCTCGATCGGCGCGCTTCGCTCGCCCGGATTTCACCGTTCGCGACGCGGGTTATCCATCTCGCGCCACCGCCCAACGGCGGCGAAAGCGATCCGCGCACCCGCCATCTGATCGCAGCCCTCGGCGGCCGCGCAGGGAAGTTGGTCTATGTCAGCACCACCGGCGTCTACGGCGACCGCCAGGGCGCGACCACGGCCGAAACCACGCCGGTGCGCCCGGCCTCGGCACGCGCCCGGCGCCGAGTCGCAGCCGAACTTGTCCTGCGCCGTGCCGGTCGCCGCGGCCGGCTGATGAGCAGCATCCTGCGCGCGCCTGGCATCTACGCCCACGACCGCCTGCCACTCGACCGCCTGCGCGCGGGCACGCCCGCATTGGCCGCTGCCGACGACGTTTTCACCAACCACATCCACGCCGACGACCTCGCCCGCCTGGTCCTGGCTGCGCTGACCCGCGGCCGGCCCAGCCGCGTCTACAACGCGGTCGACGATTCCGAACTAACCATGGGCGAGTATTTCGACCGCGTCGCCGATGCCTTCGCTCTGCCACGGCCGCCGCGGCTGGCGCGCGCCGAGCTGGCCCGGGTCGTGAGCCCGGCACTGCTGTCTTTCATGAGCGAATCGCGCCGCGTCGGCAACCAACGCCTGCGGCGCGAACTGCGGCTGCGCCTGGCCTGGCCCACCGTCGACGCCGCGCTCGCCGCCATCACCAAGGAAGCATCATGAAAAAGGCTCTGGGAGGCCTGGTCTATTCCACCGAATTCGGCCGCATGTGCCCGGTCTGCGGCAAGCCGCAATCGAGCTGTGTATGCAAGGCGGCCGCGGCTGCGCCTCAGGGCGACGGCATCGTCCGCGTGTCCCGGGAAACCAAGGGCCGGGGCGGCAAATGTGTCACCGTGATCAAGGGCATGGATCTGGACCCACTCGCTCTGGCCGACGCGGCCAAACGCCTGAAAGCAGCCTGCGGATCGGGCGGCACGGCCAAGGACGGGGTGATCGAGATCCAGGGCGACCACGCCGATCAAGTCGTGACCCTTCTCAAGCAGCAGGGTCGAACCGTCAAACGGGCGGGCGGCTGACATAAGGCTTAGCGGCGGCGACGCCGCCCACAGAAACAGGAAGACCAAGATGCAAGACTTGCCCCCCGCGGTCATCGAACTGCCCGGCCGACGCGTAGCTGCGGAACTGACCCGCCTGCGCACCACCGCACCGCTGGTACATTGTCTGACCAACGAAGTGGTGCAGTCGATCACGGCCAATGTGTTGCTTGCGCTCGGCGCCTCGCCCGCGATGATCGTGGCCGACGAAGAGGTCTCGGATTTCGCCGCCATCGCTGGCGCGCTCCTGATCAACGTCGGCACCTTGTATCCGGCCCGCCTGCGCGCGATGCAGCGGGCGGTCGCCGCTGCCAACACCGCCGGCCGCCCGTGGACGCTAGACCCGGTGGCCGCCGGCGTCCTGGCCTACCGCAGCGACGCCCTGCGCGAGCTGATGACGCAGAAACCGGCGGCGATCCGCGGCAACGCGTCTGAAATCCTGAGCCTGACGGGCGGTGCGGCCAGCGGCAAGGGCGTCGACAGCACCGCCACCTCGTCGGCCGCCCTGAGCGCCGCGCAGCAGCTCGCGCGCCAGACCGGCGCGGTAGTCGCCGTGACCGGCGAGATCGACTATGTCACCGATGGCGAGCTCACCTGGAGCGTGAGCGGCGGCCATCCGCTGATGACCCGCGTCGTCGGCACCGGCTGCGCGCTGTCGGCCGTAGTCGCAGCCTTCACCGCCGGTGCGACCGACCGCCTTGCCGCCACCGCGGCCGCCTGCGCCGTGATGGCGCGCGCCGGTGAAGAAGCGGCTCGGATCGCCGCAGGCCCGGGCAGCTTCCTGCCGGCTTTCCTCGATGCGATCTACCGAATGAAGCCCGAAGACTGGATGAGCGAAGCGACATGAAACCCGCGCTCGATCTTTCCCTCTACCTGGTGCTCGACCCCGAACTCTGCGGCGGGCTCGACGGCATGGTGAACACGGCGCTCGCTGCCGTCGGCGGTGGCGTCACCGTGGTCCAGCTGCGCGCGCCCCAGTGGAAAAAGCGGCAATGGGTCGAAGCGGCGACCCGCCTCAAGCTCGCCCTCGACCCACACCGAGTGCCGCTGATCATCAACGACCATATCGACGTCGCCCTGCTGGTCGACGCGGCCGGCGTGCACGTCGGCCAGCAGGACATCCGGCCCGAGCAGGTGCGCCGCCTGATCGGGCCGGGCAAGTGGTTGGGCCTGTCGGTCTCGAACGCGGAGCAGATGGCCGCGGTCGAGGCAAACGGCCTCGATTACCTGGGCGTGGGGCCGGTGTTCGCCACCGGCACCAAAGCCGACGCCGCCCCGGTGATTGGGCTCGAGACCTTTGCCCGCTTGATGCAGGCCAAGCCCTTGCCGGTGGTGGCGATCGGCGGCATCGGCGCCGGCCGCATCGCGCCGCTGCTCGCTGCCGGCGCCGACGGCGTGGCCGTAGTGTCGGCAATCTGCGGCCAGCCTGACCCGGCAGTCGCGGCGCGGGCCTTGCGGACCGAAGGCTGGCCGGGCTGAACCCATCCGGGTGCACCAGGCCTGACGCTGGCAGGCGGAGAATCTCCGCCGCCTGCCCGCCCCTCACGACAAACGCGTCACGGTCGCGGAGGACACCCTCATGTTGACCGAGCTTCAGATCGCGAGGCTAGGCCGGCCGGTCTCCCGCCGGAGCGATCGGGGCCGAGAAGCTGCGCAACCAGCCGACCAGGCCGTCGAGCATCGGAGATTCGACTTCCGCCGCTGGCGCTCCCTCCGGGCGTGCCAGGCCGACCCGGTTGTGCCAGTAGGTGCGCAGCCCGACCCGCTGGGTGCCGAACAGGTCGTAACCCGAGCCCGCGACAAAGGCCACCTCGTCCGCCGCCAGGCCTAGGCGATCCAGCACCATCTGATAAGGCCGGGGGTCGGGTTTGTAGAAGCCCGCCTCTTCGGCGGTGACCACCGCGTCCCAATCGACTCCCAGGCGGCTGGCGGCGACCGCTCCCAGGCGCTGCGAGCAGTTGGTCGCGACCGCCAGCTTGCACACCGGCCGCAGGGCGAGCAGAGCCTCGCGCGCACCGCTCCAGACCGGCAACTCGTGCCAAAGCGCTTCGAGTTCGCGAGCGGCTGTGTCGGGCAGCCCCGTGTTGCGGGCCGCCTCTAGCACCAACGCTTCGTAAGGGCGGTAAGCGCCGCAACCGTAGGTGAGCCTCAGGTACTCGGCGCGCCAGGCGCGGCCGCTCGCCTCGCCGCCGGCGGCGCGGTTCCATACGGTCCAGGAGTCGAGCAAGGCGGTGAGCAGATCGAAAATCACCGCCTTGGGCCAGGCGGGAGCGGATGGGGACGGGGTCATAGCGAGGGGGCCGCCGCGCTCCAACCTCAGAATGATGCCGGGCACGCGCGCCGATCAGGGGTAACGGCGCGATCATGACTGCGAACCCGCCCGGTGTCCCGTCGTCGGCTTACTCCCGATCAAGTATTCGACATACCCCCGGCGGCAAGCGTCCCCGCCACGCCGAGCCAGCCTGTCTGTCTGGCACACCTCAGAGAGTTTTTGGACAACTGGAAAACAATGGCGCGGTCAAGGTCTGCGCCAAGCTGCCCGGCTGGTTCACGGTGCCCCGCGCATGCAGCCTTCAGCTCGCGTTCAGCCGTGCGTCGATCCGCGCCAGAGCTTCCGCAGCGCCCATTGCCAAGCCGGTTCCCAGCCGTCCCCTCACCTGCGGCTCACGCAGGTTGATCCGCAGGTAGGGCATGCCGCTGTGTTCGGTAAATGCGCGCACGGTCGAAATCTCGGTGCCGGCACCGATTTCGATCGCCACCAGGTTCATGCCCTGCGCCAACCATTCGCGCAACTCCCAGCGCTGGCCTTCGGTGCGCCGCGCCACCCAAGCCTCGTCACTGAACATCAGGATGTTCGGGCGTGCGACCTCGCCGCAATGCGGGCAGCGCGGCGGAGCGTTAAGCAGGCGGCAGCTCGTCTCGTCGACCTCGGGCTGGAAACTGTCGGCCGGCCAGATCGCTTGGCGGCAACCGTCGATGCACTGCAGGCGGTGGATCGAGCCATGCGCCTCGCACACCTCGGTCAAGCCGGCTTTTTGGAACTGGCCATCAACGTTGCTGGTGAAAACAAAGGAGCCGAGCGGCTTGGCCTCGGCCCAGCGGCGCAGGGTCGCAAATCCCGGATGCGGCACGGTGTCGCGGTAGAGCTTGAGCCGGTGGCCATAAAAGCCCCAGGCGAGCGATGCATCAACGCGGAAATGGGCGGGATCGGCGATGTCTTGAAAGCGGATGCCCGCTGCTGCCAGAACGGGGTAGGCGCGCCAAAACCCCGCGGCGCCGCGAAAGTCGGGCAACCCGGAGTCAACCCCCATGCCAGCGCCAGCGGTGATGAGCAAACCATCGGCCGCGCCGATGAGGTCGGCGGCGTGGGCTATCGAGGAGGGGACGAGTTCCATCTCAAGATCGGAAGTAGGACCGACGACAAACTGACTTCCTCACGCGACATCGATCGTCAACGGAGTGCACGTCCCTTCAGCCGCGCACCGATGAAAATGACGAAGTTCTGCTAATAGTCGCGGACGTCCAGGGCGGCATCGGCAGCATCCTACCGGGCGGCCCGGCTACGCCAGCGCAATCACCACAAAACCCTAACGCGGACCGCTCTGAAAAAAAACGGCCCCGCCGAGATGAGCTCGCGGAGCCGTTTGCGGGAAAAGTGTTTCTTGTGGGGAAACTTCCACCACAAAACACTAGTCCTCCGGGTCTTTGGTGCTGATGAGAGGAATCGAACCTCCGACCTACTGATTACGAATCAGTTGCTCTACCAACTGAGCTACATCAGCGAAGAGGGCGAAGTATACGGTAGCTTGGCTTACTCTCGCAATTTGAACTCTGGCGGCGCGCCGAACGCGCGGATCCAACACAGAGCAAACCCGCATGAACGGCGTACTCCTCATGCTGCCCGACTTCGCGCTGATCGCCCTCGGCGCCCTGCTCGCGCGGCGGCTTCGCTTTCCCGACGGCTTCTGGAGCGGGGTCGAGAAGCTGGTTTATTTCGTCCTGTTTCCGCCGCTGCTTTTCCATGCGATCGGGACGGCGAAATTTTCGCTGATCTCAACCCAGTGGTTCCTGATCACCGGCCTGGCCGCCATGGGCGGGGCCGTTGCACTCGGGTTTCTCGGCCACCCGCTGCTGCGGGTGCCGGGAAACATCTTCGCCTCGAGCGTACAGACCGCGTTCCGCTTCAACTCTTTCGTCGGCTTCGCCCTGGCATCGAGCCTTTACGGCACCGAAGGCCTGGCGCTGATGGCCTTGCTCACCGCTCTGTGGGTGCCGATCGCCAACCTGGTGGCTGTGAGCAGCCTGGCGGGGCAAGGCGGGCAGAACGTCTGGCGCGAACTGGCGCGCAATCCGCTGATCCTTTCCACGGCGGCGGGGCTTGCGTTCAACCTGAGCGGTCTGACCCTGCCCGAACCAGCGACGGTGCTGCTGCAGCGGTTGGGCAGCGCCAGTCTTGCGCTCGGCCTGCTGGCCATCGGTGCCGGCCTGCGTTTTGCCGACGCCAACAGCTTCCGCCCGGTGATTGCATGGTTTGCCACGGTGCGGCTGGCACTGGTGCCGGCTCTGGCGTTCGGGCTCGCACTGCTGGCTCATCTCTCGACGCTGGAACTGCAGGTGCTGGTGCTCTTTGCCGCGCTGCCCACGGCGTCGACCTGCTACATCCTCGCCGTTCGCATGGGCGGGCACGGGCCGGTGGTGGCGGCGATCATCACGGTGCAGACTCTACTCGCGATGTTCACCCTGCCCGCGTGGGTGGCGGCCAGCAGCGCTTAAGTCGACTCGCCGTGGCGCGCCAGTGCCCAGGCCACGTGGCTGCGCACCAGGTCTGAAACGTCGTCGGCTCGTGCACGCAAGGCTGCGAGCACGGCCTCGCTGCGCGGCGCATTGCCCAGTCCGATTGCGATATTGCGCAACCAGGCCTCGTGGCCGATGCGGCGGATCGCGCTGCCGGCGTGGCGCTGCTCGAACTCGGATTCGGTCCAGGCAAACAGCTCGACCAGGGTCGCGGCATCGAGCCCGTGGCGCACGTCGAAGTCGGGGGTGCTGGCGCGGCGCGCATATTTGTTCCATGGGCAGGCGAGCTGGCAGTCGTCGCAGCCGTAGACGCGGTTGCCGATCGCGGCCCGGAACTCTTCCGGAATCGCGCCGCGGTGTTCGATCGTTAGGTAGGAGATGCAGCGCCGCGCGTCGACCTGATAGGGCGCGGTGATCGCCTGCGTCGGACAGCTCTCGAGGCAGCGCGAACACGAACCGCAGTGCGCATCGCCCGGGGCGTCGGCGGGCAGCGGCAGGTCGGTCAGGATCTCGCCCAGGAAGAACATCGAACCGGCCTCGCGCGACAGCAGCAGCGTGTGTTTGCCGCGCCAGCCTAGCCCCGAGGCCTGAGCCAGTTCCACCTCCATCACCGGCGCCGAGTCGGTGGCCACGCGGTAGCCGTAGGGGCCGGCAACTTGTTCGATGCGGGTGGCGAGCTGCTGCAGGCGGGCACGCAAGACCTTGTGGTAGTCGCGGCCACGGGCGTAGATCGAGACCGCCGCCGCTTCGCCGTCAGCCAAGCGTTGCGCTTCGTGCTCGATCCAGTCCGGCCCTGCCGAGCGCGGCAGATAGTCCATGCGTGCGGTGATCACCCGTAGCGCGCCTGGCAGTATCAGGCCCGGATCGGCGCGTAGTTCGGCGTGGCGGGCCATGTAGTCCATCTCGCCGTGGCGGCCGGCGGCGAGCCAGGTGCGCAGCCGCGCCGAGGCCTGGTCGAGCTCGATGCCCGCGATCGCCACCGCGCCGAAACCGAGTTCACGCCCCCAATGCTTGAGCGATGTCGCGAGCGAAGCGAGGTCGATCGACCGACTGCCGGTATCCTGAGGGGCCTTGACGTTCATGAGCCGATTCTAGGTGTCCCGCACGACCGAACTTGTCCTGCCTGACGAAACAGCTACCGCCCGCCTGGGACGGGCGCTCGCCGCCGGGCTTGCCGCCCAGCTCTCCACGATCGAGCAAGCGGGCTTCAACTTTCGCCTCGAAGGCGACCTGGGTGCGGGCAAAACTGCGCTGATCCGCGCTCTGCTGCGGGGCTTGAACGTGAGCGGCCCCATCAAAAGCCCTAGCTTCGCCCTAGTTGAAGCTTATAAAGTTTCGAGCTTAGACTTCTATCACTTTGATTTTTATCGGTTCGCTGATCCAGCCGAATTTGCGTCCGCGGGTTTCCGCGAAAACTTCGGGCCCGGCAACATCACGGCCGTCGAATGGCCCAACCGCGCCGGACCGCGCCTGCCCGCGGCTGATCTCGAAATCGAACTGGACGTGGCCGGCGACGGCCGCGTCGCCCGACTCTTTGCGCGAACTCCCACTGGCCAAGCATGCCTGAGCGAAGCACTGAAATCCTGGGAATCTCCCGCCGCCGCCTGATCCACGCTGGCGCGGGTTCGCTCGTCCTCTCGCTCTCCCCCTTCCACATCGCCCGCGGCGCCCAGCTGCTGGATCTGCGCATGTGGCCGGCCCGCGACTACACGCGGCTGACGCTCGAACACGACGAACCGCTCAAGGTCAGCCACTTCGTGATCCGCGAAGGACAGCTGCGGCTGGTGGTCGACATCGAGGGGCTGGAGCTCAACGCCCGCCTGCAGGAGCTGGTGGGGCGCGTCTCCCCCAACGATCCGTACGTGCTGAGCCTGCGCGCAGGGCAGTACCAACCGCGCGTGGTGCGGCTGGTGATGGAACTCAAGGAGGACATCCAGCCGCAGGTCTTTTCGCTGGCGCCGGTAGGGCCTTATGGCCATCGGCTGGTGTTCGACCTTTATCCGACCCGCCCGGCCGACCCGCTGATGGCGCTGCTGCAAAAGCCCGAGACGGAGACCGAGGACGACGACCCGATCGGCCGCGCCATCGCCGAGGCGGAACGCAATGCCCGGCGCGACCGGCCCGCCCCCAGCGAACCGAAGGGACCGCGCATGGCGCGGCTGGTGACGATTGCGATCGACCCCGGCCATGGCGGCGAAGACCCGGGCGCCGTCGGGCGCGCCGGCACCTTCGAGAAAAACGTCACGCTGTCGATCGCCAAACGCCTGCACGCAATGATCGACGCTCAGCCCTCGATGCGGGCAGCGCTCACCCGCGACGGCGATTACTTCGTGCCCTTGAACCGACGGGTCGCCAAGGCCCGCGCGGTGAAAGCCGACCTGCTGGTGTCGATCCACGCCGATGCGTGGATCAAGCCCGACGCGCGCGGCTCCTCGGTTTTTGCCCTGTCCGAACGCGGCGCCACCAGCAGCGCCGCCGCCTGGATGGCGAAGCGGGAAAACGACGCCGACCTGATCGGCGGAGTCAACCTCGGCATCCACGACAAGCAACTCGCGCGCGTCCTGCTCGATCTCTCGACCACGGCGCAGATCAACGACAGCCTCAAGTTCGGCGCTTCGGTGCTGCGCGAGCTCGAACGCATCAACAAGCTGCACAAGCCGCGGGTCGAGCAGGCCGGGTTTGCGGTCCTGAAAGCCCCGGACATTCCCTCGATCCTGGTCGAGACCGCCTTCATCAGCAACCCGGAAGAAGAAGCCCGGCTGCGCGACAACGACTATCAGGACGAGATGGCCCGCGCGATCATGAAGGGCATCCAGCGCTACTTCGCGAAGAATCCGCCCCTGGCGCGCGGCCGCGTCGCCTAAGGTTGCCGGCCCGCTTACAATGGCGGGAGTCAACCCACTCACCAATCATTCACGCGCGGAGAGGCAAACATGGCGCTGGTATCGATGCGTCAACTCCTGGATCACGCGGCCGACAACGGCTACGGCGTCCCGGCGTTCAACGTCAACAATCTGGAGCAGGTCCAGGCGATCATGGAAGCCGCGTCCGAAACCGGCGCGCCCGTGATCATGCAAGCCTCGGCCGGCGCCCGTAAGTATGCCGGCGAGACCTTCCTCAAGCACCTGATCCAGGCCGCTGTCGAGTCGTATCCGCAGATTCCGGTGTGTATGCACCAGGACCACGGCCAGAGCCCGGCCGTGTGCGAAGGCGCGATGAACCTGGGCTTCTCGTCGGTCATGATGGACGGCTCGCTCAAGGAAGACGGCAAGACCATCGCCGACTACGACTACAACGTCGCGGTCACCCAGAAGGTGGTGGCGATGGCCCACGCCAAGGGCGTGAGCGTCGAAGGTGAGCTGGGCTGCCTCGGTTCGCTCGAGACCATGCAGGGCGACAAGGAAGACGGCCACGGCACCGAAGCGGTGATGACCCGCGACCAACTGCTGACCGACCCCGCGCAGGCGGCCGACTTCGTCGCCCGCACCCAGCTCGACGCGCTGGCGATCGCCATCGGCACCAGCCACGGCGCGTACAAGTTCACGCGCAAGCCCACCGGCGACATCCTGGCGATCGAGCGCATCAAGGAGATCCACGGCCGCATTCCCAACACCCACCTGGTGATGCACGGTTCCTCCAGCGTCCCGCAAGACCTGCTCGCGATCATCCGCGAACACGGCGGCGCCATGAAGGAAACCTATGGCGTTCCGGTCGAGGAAATCCAGGAGGCGATCAAATACGGCGTGCGCAAGGTCAACATCGACACCGACATCCGCCTGGCGATGACGGCAGCGATCCGGAAGTTCCTGTTCGAAAACCCCAGCCATTTCGATCCGCGCGACTACCTCAAGCCCGCGCGCGCCGCCGCCAAGGCGATCTGCAAGCAGCGCTACCTGGAGTTCGGCTGCGAAGGCCAGGGCGCCAAGATCAAGGCGGTAAGCCTGGTCGACATGGCGGCCCGCTACCAGGCCGGCGAACTGGCGCAGCGCGTCAACTGAGCCGCGTCGGTTTGATCCACAAGGCGGCCCTCGGGCCGCCTTCGTCGTTTGGATGGCCCCAATGAAGCCTGTCGACCTTGCCCCCTTCGCCCTGCTCGACTCGAGTCGCGGCGAGGGTGCGCCAGGGGGCCGGCTCTACACCGGCTTCGTACGCGAGCACCGCTGCACCGACCCGGCGCAACTCGACGCGGTCTGGGCAGCGGTAAAGGCCGATCAGGCGAAGGGCCAACACGCGCTTCTGCTGGCCGACTACGAATGGGGCGCCAAGCTGCTGCAAGCGGGCAATGAGAAACTTGCCGCGAACGATGCCAGCTCGCTGCGAATATTGATGTTCGCTTCGCTCGAACACCTTGATCGAGGGGGCGTCGAGGCCTGGCTCGCCACCGCCGACGGCAGTGACCAAGCCTCGCCTGCCGGCATCGGCTGCTGGCAGGCTGGCGTCACCGAAGCCGAGTACCGCGCCGCCGTCGACCGCATCCACGACTGGATCGCGGCAGGCGAGACTTATCAAGTCAACTACACCTACCGCCTGGATGGCCGCGCTTTTGGCTCACCGATCGGGCTCTACCGGCGACTGCGAACTCGGCAGCCCGTCGCTTTTGGTGCTCTGATCCGCCTGCCGGCGGGGGACGAGACCGAATGGGTCCTGTCGTGTTCGCCCGAACTCTTCGTCGAACATCGAGCCGGACAACTCCTCACTCGACCCATGAAGGGCACGGCGCCGCGCTCGGCTGAGCCGGGACAAGACCGGGCGAATGCCGAATGGCTGGCGACCGACGCCAAGAACCGCGCCGAAAACCTGATGATCGTCGACCTGCTGCGCAACGACCTCGGCCGCGTAGCAGAAACCGGTTCGGTGCAGGTGCCGCAGCTCTTTGCGATCGAGAGTTATCACACCGTCCACCAGATGACCTCGACCATCACCGCCCGGCTGCGCCCCGGCCTCGAACTGCCGGCGGTGCTGCGAGCCTTGTTCCCCTGCGGCTCGATCACGGGCGCGCCCAAACACCACACGATGGAGTTGATCGCCCGCCTCGAAAACACGCCGCGCGGCCTCTATTGCGGCGCGGTCGGCTGGGTCGATCCCGCGGGCAGCGGCTCATGCGGCGATTTCTGCCTGTCGGTAGCGATCCGCACCCTCACCTTGGGACCCGAGCGTGGCGGCCGGCGCGCAGCGCAACTGGGAGTGGGCGGCGGCATCGTGATCGACTCGGACGCCGGCGCCGAATGGAACGAGACCCACACCAAAGCCCGTTTCGCCACCACGTTGGACCCCGGCTTCACCCTGTTCGAAACCATGCTCGCCGAAGGCGGCCGCATCCCCCTGCTCGAAGCCCATCTGAAACGGCTGGCAACCAGCGCTTTCGAACTCGGCTTCGGCTTCGACGAACCCGCCACCCGCACGGCCATCGCCGCCGCCTTGGCGGCGCTGCCCGCCGAGCCCCCGCAGCGCGTGCGGCTCGACCTCGCCCACGACGGCACGCTGAAACTCCAGTCCGGCCCGCGCGGACCACAACCTGCAGGCCCGGTCCGCTTGCTGCTCGCGACCGCACCCTTGCCCGCCGCGGACTCCCTGCTGCTGGGCCACAAGACCTCGCTGCGCCCGAGTTACGACGCCGCCATCCGCGCCGCGCAAGCCCAGGGGGCGTTTGATTGCCTGTTTTTCAATGATCGCGGCGAACTGACCGAAGGCGGACGCTGCAACGTCTTTGTCAAGCTGGAAGGTCGCTGGTTCACGCCGCCACTGACGGCGGGGCTCCTGCCGGGGGTGATGCGGGCCAAGCTGCTGGCCGATCTCGATGCACGCGAACGCACCCTGACAATGGCAGACCTTGGACATACACAGGACCTGCTCGTATGCAACGCGCTGCGCGGAGCTCTGCCGGCGCGGCTCTGAGCCCCTCCTCTTCCGGCCGCTGTCGATCCGCCTTACAGGCTTGCCGGACTGATTTTTCAAGTCATTGATTTAAAAGGACCTCTATCCCTGGCATCGTTCGTGCATAGGAATAAGCGCGGTACTCGATGTGTCCACCAACTGGAGGGGAGGTCCAAATGAACCTCAAGAAGACTCTGATCGCAATGGCGCTGGTTGCGGCTTCCGCTCCGGCATTGTCGGCCACCATCACCATCAGCAACCTGCGCAGCGACTGGCTCAACCCGGTACCGGCGGGCAATGTCACGATCACCAACCAGGCCGGCAGTCTGGTCGACACGGCGCTGTGGCCGCCCACCCCTGCGAACCCCCAAAGCGGTTACACCTTCGACCCGACCAACGGCAATATCGTTCTTCTGAACGTGCCGCCGGCGACGCCGACCTTCCAAGTGGGGGTCTTCCAACACATCAACCAGCCCATTCCGGCGGGCACATCGATCACGAGCATCCAGCTGCGCATCACGGGTGACATCGACATCGACGGCACGAAGTTCCTCAACCAGACTTATTTGTTCAATCTGGCGCACTTCGAAACCCCGAACGAAGACAACCCCTGCGCGGACGGCGGAGCCAACGGCGTGGGCGTGAACATCAACGGCTGTGCCGACCGAGTCACCATCACCCCGGTCGGTGGGCAGCAATCGACCTTCAAGGTCGGCGGCATCGACTACACGCTTTATCTCGACGGCTTCCAGCAGATCGGTGCTCCCAACCCGAATCCGGTCTACTGGACTCAGGAGCAAACGACCAACACGGCCAACCTGATCGGCCACGTCGCCGCGGTGGTGAACATCCCCGAGCCTGCCGGCCTCGCTCTGACCGGTTTGGCGCTCGTCGGCCTGGGCCTGATCCGTCGTCGCAAGACTTCGGTTTAAGCCCTCGCTCTTAAGCGCCAAAGGGGCGGCCTATGCCGCCCCTCTTCATATCGACTGGACGGACGTTCTGCCGCCCGCCATTAACCCAGAGTCACTTTCCCGCCGACTCGCCCGGCGCGGTCGTGCCAGCACTCGAACTCGAGTTCATCTCCCGCCCGGCCTTTGACGATCCACTCGGCCAGCGCCCTTTCGGCACTGGGTTTCTTGGCCTGCCAGAAGCTGATCCCGGTATGGACGTAAGCCCAGCCCTCAAGTTCCCCCAGCTCCAGCCGCGGTTTGCCGGCCAGGAGCTCGGCGCCGGCCGGCAGGGTGATCGTCGCCAGCGCACCGCGAGTCTGCTGGTTCCTAAGCGCCATCTTCGTGACATACGTTGGCAGCCATCCGCTGTTGGCGACCACCAAGCGCACCCGCCAAGTGTCCTCGTCGATCCGCTCAGCACTGGCTTGGGTCAACTCGAGCCGCGGCAGGATCAGCGCCTGCCACAGCAACCACTGCGGGAAACGGGCGATCTCCTTCTCGCGCAGCGCGGGAGGCGGATTGGTAAAGAGCTCGAAGCGGTTCCAGCCGCCGATCTCGACCCGCCCCAGTTGCGGATGATCGAAGGGCTTCCAGTCGAGGTGGCCCGCGCCCGGCGCCACCCGCTGGGCCCAGCGATAAACCTTGAGATCGTCGGCTATCGGGTGGTCGCGGAACCAGTGGATGAAGTCGCGGTTCTCGATACCGGCCTCCTGCTTAGGGTTCCAGATCTCGATCGTCCAGGTGAAGCGCCCCAGATGTTCGTAGATCCAGTCGAACGAGCCGCTGATGAACTCGCCCGGCATGTACTGGAACTCGTGAAAGATCGAGATCGCCGGATAACCGGTGAGCGCCTCGCCCTTCTTGCCGACAGTCTGGTAGGTCCACAAGTCCTCGGCCGGCATCTGGGTATCGGCGGCCGAGCCGAAAGGCCGCAGCAACACCCCCGAGAAGGTGTGCACGCTGGTGCCGTTGCCGATGTTGGGGTGGGCCATGAAAAACTCGACCACGGCCCGCACTTCGGGCTCGCTGGTGGGGTAGGGACCGGCACCGAGCTGCTGGTGCTCCTGGCGCCAGTTCGACGGAAAGTTCCGGTTGAGGTCCAGCCCTTGCTGACTGCCGTTGACGCCGACGAGCTCGATGTTCACGCCGTCGAAGTTCTCGATCAGACCTTCGCTCATCACCCGGTAGTAGTCGCCGCCAGGAGGATCGATCGGGTCGCGGCGCACCAGCAGCTGCGGCTCGTCGGGATGTTTCTTCCATGGACCGTTGGGGTCAAGCACCCGCATCTGCAGGATGCGGCCGTCGCCGTCGATGTCCTGCGCCAGCAATCCTTCGTGAAGCTCTTCGTCGAAAGGGTAGCGGCGGGTGGCGGAGCGGACGAACCTGGGCGAATCGGCGATCGCCCACTCGGCGCCGTCGGGATTGAGCCGAGGGCAGACATAGAAGACGCGGGTATCGAGCGCGCGGGTGACGTCGGCGTCATGGCCGTAAGCCTTGAGCAGATACTCGACAAAATATAGGCAGGTAAGCGAGGCGGTGAGTTCGACCGAGTGGATATTGCCGTCGACCCAGCTCGCCGGCTTGTCGGACGCGGCGCCGGTCGCCCGATTGGTGATGGCGGCGACCCAGATCTCGCGCCCCTCATGGCTGCGGCCAATCGCTTCCAGTGCCATCAGGTTCGGATGTTCGGCCGCAAAGGTCTGCAGGTAGTCGACAAGTTCGGCGTAACGAGGGAAACGCGAGTAATCGATAGTTGGCATGGCAGCTGCGATCGGGGCGGTCCACAGAAGGGGAAGGCCAGTGTAGCCAGGGCCTCGCCGACTCGGGCTTTTATGATGGTGGCATGCAACACACCCACCACGACAGCCGCTCTCTCAAGGGCAAACGCGGGCTGCGCCGTCTGATCAACGCCTTCAGGTACTCGCGCGACGGCTTTGCTGCCGCCTGGAAAAGCGAAGACGCGTTCCGCCAGGAAGCGGTCCTCGCCGGCCTTATGATCCCGGTAGCGCTGCTGCTGCCCGTCGCCCTGGTCGAGAAAATCCTGCTGATCGGAGTCGTGGTTCTGGTCTTGATCGTCGAAGTGCTCAACACCGCCATTGAAGCCGCAATCGACCGCCACGGCCACGAAATCCACCCGCTCGCCAAACAGGCCAAGGACCTCGGTTCGGCCGCTGTTTTGCTGGCTTTGTTGCTCGCAGCCGGTGTCTGGGCGGCCATCCTGATCAGCCGCTTCGCCTGAAAGCTCGCGCCAAGCACGTAAAATCCGGCTTTTGACCGCAGGGACTCAAGCGCCATGGCCGGACTACTCAAAAGCGATTTGACTTCGCTTCCCCTCGTTTATCGCGGCAAGGTGCGCGACAGTTGGGCCGTGGGCGAAGACAAGCTGCTCATCATCACCAGCGACCGCCTCTCGGCCTTCGACGTTGTGCTGGACGAGCCGATCACTGATAAGGGCCGAGTCTTGAACGCACTCTCGAACTTCTGGTTCGACAAGCTCAAGGACGTGGTGCCCAACCACCTCACCGGCATCGATCCGACCTCGGTCGTGAGCGCGGCCGATGCGCCGCAGGTGCGGGGCCGCTCGGTGGTGGCGATGAAATTGAAGCCCCTGCCGGTCGAAGCCGTGGTGCGCGGCTACCTGATCGGCTCCGGCTGGAAGGACTACCAGGCCACGGGCAGCGTCTGCGGCGTCGCCCTGCCTCCCGGGCTGAAGATGGCGCAGAAGCTGCCCGAGCCCATCTTCACCCCGGCCGCCAAGGCCGCGCTCGGCGAACACGACGAAAACATCAACTTCGACCAGGTGATCGCCACCGTCGGCGCCGAACTGGCCGAGCAAATCCGCACTGTTTCGATCGAGCTCTACCGGAAGGCGAGCGACTACGCCGCCACCCGCGGCATCATCATCGCCGACACCAAGTTCGAGTTCGGCCTCGACGCCGATGGCCGCCTGCGCCTGATGGACGAGGTGCTCACTCCCGATTCGTCGCGCTTCTGGCCGGCCGACCAGTACCAGGTCGGCATCTCGCCGCCCAGCTACGACAAGCAGTTTGTGCGCGACTGGCTCGAGACCCAGCCCTGGAACAAGACCGCGCCTGCGCCCACGCTGCCGCCCGAGGTGGTCGCTGCCACCGCCGCCAAGTACCGCGAGGCGCTGGTCAAGCTCACCGGCGCCGATCTGCCCGCCGCCTGAGCGCCACAGGTAAATACCCACGTGTGCGGGGCAGGCTCGGAGCCTGCCCCGCACGCCTTTAGAATCCGGCCTTTTGCGGGAACGATGATGGTCACAGCTGCACGAGCCACGCCCCTGGTGGGAGTCGTGATGGGTTCCAACTCCGATTGGGACGTGATGAGCCACGCGTGCAGCGTGCTCAAGGAGTTCGAAGTGCCGTTCGAGGCTCAGGTGCTCTCCGCCCACCGCATGCCCGACGAGATGTTCGACTACGCTGAAAGCGCCCGCACCCGCGGCCTGCGCGTGATCATCGCCGGCGCCGGCGGCGCGGCCCACCTGCCGGGCATGATCGCCGCCAAGACCGTGATCCCGGTACTCGGCGTGCCAGTGCCTTCGAAGTACCTGCGCGGCGAAGACTCGCTGCTGTCTATCGTTCAGATGCCCAAGGGCGTCCCGGTCGCCACGTTCGCCATCGGCGAAGCCGGCGCCGGCAATGCCGCCCTCTTTGCCGTGGCCATGCTCGCCGCAGAAAACCCCGACCTCGCCATGCGCCTGGCCCAGTTCCGTGCCACTCAGAACGAGAAGGCCCGCAACATGACCTTGCCGCTCTGAGGCCCGCCATGACGCAGCACACTCCGATCGCCCCCGGCCAGTGGCTGGGCCTTCTGGGCGGCGGCCAGCTCGGCCGCATGTTCGCGATGGCCGCGCAAAGCCTGGGCTACCGCGTGTGTGTGCTCGACCCCGGCGCCGACGGCCCGGCCGCGGCCGTGGCTGACGCCCATGTCCAAGCCGATTACCTCGACCCGCGCGGCCTGCAGCAGCTCGCAGAAAAATGCCGCGCCGCCTCCACCGAGTTCGAAAACGTTCCGGCCGCCGCGCTGCAGTTCCTGGCCCGCCACTGCGAGGTCAGCCCCGGCGCCGAGGCGGTGGCGATCGCCCAGGACCGCGTCGCCGAGAAGCGGTTCATCGCGGCCTGCGGCGCGCCGGTCGCGCCCCATGCCGTGGTCGCCACCGAGGCCGACTGCGCCGGCGCCAGTACCAAACTTCTGCCCGGCATCCTGAAGTCGGCCCGTCTCGGTTACGACGGCAAGGGCCAGGTTCGGGTGAAGACCTCGGCCGAGCTGCACGCCGCCTTCCGCCAGTTGGGCGGCGTGCCCTGCGTGCTCGAGAAGATGCTCCCGCTCGCGCTCGAAGTCTCGGTAGTGGTGTGCCGCAGCCGCGACGGCCAGACCGTGAGCTTTCCGGTCTCGGAAAACGAACACCGCGACGGCATCCTGGCGGTGAGCGTCCTTCCCGCCCGCATCGACGCGACGCTGGCCCAGCGTGCGCGTGAAGTCGCGATGAAAATCGCGCGCGAGATGGATTACGTCGGCGTGCTGTGTGTCGAGTTCTTCGTGCTCGCCGACGGTTCGCTGGTCGTCAACGAGATGGCGCCGCGCCCGCACAACAGCGGCCACGCCACCATCGACGCCTGCGCCACCAGCCAGTTCGAACAGCAGGCGCGAGTCATGGCCGGACTGCCGCTGGGCGACACCACCCAGCTCGCACCCGCCGTGATGCTCAACCTCCTGGGCGACCTGTGGTTCGAGGGTGAGGCGCAGCGAGAGCCCGACTGGGCGAGCGTGCTCGCCATCCCCGGCGCCAAGCTCCACCTCTACGGCAAGACCGAGGCGCGGCGCGGCCGCAAGATGGGGCACATCACCTGCCTGGGCTCGACTCCGGCGCAAGCCCTGGAGCGCGCCAACCAGGCCGCGGCCATCCTCGGCCTGCCCGCCGCGACATGATTCCGCCGCTCGCCCCTGCGCAGATCGGCCAGGCCGCCGAGGTCCTCGCCGCTGGCGGTCTGGTGGCGATGCCGACCGAGACGGTCTACGGCCTCGCGGCCGACGCCGACAACGCTGACGCGGTGCGGGCCATCTTTGCCGCCAAGGGTCGCCCCGCCGATCACCCGGTGATCGTTCACGTGGCTGGCGCCGAGGCACTCGACGCCTGGGCGAGCGAGGTGCCAGCCGCGGCGCGCACCCTGGCTGCCGCTTTCTGGCCGGGGCCTTTGACCATGGTCCTCAAGCGCAGCAGCCGCGCCGGCGACTTCGTCACCGGCGGCCAGGACACCGTGGGCTTGCGCTGCCCGTCCCATCCCTGGGCGCACGCACTGATCGCCGCTTTTGCCGGCGCCAGCCACAAAGGCGTGGCCGCCCCCAGCGCCAACAGCTTCGGCCGCATCAGCCCGACCACCGCGGCCCATGTACGAGCCGACCTTGGCGAAAAACCGGCCGGCAAGGTCGACCTCATCCTCGATGGCGGCGCCTGCCCGGTGGGCATCGAGTCGACCATCGTCGACCTCTCGGGGGAGTCGCCGCGCTTGCTGCGCCATGGCTCGGTGACTCGCGCCATGCTCGAAGCGACGCTGGGCCAGGCCGTTCCCGATGCCGGCGCCGACGCACCGCGCGCCTCCGGCCGCTTGAAGAGCCATTACGCGCCGCGAACGCCGGTCGAACTGGTCGCGCCCGGCGAACTGCCGGCGCGGATCAACCAGTTGCGCGGCACCCGTCTGGCCGTGCTCGCCCCTGCCGCGTCCCTGCTCGACGCCCCGGCCCACGTCGTCAAGCGCCTGCTCGCCGAAGCCAGCGCCGAGGACTACGGGCGCAAGCTCTACGCGCAGCTGCACGAACTCGACGCCGCCGGCGCCGAACTGATCCTCATCACGCGGTCGCCCGACACCCCCGCCTGGGCCGCGGTCAACGACCGTCTCGAACGCGCTGCCGCACGCTGACCGCCCGCCGCCAGCGCGGCGCTGGAGATCGGCCTCGAGTCTGTTGCAGCCCCACCACGCGACAAGTATTTACCCTTGTCGCACCTGGCTTGCTCCGTATGATCCTTTGACCAAGCTCCGTCCACGGAGCGGTTCAAGTCGAAGGAGACAAAAAATGCATTTCGAACAATCGCGTCGCCGTCTGCTGGGCTTGCTGGCAGCCTCGAGCACCGCCGTTCTGCTCGCCGCCTGCGGCGGCGATGGGGACCCGGTCTTCAACCCGCCCGCGGCCGGTCAGAAATACAGCCAGGCGGTGGTCGTCGGCGCGAGCATCTCGGACACGGGCAATGTCTGTGCCGCTACGCCTACCAGCTGCCCGCCCCCGCCCTATGCCACCGGGGTCGCCTCCAATGGCACGCTCTGGATCCAGAACGTTGCGGCGAACTACAAGGTCGCGGTCAACCCCTCGCTCAAGGGCGGCACCAACTACGCGTATGGCGGCGCCCGCACCGGCGCCGTGCCGGCGCCGCTGGCGACGGCTCCGGCCCTGGTCGGCGGCGTGCCCTCGATGGTGCAGCAGCTCGACATGTATTTCGCCACCACGGGCCAACGCGCCGACCCCAAGGCCTTGTACGTGGTCGATGCCACCACCTTCGGCAACAACTTCAACGCGGCGGCAACCGCCTTCGTGGCCGCGGTCGGCGCCGGCCAGGTGCCGGCTTCGGACCAGACCGCCTACTTCACCCGCGTGACCACGGCAGCGGTGACCGACATCGTCGGCATCGTCAACAAGCTCTACTTCGCCGGTGCGCGCCAGATCCTGGTGGTCAACGTTCCCAACCTCGGGGTCACGCCGCTTCTGACCGGCAACGGTGCGGCGCCGAACAACCCGAACGCAACCGCTGGCACCCAGCTGTCGTTCGGCTTCAACCAGAACCTGGCAGCCCAGTTCAACGGTTTTGCCTCGTCGTGGGCCGGGCTGAACCTCAAGACCTTCGACACTTTCCCGCTCAACACCCAGGCGGCGCAGAACCCGGCCTCGCTCGGCTTCACCAACGGCACGGCCGCCTGCTTCGTGGCCCCCAGCGCCGCCCTACCCGCCGGTTCGCTCTGCGCCAACCCCGGCAGCTATTTCTACTGGGACCAGCTCCACCCCACTGCTGCCACCGGCAAGCTGTTCTCCGACCGCGTCATCACCCTGCTCGGCGCCTGATCCGCCGCAGCAAGCAACGACAAGGGCGCCCGCGGGCGCCCTTGTCGTTGGCTAGGGCCGGCATCAGATCGCCGCACTGCGCTCCAGCTTGAAGCGCGCCACCGCTTCGGTCAGGCGCAGCGCCTGGTCCTTGAGGCTTTGCGCCGCCGCCGCGCTTTGCTCGACCAGGGCCGCGTTTTGCTGGGTCATCTGGTCCAGCCCCGCCACCGCCTGGTTGACCTGCGTGATGCCCGAGCTCTGCTCCATCGTGCTCTGGCTGATCTCGCCGATCAGGTCGCTCACGCGTTTGGCCTGCACCACGATTTCGTCCATGGTGCGCCCCGCTTCGGCGACCTGGGCCGAACCGCTGGCGACCTTGTCGACCGAGTCCGAGATCAGGCTCTTGATCTCGCGCGCGGCCTGAGCGCTGCGCTGAGCCAGGGTGCGGACTTCGCCCGCCACCACGGCAAAACCTCGCCCCTGCTCGCCCGCCCGCGCCGCTTCGACCGCCGCGTTCAAGGCCAGGATGTTGGTCTGGAAGGCGATGCCGTCGATCACGCCGATGATCTCGGCGATCTTGCGGCTCGACTCGGTGATCGATCCCATCGTCGTCACCACCTGCCCTACCGCCGCCCCGCCCTGATGGGCGATGTCCGACGCCGCCGCCGCCAAGCGGTTCGCTTCGCGCGCCGTCTCCGCACTGGCCTTGACGGTCACGGTGAGTTCCTCCATCGCGCTGGCCGTCTCTTGCAGGGAACTGGCCTGGGACTCGGTCCGGCTCGACAGGTCCTGGTTGCCGACTGCGATTTCGCCGCTCGCCGTGCTGACCGAAGCCACGCCGGCGTGGACTTCGCCCACCACCGACCGCAGCGAGATCGCCATCGCGCGCAGGGAGCGCAGCAACGCGCTCAGTTCGTCGCGGCCTTCGGCCTGCGGCACCTCGATCGAGAGGTCGCCACGCGCCACCGCGTCGGCGGCCACGACCGCTTCGCCCAGAGGCCGGGTCATCGAGCGCGAGATCCAGAGCGAGAACACCACCCCGCCGGTCAAACCCAGGAGCAGGATGAGCGCAGTGATGACGACGGTTCTCTGCAAGCGCTGGTTCGACTCGAGCAACATGCGATCCGATTCACGCACGTTGTAGGCCGTCAGCGCCTCGATCGATTGAGTCAGGGCATCTCGCGCCTTTTGGCCATCGCCCACCATCAGGTTCGCTGCCGGGTCGCTCTGCCCTTGCCGGATCAGTTGCACCACGCGGCCGCTGACTTCCTTGTACTGGGTCCAGGATTGCACGACAGCGTCGTACAGCTTGCGCTCCTCCTGCGAACTGGGGTCGACCAGGCCGGCATAAGTTTTCAGCGCGGCCGCCACCTCGGCGTCACTCTTGGTGATGCGTTCGAAAGCCACATCGCCGTTGCCTCGCTGGTGCCCGATCATGAAGCGGAACTCGCGTGTCCGATAGGTGGCCGTCGCGTCGGCGAGCTGCCCTAGGGTGCGGACGCTGGGCAGCATATTGGTGCCAATCTGCTCCGCATCATGGCCGATCTTGCGCAACTCCATCAGGCCGATGCCATTGGTGATGACAAGAAAAACAAGCAGGGGGGCCACCAGCAACGCCAGACGTTGAGCGACCTTTAACTGACCGAGATTCATAAAGATTCTTCGAGAAAAAGACGGACTCAACGCGCCCCAGTTCCTGGTCCACGACGCGTTCAGTCCGCCTTAGGGGCCCCGGCTCTAAGCAGTACCGCCGGCATGACTTTCGTACTTCGGCCCCGGATCTCCAGAAATTAGAGGTATCCGCCAAATGGCGACTACGGACAAACCCTTGAATCAACCGAAACGCAGCTTCATCACCAGGATGAAAAACGCAAGCGCCAGAGTGATGGTGTTGGCGGCCACAACCGGCCAGGCGCCCAAAAGCAGGCCATAAACCAGCCAGGCAGCGACGCCAGTCGTGAAAATCGCGTACATCCCAAGCGACACGCCCTCGGCTTTGCGGCTTTTCCAGGTGAGCCAGGCCTGCGGCACAAAAGCGATAGTGGTGAGGCTGGCGGCGAAATAACCAATAAGGTCGGTGCTGTTCACGGCGGTAGGGCGGGGAGAAAGGAAGGCGGTCGGGTCGGTCGGCGCCCTGGGCGGCGCGCCTCGGCCACGGTGCCACACGAGGTCGGAGCCCGAAGTATAGGGAGCGGCATCCGACCCACGCCCGCCGTGACGAGCGTCACAGGAGACGACATGGATCTGGACTTCACCCCGGCCGAAGAGGCCTTTCGCGCCGAAGTCAAAGCCTTCCTCGCCGCCGAACTTCCGGCCGTCATCGGCGCCACTGTTCCGGCCGAGGCTCGGATCGACAGCGAGTCGATCACCCGTTGGCAAAAGGCGCTTTTTGCCCGCGGCTGGGGGGCTCCGAACTGGCCCCTGGCCTGGGGCGGAACCGGTTGGGATCCGGTCCTCCAGCATATCTTCGAGGAAGAGACGGCGCTGGCCGGCGCTCCGCGCCAGCTGCCTTTCGGGTTGAAAATGGTGGGACCGGTCCTGATGAAGTTCGGCAGCCCCGAGCAATGCCACCGCTTCCTGCCGCGGATACCCAGCGCCCTGGACTGGTGGTGCCAGGGCTATTCGGAGCCGGGGGCCGGCAGCGACCTTGCAGCACTCTCGACCCGTGCCGAACGCCGTGGCGAGATCTATGTCGTCAACGGCCAGAAGACCTGGACCACGCTGGCGCAATACGCCAACTGGATTTTCTGTCTGGTGCGCACCGATCCCGGCGCCAAGAAGCAGGAAGGCATCAGCTTCCTGCTGATCGATATGAGGTCGCCCGGCGTGACGGTGCGGCCGATCACCTTGCTCGACGGCAGCCGCGAGGTCAACGAGGTTTTCTTCGACCGGGTCGAAGTTCCGGTTGCGAATCGGGTCGGCGCCGAGAATCAGGGCTGGAGCATCGCGAAGTACCTGCTCGAACACGAGCGCACCGGCATCGCCGACATCGGCATCAGCAAACGCGAGCTTGCGCGGGCCAAGGCCGTGGCCGCGGCAAGTCAGTGCCGCGGCGCACCGCTAGCGGCCGAGCCCGGGTTTGCGGCGCGGCTCGCCCAAGCCGAAATCGACCTGCTCGGACTCGAGATGCTCAACCTGCGCGTGCTGGACGCCGCGCGCACGCGCGGCCATCCCGGTCCCCAGGCCTCGATGCTCAAGATCAAGGGCTCGGAGATCGCCCAGCGCATCAGCGAACTCGTGCTCGAAGCCAGCGGCGCCGCTGCCCTGCCCGCCGAGCGCGGCGACGGCGGCTGGCGCCCGGTGCCGGCGACGGCAACCTACCTCAACTTGCGCAAGCTGACGATCTACGGCGGCAGCAACGAGATCCAGCGCTCGATCATCGCCAAACATCTGCTCGATCTCTGATGTCGCCCCTGCTGCGAGGACAGACATGGACTTCTCCACCACCGACGAGCAGAACATGCTGCTCGATTCCTGCGACCGCTGGGCGCGTCAACGCGGCGGGTTTTCGAACCGCCGCGAACTGCTAACGCACCCTCCCGCCGAGCGGTCGCGACTCTGGTCCGAGCTCGCCGAGATGGGTCTGACTGCCCTGCTGGTGCCGGCCTCCAACGGCGGGCTCGAACGTCCCCTGATCGACGCCGCCCTGGTTGCGCAATCGCTTGGCCGCGGCTGGCTGATCGAACCGTTCGCCGAATGCGCGATCGGCGCCGCCCACATGCTGGCGCAAGCCCCGGCGAGCGGAGTCGCGGCGCAGACCCTGGCCGCCATCGCCAGCGGCGAACAGATCGTGGTTCCGCTCGCCAGCGGCCCGACCGCCGCCAGCCCGGGCGCCAACGTCACCCAGGCCGCGGCAGCCGACGCGCTGCTGAGCTACGACGGCGAATCGCTGCTCCTGGTTCGCCGCGGCGACGCCGCCCTGAGCGCTTACCGCCAGTTCGACGGCACACCCGGCGCCACCGTCCGCTGGGACCCGGCCCTGGCCACGGCCCTGGCGCGCGGCGACCCGGCCCGCCACGCCTGGCAGCGTGGCCTGGCGGCGATGGCGATCGGACGGATAGGCAGCGGCCTGGGCCTGGCGCGCACCGTTCTCGATCTCACGGCCGACTACCTGCGCACGCGCCAGCAGTTCGGCCAGCCGATCGGGCGTTTCCAGGCCCTGGCCCACCGTCTCGCCGACCTGCTGGTCGACTATGAAATGGCCCAGTCGATCTGGCTCGCCGCTGCCTTGCGGCCAGCCTCGCCCCGCACTCTGGCGGCGGCGCAGGTGCTTGCCCACCAGGCCTTGCGGGCTATCGGCCAACAGGCGATGCAGCTGCACGGAGCGATCGGCATGACCGAGGAACTGGCGATTTCACACTACGTCAAACATCTGCTGGCGCTCGAGATAACACTCGGACCACGCGACGACGCGCTGCACGACTTCATGGCCGCATCCGCCTGAGACATAAGGCAAGCGGCCGCGCCCATTGCCCGGGTAATCCCTCTCGATTCGCGGTTCGAGCTCCGAACGTGTTCCAATTCTGCCCTGACACGTTGGAGAAACGCTCATGGCTTACAACAGACCCCGCCCCTCCTCGCCCGCTCGCAAGAGCGCAGGCGCCCGCCCGGGGGGCAAGCCCGCCCGCACCGGCATGCCTTACGGCCGCCCGGTGGCCTCGCGCAGCCCGGCCGCACGGCCGGTCCGCAGCGTCACCGAGCAGACCCTGGGCGTGCGGCTGTCCAAGCTGATGAGCGAACTCGGCATGGCGTCGCGCCGCGAGGCCGACGAATGGATCGCCAAGGGCTGGGTCAGCGTCGACGGCCAGGTCGTGAGCGAACTCGGCACCCGGGTGATGCCGAGCCAGAAGATCACGCTCGACGCGCAGGCGCGCAAGCAGCAGGCGGGCCTGGTCACCATCGTGCTCAACAAGCCGGTCGGTTATGTCAGCGGCCAGGCCGAAGACGGCTACGAACCCGCACGAGTCTTGATCACGCCCGACAACCAGTGGCGCGAAGACCCGTCCGGCATCCGCTTCCAGCGCAGCCACCTGACGAGCCTGGTGCCCGCGGGCCGGCTCGACATCGATTCGGTCGGCCTCTTGATCCTCACCCAGGACGGCCGCGTGGCCAAGCAGCTGATCGGCCAGGACAGCGAGATCGACAAGGAATACATGGTCCGGGTGGCGATGAAGAACCCGAACAACCAGCTCTCGCCCGCCTCGCTCGAACTGCTGCGCTTCGGCCTGGAACTCGACGGCGAAAAGCTCAAGCGCGCCCGCGTCGAGTGGATCAACGACGACCAGCTGCTCTTCGTTCTCAAGGAAGGCAAGAAGCGCCAGATCCGCCGCATGTGCGAGGCGGTCGGCCTCAAGGTTCTGCGCCTGAAGCGCGTTCGTATCGGCCGCGTCGTCCTGGGCGACCTGCCGGTCGGCAAGTGGCGCTATTTGCGCGACGACGAGCGTTTCTGAGGCCCCGACGATGAGCCTCACGGTCTACGGCATTCCCAACTGCGACACGGTCAAGCGCGCCCGCGCCTGGCTGGCCGAACAGGGCGTGGAGTTCCGCTTTCACGACTTCAAGAAGCAGGGCCTTCCCGCCGAACGGCTCGATGCCTGGCTGGACGCTCTCGGCTGGGAGGCTCTGCTCAACCGCAAGGGCACGACCTGGCGCAAGCTCGACGAAGCCACTCGCGCCGCGGTGGTCGACGCCGCCAGCGCCCGCGCCCTGATGCTGACCCACGCGAGCCTGATCAAGCGCCCGGTGGTCGAATGGGCCGACGCTGCCGTCAGCGTCGGCTTTGCCCCCAACGACTGGTTGCCACGCCTCTGAACCTTCTGCCGCGACGCGCCCAAGCGTGTTGCCCTGCTCCGATTCATGTCCTCTCACGCCCCTGCCGCGACGCCTGCCGTCGCGGCCCGCCACCCGCGTTTCCCGGAAGCGATCCTCGTCTTCATCACGATGATCTGGGGCGGCACCTTCCTGCTGCTCCAGTTCGCCCTCCAGTGGACCGAACCCTTCCACCTGGTGGCGATGCGATTTGGCCTGGCGGCGGTTTTCTTCGCGCTCTACCTGCGTCGACGGGCGCTGCACATCACCCGCACCGAGTGGGTGGCAGGCAGCCTGATCGGTCTGGCTCTGTTTCTGGGCTACACCTTGCAGACCGCCGGCCTGCAGTTCATTCCCAGCAGCACCTCGGCCTTTCTCACCGCGCTCTATGTGCCCTTCGTGCCGCTGCTGCAGTTCCTGTTCCTGCGCCACAAGCCGCACGCAGCCGCCTGGCTCGGCATCGCCCTGGCCTTTGCCGGCATGGTCCTGCTCGCCAACCCGTTCGAGCTGAGCCTGGCCAACGGCACCGGCGAATGGCTGACGGTGGTGAGCGCGGTGGCGATCGCCGCCGAAATTCTGCTCGTGAGCCACTACGCCCGCCATTGCAACCCGGCGCGGCTGACCCTGGTGCAGATGAGCGTGGTTGCCGTGCTCGCCGGCCTGGGTGCGGCGCTGTCCGGCGAAGCCACGCCGCAGTTCACGCCCGGCCTGCTGGCGAGCATCACCGCCCTCGCCGCCGCGCTCGCCTTCATCCAGCTCGCGATCAACTGGGCGCAGCGCACCGTGAGCGCCACCCGCGCGACCCTGATCTACGCGCTCGAGCCGGTGTGGGCAGGTCTGTTCGGCCGCATCGCGGGCGAACGCCTGGGGCCTCTCGGCCTGCTCGGCGGCGCCTTGATCGTCTTCGCCGTGGTGGTAAGCGAATGGCGGCCGCGCCGCGGCAAACCGCAATGAACGGACTCCCCGCAAGCCGCAGCGCAGGATCCGCCTGCGTCGGCGTGTTCGACTCGGGCCTGGGTGGCCTGTCGGTCCTGCGCGCGATCCGCTCGGCCCTGCCGCACGAACACCTGGTGTATGTCGCCGACTCCGCCAACGCCCCTTATGGAGATCGCAGCGAAGCCTTCATCATCGAGCGTTCGGTCGCAATCACCGACTTCCTGGTCGGGCGCGGCGCCAAGGCGATCGTGGTCGCCTGCAACACTGCCACTGCGGTGGCGATCGCGGCGCTGCGGCAGCGCTACACCCTGCCCGTGATCGGGATCGAACCCGCCGTCAAACCAGCAGCGGCAACGAGCGAGTCCCACGTGGTGGGTGTGCTCGCCACCACCCGCACCTTGGCGAGCGAGAAGTATCAGCGCCTCGCCGCCCGTTTCTCCGAACGCGCAACGCTGCTGCGCCAGCCCTGCCCCGGCTGGGTCGAGCGGGTCGAGGCAGGCGACATGTCGAGCCCGGAAACCGTAGCCCTGGTGCGCCGCTACGTCGCCCCCCTGCTGGCGCGGGGCGCCGACACCCTGGTACTGGGTTGCACCCACTACCCTTTCCTTGCCGAAACCATCGCCCGGGTGACCGGCCCCGGCGTCAAGCAAATCGAACCCGGCGCCGCGGTCGCCCGGGTGCTCAAGGAAAGGCTGGCCGCCGCCGGCGCCCTGGCCGACCCTGAACAAGTGGGCAACGAGGAGTTCTGGGGCAGCGACAGCTCGGAACGGATCGCGGCCGTGGCGACTCGCCTGTGGGGGCAAGCCGTGCCCCTGCTACCACTCGCTGACACCAGAACCGCTTGCTAGAGGCGGTCTGAGTCTTCGCCCCCCGCCCATTGCGCCCGCGTGACGCGGTAGAGGCAATGCCGCCGCAGGGGGCTGTCCGCCGCCAGCGCCGGGTGATCAAAATCCTCGCCGGTGTCGGCCATGCCGATACGCTCCATCACGGCGCGCGAGCGGCGGTTGGCCAGCACGGCGAAGGACACGATCTGCGCCAGCCCCAGCTGCTCGAACCCGGCGTTCAAGGCGGCCCGCGCCGCCTCGCTCGCATACCCCTGTCCCCAGTGCTCGCGCGCCAGGCGCCAGCCGACCTCGACGCAGGGCGAAAACGGCAGATCGGCCCGCGGCACGGCCAGGCCGACGAAACCGATGAAATCGCCGCCCGCTTTCGATTCGACTGCCCAGAAGCCCCAACCCTGGAGCTCGAACGCGGCCTCGATGCGATCGGCGAGCGCGTCGCTTTCGGCCCGCGCCAGCGGCGAGGGGAAAAACTCCATCACCTCCGGATCGGCGTTGAGTGCGGCGAAAGGCTCGCGGTCGGCCGTCCGCCAGCGGCGCAGCCGCAAGCGGGGAGTGTCGAGTTCGATCACGGCGACACTCATCAGCAGAAGGCCTGGATCCCGGTCTGCGCGCGGCCGAGGATCAAGGCGTGGATGTCGTGGGTGCCTTCGTAAGTGTTCACCACTTCCAGGTTGACCAGGTGGCGCGCAATGCCGAACTCGTCGCTGATGCCGTTGCCGCCCAGCATGTCGCGCGCCAGTCGCGCAACGTCGAGCGCCTTGCCGCAGCTGTTGCGTTTCATGAGGCTGGTGATTTCGACCGCGGCGGTGCCGTCGTCCTTCATCCGGCCCAGGCGCAAACAGCCTTGCAGACCGAGCGAAATTTCAGTCTGCATGTCGGCGAGCTTCTTCTGGATCAGCTGGTTGGCAGCGAGCGGGCGGCCGAACTGGGAGCGGTCGAGCACGTATTGGCGGGCGGTGAACCAGCAGCTCTCGGCCGCGCCGAGCGCGCCCCAGGCGATGCCGTAGCGGGCGCTGTTCAAGCAGGTGAACGGCCCTTTCAGGCCGCGCACCTCGGGAAAGGCGTTTTCCTCGGGCACGAAAACCTCGTCCATCACGATCTCGCCGGTGATGCTGGCACGCAGCCCGACCTTGCCGTGGATGACCGGCGCGGAGAGCCCTTTCATTCCTTGCTCGAGGATGAAGCCGCGGATGGCGCCCTCGTCGTCCTTGGCCCAGACCACGAACACGTCGGCGATCGGGCTGTTGGTGATCCAGGTCTTCGCGCCCGAGAGCCGGTAGCCGCCGGCGACTTTGCGCGCGCGGGTGACCAGGCTGCCGGGGTCGGAGCCGTGGTTGGGTTCGGTCAGTCCGAAACAGCCGACCCACTCGCCGCTCGCAAGCTTGGGCAGGTAGCGGCGACGCTGGTCTTCGCTGCCGAACTCGTAGATCGGCACCATCACGAGCGAGCTCTGCACACTCATCATCGAGCGGTAGCCGGAATCGACCCGTTCGACCTCGCGTGCGATCAGGCCGTAGGAAACGTAGTTGAGGCCGGCTCCGCCGTATTCGACGGGAATGGTCGCGCCGAGCAAACCCAGCTCGCCCATCTCGCGGAAGATCACCGGGTCGGTCGTTTCCCGGCGGAAGGCCTCGAGCACACGCGGCGCAAGCTTTTTCTGGGCGTAGGCGTGCGCGGCGTCACGCACCAAACGTTCGTCTTCGTTCAGCTGCGATTCGAGCTGAAGCGGATCGTCCCACTGGAAGCGGGCGGATGACGTCGACATCGGAAACCTCGTGGTGGAGCGGGTAGAAAGTGCGGCCATACCGATCAATCGCGATCCGGCAGCAGGAAGGACTCGGCCGCGGCGCGGAAGTCGGCCGGGATCGGGATCGGCCGGTGGGTCTCGAGCGAAGTCACCACCAGCGACTGGCGCATCCTCAGCCTCAGTTCGTCGCCGCGGCGCACGCCGAGCGCGAGCTGGATCGAACTGCCGCCCAGGTGTTCGACGCTCAGGCCGAAGCGGCAGGTTTCGCCCAGCAGCGACGGGCCGAGGAACTCGCATTGCAGGCCCACCGTCGGCAGGCCGATCCGGCGCGAGCCGATCAGCTCGCCGTAACCGATGCCCAGCGCCTCGGTCACCCAGTCTTCGACCAGGCCGTTGAGGATCACCAGGTACTGCGGGTAGAACACCATGCCCGCCGGATCGCAGTGGGCAAAACGGATCAACACCTCACGCTCGAAGGCGTGAACCAGCGGGATGCCGTCGAGGCGGATTCTTTCGGGTTTCATGTCGAGGTCCGGGTCGGGAGGCTTCAGAGTTCGCGCAGGATGGCTCGCACCGGGCTCGCATCGAGGCCGGCCAGTCTGAGCGGTAGAGCGATCAGCTCGTAGTCGCCTTCGGCCACCTCGTCGAGCACCAGGCCTTCGAGCACGGCGAGGCCATGGTGCCGCAGCACCTGGTGGCTGGGCAGGGTCGTGCTGGTTTCGGGGTCGACCGAAGGTGTGTCGAGCCCGACCAGTTTCACGCCGCGATCCGCCAGCAGTTCGAGCGCGGCCGGAGCGAAGGCCGTGAAGTCCGGATCCCAGCGATCGCGCGGCGCCTTGCGGTAGGTGCGCAGCAGGACCCTTGCCGGCAGGCCGGCCAGCGCATGCTGAAGATGCTCGGGCTGGATCAGGGCGCCGATTCCGACCGCATGGATCACCCGGCACGGTCCCAGGTAGGGCACCAGACTCACCTCGCCGATGCCGGCGCCGGCCGGATCGACATGCAGCGGCGCGTCGGCGTGGGCGCCGATGTGGGGCGAGAGCCGGATTTCGGAAACGTTGACCGGACAGTCGGAGCCCATCTGCCAAGCCCAGCGCAGCGAATACGGGGTGTCGCCCGGGAAGACCGGCGTCGCGGGAGACACCGGGGGCGAGATGTCCCAGATCTTTTTCATGTCCCGATTCTAGGGGGCCGGCGCGCCGGCCAGCGCAGAATCCCGGTCGACAAGGCGGTCCCGGCAAGGACGATGTCGCCGCCGATCGCCATGTTGATCGACAGGCCTTCGTCCAGGAACAACACTCCCCACACCACGGCGAAAAGCGGGATCAGGAAGGTCACGCTCACCGCGCCGGTGGCGCCGACGCGCGCGATCAGGCGGAAGAAAAGCAGGTAAGCGAGCGCCGTGCACAAGAGGCCGAGCGCAATCGCCGCCGCCCAGTCGCCTGCCGCCGGCGGTGTGGCCGGCCAGAACCAAAGGGCGAACGGCAGCAGCACCACGGTGGCGGCGATCAGGCTGCCGCCGGCCGTGACCAGGGCCGGCACTCCGGCGAGGGAACGCCGGGCGAGATTGGCGCCCACGCCGTAACACAGGGTCGCTCCCAGCCCGGCAGCAATCGCCAGCAGGACCGCCAGGCCGTCGCCGCGCAGGCCGACACGGTCCGACACCAGGACCGCGACCCCGCCCAGGCCCACCACCAGCCCTGCCACACGGGCGAGCGGCAGGCGGTCGCCAAGCCACAGCCAGGCGATCAGCGCGGTCCACATCGGCGCGGTGGCGTTGAGGATCGCCGCCATGCCCGCAGTCAGGGTGAGCGTGGAATAGGCAAAAAGCACGAATGGCAGGGTCGAGTTGATCACGCCCACCCAGGCGATTGCCTGCCACTTCTGCCGCACCAGCCCCAGCTCGCCGCGCCACATCAGGATCGGCAGCAAAAGCAGCGCGGCCGACCCCACCCGCACAGAGATCAAGGCAACCGGCCCGAAGACGGGTGCGGCGATGCGCATGAAAAGAAAGGAAGCGCCCCACAGGGCGCCCAGCAGAACCAAGTCAGTGAGATCGCGCGGTTTCATGCCCCGCATTTTGCATGTCTCCGGCAGCACCACCACCCGCTTCTTGCCGCCACACACCGTGCCGACACGATTGCTCCGAGCGAACACTCACACTAGCGGGTTTGCCTTTCCCTACTGACTTCCCGTTGCTCGCCGAAGACCCAGGCAGGGGCCGCGCCGCTGCCCTCAACCCAAACGCAACCCGCATGAACTTTCTCAAGCACTTGAAGATCGGCACCCGACTGGTTTTGATGTCCGGCGTTCTCATTGCGTCGTCGCTCGTGGTCGCTTTGTTTGCGAGCGCCCAGATCACGAGACTCGACAACGTTCTTGACGACTTGGTTGGTCACTCCACCACGCAGGTGATGCTGCTCAACGACATCAAACACAACCTGGCTGCGGTGGCTCTGGGGGTGCGCAACATCGTGCTGGTTGACAACGAGCAAGCCATCGCCGACGAGGCGCACCGGATCGAGGCCACGCGGGCCGGCACGGTCGAGCTGCTGAACCGGCTCGAGACCTTGAGCTCGAATCCGGAAGAACGGCGCCTGCTCGATGCCGCGCTCGAGACCCGCGGCCCCTACGCCGAAGCCAACAACCGCGCCTTGGCGCTGGCCCGCGCCAATCAGGACGCCGAAGCCACGCGGGTCCTGCTGGCCGAAGTCAGGCCCCGCCAAGCTGCCTACACCCAGGCTATCGATGAACTGCTCACAGCCACGACCGCGCAGATGAGCGCCAACAGCGAAAGGGCGCGCGCGCTGGCCGCCGCCGACGCCCGCCTGATGCTGGGGATCGCAGCCATCACCGCCGTGCTCGGCATCGTGCTGGCCTGGACCGTGACGCGCTCGATCACGGTCCCCATCCACCAGGCGGTGGCGGTAGCGAAAACCGTCGCTGCCGGCGACCTCACGTCCCGCATCGAAATCGACCGCCACGACGAAACCGGTCAGTTGCTCGCCGCCCTCAAATCGATGAACGAAAGCCTCGCCAAAGTGGTGGGCGAAGTCCGGCTGGGAACCGACAACATCGCCAGCAGCTCGGAGGAAATCGCGCTGGGCAACGTCGACCTCAGCCAGCGCACCGAAGAGCAGGCCTCGAACCTGCAGGAAACCGCCGCCTCGATGGAGCAGCTGACATCGATCGTCAAGCAAAACGCGGACGCGGCGCGCCAGGCCAACCAACTGGCCGTACGCGCCAGCGAAGCGGTGACCGAAGGCGGGGAAGCCTCACGCCAGATGCTCTCGACGATGGATGAAATCAGCACGGCCAGCCACAGGATCACCGAGATCATCGGAGCGATCGACGGCATCGCTTTCCAGACCAACATCCTGGCTCTCAACGCCGCGGTCGAGGCCGCACGCGCCGGCGAACAGGGGCGCGGTTTTGCCGTGGTCGCCACCGAAGTCCGCAGTCTGGCTCAGCGCAGCGCCGAAGCCGCCAAGGAGATCAAGCGCTTGATCGACGACAGCCTGGACAAGGTCGAGGCGGGTTCGCGGCTGGCCGACAACACCGGCCGCAGCATGGAGGAGATCGTGCTCCAGGTGCGCCGGGTCACCGATCTGATCGGCGAAATCAGTTCGGCCAGCGCCGAGCAGGCCGGCGGCATCTCCCAGATCGGCGCAGCCGTGATGCAGCTCGACCAGGCGACGCAACAGAACGCCGCCCTGGTCGAACAAAGTGCCGCCGCAGCCGACAGCCTCAAGCAGCAGGCGGCAAGACTGGCCGAAGCGGTCAAGGTGTTCAAACTCGCCTAAACCCTCCCCGAACCGCGGGATTACCCCGCACCCCATGTCAGGACCGGGGCCCGGGCAAGTTCGCGGTGGCGACTTGATGCAAACTCAGCGCTACCGTGAACCGGACCGCCGCCCCTGCCTCTTGGACGCTAGCCGGGCGGTCCCGTCAGGAGAACCCCAACGTGCCTCAAACCCCAAGCCCAGCTGACGTACTCGACCACCTCGCCCTTCGTTATTCGGTCGGCCCCAAGTACCTTGCCGAACCGGCGCCGACCCCGGCCGAACTGCTGCTGGCAACCCGGGTGGCGCTGCGCGCGCCCGACCACGGCGGACTCAGGCCGTTCCGCTTCGTACGCGTCGACGCCAGCCAGCGCGACCGCCTGGGCGAGCTTTTTGCTCAGGGCGCGCGCCGCCGCGGCCGCAGCGAAGCCGAAATCGAACAGGCTCGCAGCCGCGCCCACAACGGCCCGGCCCTGCTCGCCCTGGTGGGCCGGGCTCGCGCCGGCGTCGACGACATTCCGGAAATCGAGCAGTGGTTGTGCGTCGGCTCGGGCCTGATGAACTTCCTCAACGCCTTGCACCTGATGGGTTACGGCGCCAAATGCCTGAGCGGCGCCTCGGTCCGCGACACCGAGCTGCAGGAGGCTTTCTGCGACGAAGGCGAACAGCTGCTCGCCTGGATCGTGATGGGAACGCCGACCCGCTCGGCCCACCCCAAACACGAGGACGACGAACGCCAGACCTTGGTCGACTGGCAGGGCTGATCCGGCCCGATCAGGGCGCCTGGCTCCAGCCGCGGCGCTCGGCCGTGTAAGCCGCCAGGCTTTCGACCCACAGGCGAACGTCCTCGGCCACCCCCGCCGCGCCGCGCGCCCCAGTCCCTACGGCCGCGGTCGGCTCGCCGTTCCAGTCCAGCCCCGCTTCGCTCCACAGCGGCAGACTCGTGTAGGCAATCAAGCCCTCGGGCTCGAGCCCGCCCATCACGGTCTGCCAGCCGCGTGCGGGCGATTGCCAGCCGCGCGCCCAGGCCCGGGCCACGCCCCGCGGTCCGATCGGCTGACGCTGCTCGGCCATAACATCGAGCGCCGCGGCGCTGCCATGCGATGGCGCGTGGCCGGCGCCGATCAAATGCCCGAGCTCGTGCGCCAGGGTCCAGTCGTCGATCGCGGCAAGCGCGTCGACCACGGCCCAGCGGCGCCAGGCGAGCTCATCGCGGCCGAGCTCGGTTGCGGCCGGCCGCGGCGGCGCATAACCGCAAAAACCGATAGCCTGCGCCGCGGCGCCGAAATCCTCGACCAGGATCGTGGCATCGGCCCGGCAGGCCTGCCGCCACTCGAGCCAGGCCGCAGGTGCGGCCACCTGGGACTCGGCCCAGTTGACCCAGGGACCGATCGGATCGGCCGCCGTCACCGAGACCGGCGCGGCGTCGAAGACCCGCACGCCGGCCAGCTCCAGGCCGATCGAGCGAGCGCAGTGACTGAGAGCAAAAGGCAGGTCAGCGCGGGCAATCAGATGAGGAGCGAGCGCCAGCGCCAAAGCGGCTTCGTCCGCGTCGTCCGGGCGCGAGCCGGGCGGCAGCCGCGACCGGATCGAGGCAAGCGCCGGGCGGCTCAGCCCGATCGCGATTCTCAGCCGGGACTCAACCGGGCCCGACTCGATGGCTCCGCCGACGACCAGACTCGAGCCAGGCGACAAGCCGGGGGGACTGCTCCAGACCGCACCATCGACACTGCGCAAGGCCCCGCACAGGTCCGGGTCGCCGTCCCACAAGACGGCGTCGACCCGTTGCGATCCGGCATACACATCGACGGTGGCGGCGCCGCGGCTTAGACGCCCGTCGACGTGCAGTTCGACCGGCCCGGCAAGATTCTCGCCGCGCGCCGACCAGCGTCCTTGCAGAAGCGCCATGCTAGGTCGGGCCGGCGAGCGGATCAGGGCCGCTTACTCGACGATGACCTGGCCCACCCGGCCGCCTTGCGTCACGTCGATCACGTCCTGTTCGGGTTTGACTTGCAGCTTGCATTTCTTGAGACCGCCGCCGCCAGTGTCGGGATCGTGTTCGAAGATCTGTACGCTGACGTCGTAGGGCAGCGCGCCGTCGACCGGCCGCGCGATCTTGACGACGCGCGCCAGATGGCCTTGCTCGTCGCGCACCCGCACTTCGATGCTTTTGTTGTTGCTCTTGAGATCGAACCAATCCTTGCCTGCCATGACAACTCCTTGTGGTGAAGGCGCGATCCTACGAAGCGCGCCTGCCGGCCACAAGGCCGCCCTCGCTACACTGCGCGAATTTGCGACAGTCTCGCGATTCTTCGGCACTTTTGCATGTCAATCCGCCGCTGGTATTTCACTCGGATCTGCTCGCTGATCGGGCTGATTGCGAGTTCGTGCAGCGCCCTGGCGGCCAGCCCCGAGTTGCTCGACGAGGTCCGCGCCCACCTCGCGGCACGCCGCTTCGCCGCGGCCGAGCAGCAGGCAGCGACGGCGCTCGGGCCCGTGACCGACCCGCGGCAGGCCGAAGCCAGCGATCTGCGCCTGATGGCCTTGCGCGCGCGCGCGCTCACCGGCCTGGGGCGACGCGCCGACGCCCTCGCTC
>JAEZVV010000138.1 GCA_023443095.1 Pseudomonadota bacterium
CCCCCGGCGCTTCAGGCCGCCAGCAGAATCACGTAGAACAGGACTGCGAAGAAATGCAGCGCACTGCCGGCGAGCACGAACAAGTGCCAGATCGCATGGTGATAAGGCAGCTTCTTCCAGACGTAGAACACGGTACCGAGGGTGTAGGACAAACCGCCCGCCACCAGCAACGCCAGCCCGCCCGGAGCGACCGAATCCGCCAGCGGCTTGATCGCCACCACGACCACCCAACCCATCGCGATGTAGAGCGCGGCGTTGACCCACTTCGCCTTGCGGATCAGCTTGCCTTGCGCGGCGATGCCGGCGAAAGCGATGAACCAGATCAGCGCACACAAGGTGGTGCCAAAACCGCTGTCCAGACTCACCAGCATGAAGGGCGTGTAAGTGCCGGCTATCAGCAGGAAGATCGCCGAGTGATCGATCAGCCGCAACACCTGCTTGGCACGCGGCTGGGGAATCGCGTGGTAGAGGGTCGACGCGGTGTAGAGCAGGATCAGCGTGGCGCCGAAAATCGCGCAGCTCACCACGTGGGCGCTGTCGCCCAAGGCAACGGCAAACCCGGTCAAGACCGCCAGGCCGGCGATCGACAACACCGCGCCGACGCCGTGCGTGACGCTGTTGGCAATTTCCTCACCCAAGGTATAAGGGCTGCTGAGCGTGATTGATGTCATGCGGTTCTGGCTCGAAAAAAGGACTCGGCGGCGGTCATGCCGTCCACCGATGGAATACAACGTTCTGCCGCGAGCGCGCCGTGTGCCCGGTCAAACAAGGGCCGATTCGGCCCTGATCCCGGCGCCGATCGTGGCATCTCAGACTATCACCGGCTCGGCCTCGAGCATCACGCCGAACCGTGCCTTGACCGTGTCCTGCACCTCGCGCGCGAGCTGAAGGATCTGCTCGCCGGTGGCGCCACCGCGGTTGACCAGCACCAGCGCCTGCCGCTCGTAGACGCCGGCCGCACCGCGAGTGGCGCCCTTGAGGCCGGCCGCCTCGATCAGCCAACCCGCAGCCAACTTGTAGCGGCCGCCAGCCAGCGGATAACTCACCAGCGAAGGGTGGTGCAGCACCAGGTTGTGACGCTGCTCCCGCGAGACGATCGGGTTCTTGAAAAAGCTGCCGGCGTTGCCGACCACCGCTGGATCGGGCAGCTTGCGGCGGCGGATCGCGACCACCGCGTCGAACACCTCGCGCGGCTGCGGCTGGTCGAAGCCACGCGCGGCCAGCTCGTTGGCCAGCTCGGAATACGCGGTCACGGCCTGCCAGCGCTTGGGGCAGGCGAAAGTCACGGCCAGTACGATGCGCCGGCCCGCCAGGGCATGTTTGAACACGCTGTCGCGGTAGGCAAAATCGCAATCGGCGGCGTCCATCACCACGACCTCGCCCGACTCCAGATCGAGTGTTTCGACCGTGTGGATGCGTTCGGCCACTTCCAGTCCGTAAGCACCGATGTTCTGGATTGGCGCGGCGCCGACCGAACCCGGGATCAGGGCCAGGTTCTCGAGCCCGGGCAGACCCAGCGCCAGCAGACGTTCGACCGTGGCATGCCAGTTCTCGCCCGCACCCACTCGCACCAGGTGCGAGTCCTCGGTCTCGCCCACCCGTTCGAGCCCGGGGATCTCGATCTTGATCACCAGACCGTCGACATCGCGCGACAGCAGCAGGTTGGAGCCGCCGCCGAGCACCAGCCGCGGCAGCTCCGCGAACCGTGGATCGGCCAGAACCTCGCGCAGCGCCGCGAGCGAGCCCACGCGGGCAAAAACCGCGGCGCGTGCTTCGACGCCGAAGGTATTGAAGGTCTTGAGGGAAACGCCTTGCTCGATGGACAGGTTCATGCACCGATTATAGAAAGCGCGCTCGTTAGAATCGGACCCTGTTTACGAGGAGAATCCCATGCCGTCTTTCGACGTGCTCTGCAAGCCCGATACGGTCGAGATCCGCAACGCGCTCGACCAGGCCAACAAGGAGATCACCAACCGCTTCGACTTCAAGGGCTCGGACGCGCGGGTGGAGCAGAAGGAATTCGAACTGACCATGTTCGCCGACGACGACTTCAAGCTCGGCCAGGTCAAGGACGTGATGCTCAGCAAGCTGGCCAAGCGCGGCGTCGACGTGCGCTTTCTGGATTTCTCGGCCAAGGCCGAGAAGATCGGCGGCGACAAGATGAAGCAGCTGGTCAAGGTCAAGAACGGGATCGAGCAGACGCTCGCCAAGCAGATCGTCGCCAAGATCAAGGAAGCCAAGGCCTTGAAACTCACCGCCAGCATCCAGGGCGACGTGGTGCGGGTGCAAGGCGCCAAACGCGATGCCTTGCAGGAAGGCATCGCCCTGCTGCGCGCCGAGGTCAAGGACGTGCCCCTGTCCTTCGACAACTTCCGCGACTGATGGGCGGGCGGCGGCCTGGGTCCGGCCACCGCCAGTTTCTGTTGCTGTAAAACAATTCGACGTTGATAAATTTGCACGTCGAAAACCTTGTCATGCAAACGGATTAGCCTTAGCCTAGGCGTCCATGCATGCACGATCGTCCCGTCCCGACTACTTCTCGGCGCGCTTGCAGCCAACGGCGCTCCGCTCGATGGAGTCGCTCCTGGAAGCCGCCCACCCCGCGGTCGCCCAGGCCATCGCCTTGCTCTGGGGACATGCCGAGATGAACGCCTACTTCGACCGCATCTGGGCCGGAGAAGCGGGAACCTCGTTCGCGCCGGACGAACTGTCCGACCTGATGCTGCTCACGCAGATCCACCGCCGCCTCCATCCGGCGCCCATCCCGCAGGTGGTGCTGCCATCGCAGCGGCACGGCGGCCGCAGCGACCCCTGGGATTCGGGCTTCAGCCGCTGAACGCCGCCCGCAAGCCGACTCTGCGAGCCGGCTGACGAGCAACTCGGCTCAGGCCGCCGATTGGATCTTGGTGCTCAAGGTCTGGAAACGCGCTTCGATCGCTGTGCGGATGCCCGCCGCGTCGAGCCCGCATTCCTTGAGCAACAGCGCCGGATCGCCGTGGTCGACAAAGTGGTCCGGCAGGCCGAGCTGCAGCGTCGGCCGCTCGACTCCCGCCGCCGCCATGGCCTCGAGGCAGGCCGTGCCGGCGCCACCCAGAACCACACTTTCCTCGACCGTGACGATGGCGTCGTGAGTGCGCGCGAGTTCGGCCACCAGGTCGGCATCCACCGGTTTCACGAATCGCATATTGGCCACGGTGGCGTCGATTTCCTCGCCCACCACCTGCGCCGGGCTCACCATCGATCCGAAGGCGAGGATAGCCACTCGCCGTCCGGCCGGAGCCGTCGACTGCCGCACCACCACACCCTTGCCCACTGGCAGGGCGCGCATCTCGGACTCGATCTCGGTACCGGGACCGGTGCCGCGCGGGTAACGCACCGCGCTCGGGCCCTTGAGCGTATGGGCGGTGTAGAGCATCTGGCGGCATTCGTTTTCGTCAGACGCGGCCATCACCACCAGGTTCGGAATGCAACGCAGGAAGGAGTGGTCGAACGCGCCGTGGTGGGTGGCGCCGTCCTGACCGACCAGGCCGCCGCGGTCGAGCGCAAAAACCACCGGCAGGTTCTGGATCGCAACGTCATGGATCAGCTGGTCGTAGCCGCGCTGCAGGAAGGTCGAATAAATCGCCACCACCGGCTTCAAGCCCTCGCAGGCGAGGCCGGCGGCGAAAGTCACCGCATGCTGTTCGGCGATCGCGACGTCGAAGTAGCGCTTGGGGAACTCTTTCTCGAAGCGAACCAGCCCCGAGCCTTCTCGCATCGCCGGGGTGATCGCCACCACGCGTTCGTCGATGGCGGCGATGTCGCACAGCCAGTCACCGAAGACCTTCGTATAGGTCGGCTTGCTCGGGGTCGAAGGCTTGACCAGCCCCACGGCCGGGTCGAACTTGCCGGGGCCGTGGTAGTTGACCGGGTCGGCCTCGGCCAGCTTGTAGCCCTGGCCCTTCCGGGTGACCACGTGCAGGAACTGCGGCCCGGGCAGATTCTTCAGGTTCTGCAGCGTCGGGATCAGGGCGTCGAGGTCGTGGCCGTCTATCGGCCCGAGGTAATTGAAGCCGAACTCCTCGAACAGGGTCGAGGGCGCGACCATGCCCTTGGCGTGTTCCTCGAAGCGGCGCGCCAGTTCGAACAGCGGCGGCACCGGCTTCAACATCGACTTGCCGACGTTTTTGGCGGCGGCGTAGAACTTGCCGCTCATGAGCCGGGCGAAATACTGGTTGAGCGCCCCCACCGGCGGCGAAATCGACATGTCGTTGTCGTTGAGGATCACCAGCAGGCGGATGTCGGGCGTCACGCCGGCGTTGTTGAGCGCCTCGAAGGCCATGCCCGCCGTCATGGCGCCGTCGCCGATCACGGCGACGTGAGAACGCTCGGTCCGGCCCAGGTTGCGCGACGCCACCGCCATGCCGAGAGCGGCCGAAATCGAGGTCGAGGAATGCGCCGTGCCGAAGGTGTCGTACGGGCTTTCGTCGCGCCGCGGGAAGCCCGACATGCCCTGGTACTGACGCAGGGTCTTCATGCCTTCGCGGCGCCCGGTCAGGATCTTGTGCGGATAGGTCTGGTGGCCGACATCCCACACCAGCCGGTCGTCCGGGGTGTTGAAGACGTAGTGCAGGGCCAGGGTCAGCTCGACCGTGCCGAGGTTCGACGACAGATGGCCGCCGGTCTTCGATACGGCATCGATCACGAAGGCGCGCAGCTCGCCCGCCAGCTGCTTGAGCTGGGCGCGGTCGAGTCCGCGCAGGTCGGCGGGGTCTTGGATGGTTTTCAGTAGCTCGGACATCGGGAGGCTAGCGCCGTCAGTGGGCGTCAATGAGAACGCGCGACGATGAAGTCGGCCAATTGTCTCAGACGCCGGTTGAGTCCGCGGAGGACGGGGTCGTTATCGATCGGAGCGAGCGCCGCCAGCGCCTCGGCGCGCAAGCGCCCGGCCCAGTCGCGGGCGGCGTCCAGCCCGAGCAGAGACACGTACGTGGGTTTACCCCGGGCCGCATCCTTGCCCGCGGTCTTGCCCAGGGTTTCGGAACTGGCCTCGACGTCGAGCACGTCGTCGACGATCTGGAACGCCAGCCCCAGTGCGTCGCCGTAGGTTTCAAGCGCCTGCAACACCGCCGGCGTGAGGCGCTCGACCTGCCCCGACTCGGCGCCCATCAGCACGGCCGCCTTGAGCAGGGCGCCGGTCTTCATGGTGTGCATGCGTTCGAGCGCGGCCAGATCCATCGCCTGCCCCACCGCCGCCAGGTCGATCGCCTGTCCGCCACACATGCCGGCGGTGCCGGCGGCGTCGGCCAGGCGCCGGATCAGACCCACCGTCTGCAGCGGCGCCAACGGACCGTCGGCCAGCACGCGGAAGGCCTCGGCCTGCAGCGCATCGCCCGCCAGCATTGCGGTCGCCTCGTCGAAGGCAACGTGAACCGTGGGTTTGCCGCGGCGCAGGACGTCGTCGTCCATACACGGCAGATCGTCGTGGATCAGCGAATACGCGTGAACGTATTCGACTGCCAGCGCGCTGCGGTCGGCCGCTTCCGTGCCGGCGCCGGTCAGTTCGGCCGCGGCGTAGACGAGCAGGGGCCGCACCCGCTTGCCGCCGTCGAGCACGGCGTAAGCCATCGCCCGGTGCAGGCGCACCGGCGCCCGGTCCGTCGCGGGCAGCGCCGCCGTGGCGGCGCGCTCGAAGCGCTGCTGCTGCGCGCCCACCCAGGCGTCGAAGTCCTGGTCGGCGGCCAGCACCGCGCTCATTCCACGCCCCGCAGGCTGGAAGGATCGAGCGGCTTGAGCGTATCGCCCTCGAGCTGGCGGATCTCCTGCTCGGCCGCCGCGAGTTTGCCCTGGCACCAGCGCGTCAGTTCGGCGCCTCGGCGGTAGGCCGCAATCGACTCGTCGAGTGGCAGTTCGCCCGCCTCCATTCGGCGCACCAGGGCGTCGAGCTCGTCGAGCGCCTGCTCGAAACTGAGTTCGGTCACGGGTTTGGGGGCGGAAGACTTGGCCATCGTTGCAGGGATCCGTGCGCCGCGCGGCCGCGCGGCAAAAGTTCGATTCTAGTCGTCTGCGCCGCTCCCGACTCGCATCCGGCGCGCGCCTCACTACAATGGCGCCATGCAATCGCTTTGGATGCTGGCAGCGGCGCTGCTATTTTCCCTGATGGGAGTCTGCGTCAAGCTCGCCGGCGAGTATTACTCGGTCGCCGAGCTTGTCTTTTACCGTTCCCTGCTCGGCTCGATCGGGCTGGCGCTGTTTGTCCGCTGGCGCGGCCTGAGTCTGGTCACGCCACACGTCTGGATGCATCTGCGGCGTGGCGTCGTCGGCACGGTGGCGCTGTCGCTCTGGTTCTTCGCCACCACCGTCTTGCCGGTGGGAACGGCGATGACGCTCAACTACACCTCGCCCCTGTTTCTGGCCGCCTTCACGATCGGACTGGCGATCTCTTCCGGGCGCGCGGTCGAATGGCCGCTGGCCGCGGCCGTCGGCATGGGTTTTGTCGGCGTGGTCCTGGTGCTCCAGCCTTCGTTCAGCCACGGCCAGGAGCTGGCGGCAGTGACCGGCCTGGCCTCGGGCGTGTTGTCGGCCGTGGCGTATTGGCACGTCAAGGAACTCGGCAAGCTGCGCGAGCCCGAATGGCGCACGGTGTTCTATTTTTCGGTTGCCGGCGCGGTCCTGGGCCTGGGCGGCACCCTCTTCACCGGCTTTTCGCCCCACACCGCCCGCGGCCTGTGGCTGATCGCCGGCGTCGCGGGTTTCGCCACCCTGGCGCAGCTGGCCATGACCCGCGCCTATGGCAAGGGCAGCACCTTGTTGGTGGCGACGCTGCAGTTTTCCGCGATTGTTTTTGCCTCGATCCTGGGCGTGATCGTTTTTGGCGACTCGATCAGCTTCGAGACCGGCATCGGCATCGCCATCATCCTCGGCAGCGGCATTGGGGCCAGCGTCCTCGGCGCTCGGGCCATGTCGCGCGCCACCCGCTCATTGGGAAAGGCTTGAGATGAAGTTCGACACCCTGATCGACGTGGCCAGCCTGGCCCGCCACTATCTGGAGCCGGGCTGGGTCGTGCTCGACGTCCGCTGCGACCTGATGGATCCGGCCTCCGGCCGCCGCGCTTACGATGCCGGCCACATCCAGGGCGCGGCTTTCGCCGACCTCGACCACGACTTGTCCGGCCCTAAGACCGGCAGCAACGGCCGCCACCCCCTGCCCGAGCGCGAGGCCCTCGTCCAACGCTTCCGCGACTGGGGCATCGGCCCCTCGACCCAGATCGTTGCCTACGACGCGCAAGGTGGCCAGTTCGCCGCCCGCCTGTGGTGGCTGGCGCGCTGGCTCGGGCACGACCGGGTCGCCGTGCTCGACGGCGGCTGGCCGGCCTGGCTGGAAGCGGGCGGCAGTACCAGCGCCGAGCGACCGGACCGCTTGCGCGGCGAGTTCGCCGCCGGCGCCCCGCTCGAGACCTTGGTCGACGTCCGGACGGTGCTGTCCGGCCTGGATGCGCCCGACCGCCTGATCGTCGATGCCCGCGCACCCGAACGATTCGAAGGCAAGCTCGAACCGATCGACCCTGTCGCCGGCCACATCCCCGGGGCAGTCAACCGCTTCTGGAGCCTCAACCTCGACGCCAACGGCCGCTTCAAGCCCGTGCCCCGACTGCGCGCCGAGTTCGCCGAACTGCTCGGGGCGCGCCCCGCCAGCGCCGTGATCAACCAGTGCGGTTCGGGCGTGAGCGCCTGCCACAACCAGCTCGCGATGGCCGCCGCCGGCCTGCCCGGCGCCGCGCTTTATGCCGGCTCGTGGAGCGAATGGGTGGCCGATCCGGCGCGCCCGGTCGCTACCGGCCCGGCCTGAGTTCAGTGATCGTGCAGGCCGCCCGTGATCAGGGCGGCCAGCACCACTCCCAGCAGGATGAAGGCCACTTGCGGCGCCGACTCGCGCAGGGCCGTGCGCCGCATCATCTCCGGCAGCAGGTCTGACAAGGCGATGTAGATGAAGCTCGCCGCCGCCACCACGAGCGCATACGGCAGGAGTCCGTCGATACGGTCGATCAGGAAATAACCAACCACCCCGCCCACCACCGCGCTCAGGCCTGAGATCAGGTTGAAGAAGAAGGCGCGGGCGCGGCTGAAACCGGCGTTGAGCAGGATCATGAAGTCGCCGATCTCGTGCGGAATCTCGTGCGCCATCACGGCCGCCGTCGCCAGCAGGCCGAGCTTGATGTCGGCGAGGAAAGCGCTTGCGATCAGCATGCCGTCGGCGAAGTTGTGGAAAGCATCGCCCACCAGGATCGGCCAGCCGCCGCGGCGCGCTTCCCGCGCGTCGTGCCCATGGCTATGGTGGTGCTCGTCGCCTTCGTGATGATGGGTGTGGTGGATCAGCATCATCTTCTCGAGCAGGAAGAAGGCGAGCACCGAGCCCAGCAGGACCCAGCCCAGCACGCCCGCATCGGCGCCGCTTTCGAAGGACTCGGGCAGCAGGTGGGTGAAAGCCACGGTCAGCAAGAGCCCGGCCGAGATGCAGACAAACTTGTCGACCATGCCCGACAGCCAGCGGAAGCTGAGCCAGCCGGCAAGCGAGATCGAGATGACCGTCGACGCGACGTTGGCGAGAATGATCCAGGTGAGCGTACTCATGCGAAGGGAGCGGCGGGAAAACCGACGGGCCCAGCGGGCCCGTCGTGTTGGCAAGGCGGGGGGCGAAGCTTAGCCGAGATGATGCTGGAACCAGGCCGACAGTCGCTGCCAGCCATCGTCAGCAGCCGGTTTGCGGTAGCTCGGGCGGTAGTCGGCGTGGAAGGCGTGCGGCGTGTCGGGGTAGGAAACGAGTTCGCTTTTCGTATTGCCGGCGGCCTTGAGCGCCGCCCTCATCTTTTCGACGGAGTCGTTGGGAATGCCGCCGTCGGCAGCGCCATACAAGCCCAGGACCGGCGCCTTGATACGGGCGACGACATCGAGCGGGGTCGGGTCGCCGGCGAAATACGAACGCGCGACCGGGCCGTACCAGGCCACGCCCGCGGCCACGGCCGGGTTGTGCGCGGCGTACATCCACACCGTGCGGCCGCCCCAGCAAAAGCCGGTGATGCCCAGCTTGCCGCCGCCCCCGTGTTGCGTCGCCCAGGCGGCGGCCGCGTCGAGGTCGGCCATCACCTGCGAATCCGGCACCCGGGCGACGATGTCCTTGATCAGCGTGGCGATGTCGGCGACCTTGCTGGGGTCGCCCTGGCGCGCGTAAAGCTCGGGCGCCACCGCCAGATAACCCTGCCGGGCGAGGCGTCGGCAGACGTCCTTGATGTATTCATGGACGCCGAAGATCTCCTGCACCACCAGCACCACCGGCAACCCGGTCTTGCCCGCCGGCTTGGCCCAATATGCCGGCATTTCGCCGCCGCTCACCGCCAGGCGGGCTTCTCCGGTCTCGAGCCCGGCCGCATCGGTGCGGACCGTCGTCTGCGCGACCACGGGCAAGACCGCCGCGGCAAATCCCGCGCCCAGCGAGGTCTTCATGAAGCCGCGGCGGCTCAGCTCGAGTGCGGGACTGAGGCTGTCGATTTCCGTGCTGGCAGTGGCCAGGCCGTTCGAAGGGTTCATCGTGTCTCCTCGTGCACAGCCGATGCGGCTTTGGAAGGGAAATCCAGTATAGCGAGGCCTCTCATCGCTAGAATCGGAGCCGTCCGACGCATCCCGCGCGGCGGGCGCCGCCTACCCACCCCATCCCCTCCATGACAACACTCGCCACCCTGGCCGCGCGCGTTAACGCGCGCGCCCCCCCCCCCCCCAAATTCGC
>JAEZVV010000143.1 GCA_023443095.1 Pseudomonadota bacterium
GCCCTCGGCGAAGATGTCGCGGAAGTCCAGGCTCAGGCGGCGGGTGATCGACTGCAGAGAAAACAGTGACAGCAGCCGGGCCGCGCCCGACTCGATCTTGAGGAACTGGCCGCGGTCGATCTCGAGCGCAAGCTTGCCGTCGAGCGAGGGGTAGTTGATCGACAGCGGCGAGCCGCGCCACGACAGATCGCCTTCGATCTTGCCGTTGCCGCCCTTGAGGGCGTCCTTGACGCCGAGGCGGTCGAGCAGCCCGCCGGCGTTTTTGATCTCGAGCTGCAGGCCGAGCGACATCTTGCGCGTGCTGGCCCCCGGCTCCAGCGCCCACTGCCCGCTGGCGCTGAGCGTGGCGTCGGGGTTGCTGATCGAGAGCTTCTGCAGCTTCCACGTTGCCGTGTGTTCCGAGCCGGTGTTGATCGCCGCGATTTCGAGCTGGCCCAGGCGGCGCGAACCCATCGCGAAATCGTCGGCGCTGATTTCGATCGCCGGCAGGCGCGAGGGCGACGCGTTGTCGAGCGCCTTGGTCACCTCGTCGCGCGCGTCGTCGGGGATCAGCAGGCGGGTAAAGCGGGCCTGCAGCCGGCCTTCGCGGGTTCCGGCGGCGGGCCGCCAGTTGACGGCGCCCGAGACCAGGTCCGACGCGATGTTGGCGTTCCAGCTGCCGTCCGCGGTGTGGGTGGCGCCCAGCACCACGTTGTCGAAGGACTTGCCGCCGACCACCATTTCCCGCGCGCGCAGCGCCACCAGGTCGAGCTTGAACTCGTCGCTCGCGCCGCGGCGGGCCGCGGCTGCCGGCGGCGCTGTCAGGCTGCTGGCAAGCGGCAGCCAGGCGTCGAGGTCGAGCCGCTTGAAGTTGGCGTTGAGGCTGACACCGTAGGTCGGCAGGACGGCGCTGTCGCCGAGCGCGATCGAGCCGCGCGACAGCGTCATCTGCGGGCCCCGGCGCAGGCGCTCGAACGCGAGGTCGAGCATGGCGCCCAGGCTGACGCGGATCTCGTCGGCCTCCATTCCGTTGACCACCGTCGGCACTCGGGCAATGCGCAGCGGCCAGGCTTCGCTGGCGGGCTTGCGCAGCGGCGGCGGCAAGGCCAGGGCCAGGCCGACCAGGTCGCTGTCGGCGCGCAGCGTCATGGTCGAGCCGCGCAAGTCGAGGCGGGCGGAATAGCGGGACTCGCCCTGGGCGCGTTCGAGCACGCGCGCCAGCGTCTCGTTGGTATTGGCGCTGCGCAGTCCGGCCGCGCTCAGGCGTCCGTTGAGCGTCAGCGCGATGCTGCCGTCGGCTCCGGTGTTTGCTTCGAGCTTGCCCGGCCCGCCCAAAAATGCCAGTGCCACGCCCGGGCTGCGGACGCTGTTTTCGGTGAAGCTGATCGGGCCGCTGGCGCGGGTGAAGGGTGGCACACCGCCCGCCAGCACCAGGTCGTTGCCCTGCAGGTTGAGGGTGCCGGCCACCTTGGTGGTTTCGGTGTGGGCGAGCGGAATGTCGAGCTTGAGGTCGAGCCGGGCCGGTCCGCGCGCTTCGGCGCCGTCGAGGAAATGGCCGAGCCAGCCGCTCACCGGGCTGCTGCTGGTGAAGCGCAGCATGGAGGCGAGCGGTCCAGCGACCTGGCCATTGACCAGGACTTGGGCGTTGGCGGCGAGCGAAGGGATGCGCGCCGACACGTGGCTCAGCTGCAGGCCCAGCACCTGGCCGTGAGTGGCGCGGATGTCGAGCGCGGCGCGTTCGAACACGAGGCTGCCGTCGATATCTTGTAGCGCCGGCCACAACTCGCTCGCAACGAAATGGCCGGCCTCGTCGCGGCGGCCGCTCGGGACGTAGTCGAGCGTGACATCCGCCACCTTGGCCGCGACCCGGAAATCGCCCTGCGCCGGATCGGTGTAGGGGAAGTCGGCCAGGCGTCCGCGCAAGCGCCAGGTGCCGTCGCTGGCGCGGCCGGCGCGCAGGGCCTGTTCGAGCCAGGCCACGGTGTCGTGCCCGGCCACCAGCGGGACGTATTTGTGGACGGCGGCCGCTTCGGCGCGCAGGACGCGGCCGGCCAGGTCGACCGAGCCGGCGCCGCCGGTGTTGCGCCAGCTGCCGCTGGCCGTGACGTCGGCGTCGGCATTGCGGGCGCTCGCCGATTCGAGACGGACTTCGAGCTGGGGCTGGACCGTCCAGCGGATGTCGGCGTCGAGCTCGGAAAAAGCCAGGCGCGGGTCATCGAAGATGCCGGGGAACTCGAGGCTGGCGTTGCGGCTGGCGAGCACGAGTTTGCCGCCAGCCTGGGTGGCGTCGACCTGGCCGCTCAGCTGGCTGAAACCGGGCAGACCATGGTCGCGCTCGTCGGTCTGGCGGCCCAGACCGCTGAACCCGGTCTTGATCGAATACGCCGTGGGCGCGGCCAGCGGCCCGCTCCATTGCGCCTTGAGTTCGGTCAGCTCGCCGCTGACCCGGTGTTCGCCCAGGGCTGCGCGCGCCTCGGCAGCCAGGGGCAGGTGCGGCAGCAGGGCGGTCAGTGCGTCGAGCGCGAGCCGATTGGCGCTGAACTCGGTGCGCGCCGGCTGGGTGGTGGTGGCGGCGGCCAGTTTCAGGCCGAGGTCGGCGGGACCGAAGAGCAGGCCGGTGCGGGTCCGGAACTCGATCCCGCTGGCGCCGAAGCTCTCTTCGCCCGCGCGGCGGGACTGGCTCAGCCGCCCGCGCAGGTAATCCAGCTGCAGCGGCTCGAGCTCGGGCGCGAGGCGCAGGTCGACGTCGCTCAAGGCGAGGTCGGCCGCGACCCGGTCGATCGCCATGCGGTCGAAGTCGAGCCAGGCACGCGCCGCGCCGCGGGCGCGGCTCAGCTGCCACGGCAGCTCGAGCGCTGACGCCACCCGCGCCAGGTCGAGATCGTCGACCTGGGCGTAGACCTTGCCTTGCCACTGGTGGTAGTCGGCCGCCGGTTCGAAAGGCGAGTGACTGAAACGCCCGCGCAGGTCGATCGGCGCAGCCAGGTCGGCCGGCGGCACGGCTTGCAGGCCGAAACTCCAGCCGGTCAGGCCGGACTCGAACAAGAGTTCGACCCGGGACAGTTGCAGCCCGGGCCCGGTGCGATCGGGGCGTTCGTCACGGTAGTCGAGGCTGGCGTCGGCGACCATCACCCGGCCCTGAGCCAGCAGCCACTCGAGCGGTCGCCGGTCGCCGCTGGGAGCGCTGGCGTCGAAGCTGAAGCCGGCGATCTCGAAGCGGCTGTCGCTCAGGCGGCGGATCGATACCTGCGGCGACTGCACCACCAGCGACACAAAGGTCGGCGAGACCCGCACCAGGCTGGTCCACGACAAGGTGGCGTCGAGCTGCGGCAGTTCGAGCCCGGTCCGCCCGCGGTCCGAGGCGATGTGAACCTGCTCGAGCGAGAAATGCGGGTTGAGGCTGTCCCAGCCGGCGCGGATGCGGCCGATCGAAATCGCGGTTCCGGTGGCGCGGCTGGCGATGGCTTCGATCGCCGGGCGGAACTGGTCGATCCGCGGCAGGATCCACCAGCGGGTCGCCAGGATCACGGCGCCAAAGACGAAATACGCCAGCACCAGCAGGATGAAGAGGGCGCGCAGGCCGCGCCGCAGCCAGCGCACGAAACCCAGGCCGAAGCGGCGCGCGAGCGAGCGCTCGCTGCGTTCGACGATGTCTTCCAGCGCTTGTTCGGCTTCGAGTTCGAGCGCTTCGATACGTGCCAGGGCCGCCTTGCCAGGGTGGGGGGCGGAGGCGACCGCAACGTCGGTCGAATCGGGCTGGTCGTGCATGAAGCGGGCCGCAAGGGCGGGCGGAGTAGGGCAAACGGCCGCGCAGGGCGGGTACTTACAATGCCGGCCAACAGGCGCAGCATAAGTGGCCGCGATGGGTGGCTACACGGGCCGGATGACTCTAACACAGGGAAATTCCGCAAGGCCGGGATCGCGCCCCACGGGCTCATGCAAACACACGACCAAGGTCTTGCCCGCAGCGCGTCGCGCGCGGCTCTTGCCGAACTGCCGGCGCTTTCCTCCTACGTCCAGCGCACCCTGATCGGCGAATGGCGCGACGTCGACGAGACGACCCGCCTCGAGCGCCTGGCCGAACTGGCGGCCGAACCCTGGAGCGCGGCGCGCATGCAGGCCGAGCTGGCGGCACGAGAGCCCGGCCCCGAAGCCCTGCTGCCGGCGCTGCGCCGCCTGCGGCGCCGGGTGATGCTGAGCCTGATCGCGCGCGACGCCACCGGCGCCGCCGACCTGGCCGAGGTGATCACCACTACCAGCGACCTCGCCGAAATCGCGGTGCAGGAGACCGTTGCGACCTATGCGCGCGAACTGGCTGCCATCCACGGCGTGCCGACCTCCGAATCCGGCGTGCCGCAGGACCTGCTGGTGGTGGGCATGGGCAAGCTCGGCGGGCGCGAGTTGAACGTCAGCTCCGACATCGACCTGATCTTCGTCTACGACGAGGCGGGCGAATGCCAGGCCACGCCGGACTATCCCAACCCGCGCCGGCGGCTGAGCAACCACGAGTTCTTCGACCGCCTCGGCAAACGCGTGATCCCGGCGATCTCGGACTTCACCGCCGACGGCTTCGTGTTCCGGGTCGACATGCGGCTGCGCCCCAACGGTGATTCCGGCCCGCTGGTGGTCTCCAACGCCATGCTCGAGGAGTACCTGGTGGTGCAGGGCCGAGACTGGGAGCGTTTTGCCTGGCTGAAGGGCCGGGTGGTGAGCGCACCGGTGTTTGCCAGCCCGGACCAGTTCGCCGAGCAGGAAAAGGCGCTGGCTGACCTGATCCGCCCCTTCGTGTTCCGCAAATACCTCGATTTCGGCGCGATCGCCGCGCTCACCGACCTGCACGCGTTGATCCGCGCCGAAACCGCGCGCCGCAGCGCCGGGCGCGAAGACCGCGGCATCAACGTCAAGCTCGGCCGCGGCGGCATCCGCGAGATCGAGTTCATCACCCAGACCTTCCAGGTAATCCGCGGCGGGCGCGAACCGCGGCTGCGCGGCAAGAAGACGCTGGTCATGCTGGCCCGGCTCGCCGACCTGGGCGTGTTGAGTCAACGCGCCAGCCAGCGCCTGCGCGAGGCCTACGTCTTCCTGCGCAATCTCGAACACGCGCTGCAATACGTCGACGACGCCCAGACCCACATGTTGCCGCCCGAGCCGGAGGCGCAGGCTCGGGTTGCGCGCCTGCTCGGCCTGGCGCCGGACGAGCTGCTGGCCCGTCTGAACGAGACCCGCGAGTTCGTCGCCGCCACCTTCGATTCGATCTTCCTGGCCGCGGACCACGCCGAGGCCGAGATCGAAGCCCTGCCGCTCGCCTGGGACTCGGCCGAGACCGATGCGGCCGCTCCGCTCGCGGCCCAGCTCGCCGAGCTGGGTTACACCAGCCCGCAGGAGACCGCGCAGAAGGTGCTGGCCCTGATGGGCTCGCGCACCGTCAACGCGGTCAGCGAAACCGCCCGCTCGCGCCTGGCCACCCTGCTGCAACGGGTGATCCGGCGCGCCGCCGATTACGCCTCGGTGCCCGAACATTCGGTCAGCGCCGACGAGGTGCTGGCGCGTTACCTGCGCCTGTCCGAAGTGATCGCCGGCCGCAGCACCTATATCGCCCTCCTCAACCAGTATCCACAAGTGGCGGCGCGGGTCGGTCGGCTGCTGGCGGCCAGCCGCTGGGCCACCGACTATCTGGTGCGCCAGCCCATCCTGCTCGACGAGCTGATCGACGAGCGCCTGGCCGGGCTCGACAACGAGTCGCCGGTCGACTGGAGCGAATGGGCGGCCGGGGTGCGCGAGCAGCTGCTGGAAGCGGCCGACGACCAGGAGCGGCAGATGAACCTGCTGCGCGACGCCCACCACGCCCAGATCTTCCGCCTGCTGGTGGCCGACCTCGACGGCCGGCTCACGGTCGAGCGGCTGGCCGACCAGCTCTCGGCGCTGGCCGACGCGGTGCTGAGCATCGTCATCGAACAGGCCTGGGCCACGGTGGCCCGGCGCCACCGCGAGGTGCCGCGCTTCGCCGTGGTCGCCTACGGCAAGCTGGGCGGCAAGGAGCTGGGCTACGCCTCCGAC
>JAEZVV010000151.1 GCA_023443095.1 Pseudomonadota bacterium
GAACTGGGCGAAACCGACCTCGACACCTTGGCCGAACTGCGCTCGCTCGCAGCGCAGTATTACTACTTCGACCGCCTCGACGACGCCCTGCTCGCCGGCCGCCAGGCCGCTGCGCGTTCGCGCGCCGCGCTCGGCGCTACCCACCCCACCACGCTGCTGGCCGAAAGCACGGTGGCCCAGCTCAACGCGGCCCACGGCAACGCCGAGGCCGCCGCCGCCCTCGCGCTCGACGTCCTGGAGCGCAGCCAGCGCAGCGGTGCCGACGAGGCCTTCATCGACATCCAGCGCTTTGCCGCCGCTCAGGCCTTGCGAGCAGCGCGCCGCTACGAAGCGGCCGCGCCGCTCCTGCGCGAGACTTTCGCCTACCGTTCGCGCAGCCTCGGCGCCGATTCCGCCGACACCATCCATGCCGGCGCCCAGCTCGGCTGGACTCTGGCGCGGCTGGGCCAGGACGAACTGGCGCAGGCGATCGTCGACGAGCAATACGCGCGCGCAACGCTCCTGCTCGGGCCCGATGCCTACACCACTTTGTGGACCGCCTCGCTCAAGGCAGAGCTGCTCGGCCGCGCCGGCCGTTATGCCGAAGCGATGCCGCTCTATCAAGACACTTTGCAGCGCGCGGCAGCCAGCGGCAACGTCGGCCTGGTGTTGCAGGACACCGCGGCCCTGGCGATCGAACATGGACTCGAAGCCAGCGACCCTTCCCCCTGCCTCTATCTCGACGCCTTGCGCGAAGCGGCGCTCGCCAGCGCGCCCGGTTCGACGCTGCGCTCCAACTGGCGCGGCGCCGAAGCCTTCTGCGACATTCTTGCGGGCAATGCCCAGGCTGCCCAGCGCCAGATCGAAGCCCAGTTGGCCGAACCGGGCCCGGCCGGCGCCGAGATCGACCGCCTGATGCTGCGGCGGCGCCTGGCGGCACTGCAGCTGGCCCGCGGCCAGCCCGACGCCGCCCGCGCCGAGCTCGAGACGGCCCGGAGCGAAGTCGAACAGCTGCACGCGCAAAGCGCGCTGCTGCGACGGGGTGGCATGGCGCACTGGGTGGGCAGCCGGCCCTGGGCTGCGGGAGGCCGCAGCCTGGTGCGACTGCTCGCCGCGCAAGGCGAGGCCGAGCTTGCTTTTGCCGCCGCCGAATCGATCAAGGCGCGGCGGCTGCTCGACACCCGCCGCCGCAGCGAATGGCTCGAGCAGCTCGACTCGCCGAGCCGCGCCATGGTCAAGAGCATCCAGGAAGAAATCGACGCTGCGGCGCTGGAACTCGCCCTCGCGCTCGACGCTGCCAGCCGCGCCCCGCTCGAGGCGCGGATCGCCGCGGCCGAAGCCAGGCTCACCCGCCTGGCAGGCGAACAAGCCCGCTCTGCCAGCACCGCCAGCCTGCCAGAGCTGAGTGCCGACGAAGTCTTCGTGCATTTGATCGCTGACGGCGACACTCTGCTGCTGCTGGTGCGCAGCCGCGATGGCATCAACACATACGAGGCGCGGCCGGGAGCGGCCGCACCCCTGGTCAACGCGGCCCGCCGCGCTCTCGGCGGCGAACCCGAGCCCAACCGCTTGTGGGTCCTTCCCGACGGCACGCTGGCCGAGAGCCCGACCCGCCCGCAAGTCGACGCGGTCCGGTTGCGCGACGGCGATGCCCTGCAGCGCATCGCCGCCGTCATCGTTGCCCCGCTCGCATCGCATATCGAGGCCGGACGCCGAATCGTGTTCGCCCCCGACGACGCTTACGCGCTGCTGCCGCTCGAAGCCCTGCCCACTCATCGCGGACCGCTGGGCTTGCGGGTCGAGGTCACTTACGCACATTCGGCGGCGATGGCCGCGGAAGCTAACCGGGCGAAGCAGCGCCTGCCGGCAGTGGGCGGCAGCCTGCTCGCCATCGGTGTGCCGCATCCGCAAGCGCGGGCTCCGGGCCTGGACCCGCGGCTGGCGGCTCTGAACTGGAGCGAGCTGCCAGCGGTCGAAGCCGAAATCGGCGCGGTCGCTCGCCGGATGAAGGCCGTGCCGGTGCAAAGCCTGCTGGGCCCGGCCGCCAGCGAAAGCGAGCTGCGGAAAGGCGACGCCAGCGGCGCCTTGCGCCAAGCGCGCTGGATCCATGTGGCCGCCCATGCCTGGTATTCGGATGCTTCGCCCGAACTCTCGGCACTCGTGCTCGACGACGCGGACGGCGACGCCACCGCGGGTTATCTCACCGCGGCCGAACTGCGCAGCCTGCACCTGGCCGCCGAGCTCGTGGTCCTGTCAGCCTGCAGCAGCGCCGGCGGTGCGGTGCGCACCGGCGAAGGTCTGGTCGGCCTCGTCCACTCCTTGTTTGTCGCTGGCGCGACCGGCAGCATCGTGTCGCTCTGGCCGGTCGCCGACGCGCCCACCGCGGCCATGATGGACGAGCTGTATTCGCGCATCGCCGCCGGCCTTCCCCCCGCCTCCGCCTTGAGCCAGGCCCGGCGCGCTCTGGCCGCCGCCGGCCACCCGCCGCGCGACTGGGCCGCGTTTGTGTATTACGGCGCGAACTGAAAGCCGGCCGCCTATCAGGGCTTGGGCCAGGGGTCGCGCAGGGCCCGCGGCAGCGGCGTTTCGACCACTTCCGAAACATAGCGGCCACTATGGAAGATCAGCGGGGTGCCCCCTGCGGCCCGGAACTCGAGCACTTCGCCGACAAAGATGTCGTGGTCGCCGGCGCGATGACGGCCGACCGTCTTGCATTCAAACCACGCCACGCAGTCTTCGATCAAGGGCCAGCCCTGGCCGCTGTGCGACCAGGTCGTGCCGGCAAACTTGTCGATGCCGCGCGTGGAAAAACGCCGTGCCAGTTCGAGTTGGCCAACCCCGAGCACGTGCACGACAAAACCCGCTGCAGCCTCGAACGCGGGGCTGCTGGCCGCGCCCTGCCCCAGGCTCCAAAGCACCAGCGGCGGGGTCAGCGACACCGAGTTGAAAGAGTTGACCGTCAGACCCACCGGTTCGCCCGCGGTCCCGGAAGTGGTCACGACACACACGCCGGTGGCAAACTGGCCGAGCGCGCGACGGTAGTCAGTGGTATGAGCCTTGGCATTCGTCATCCTGCCCATTCTACGGACGCGGCCGGCGCCACCACTTGCGCTTGCAATCGCCGCGGCCGCGTCTACATTGCTGCCGTACATCCATTCCACGCCCATGGGGAGAAAAACAAGATGACGAGATCGATTCGAGCGCTGCTGGCCCTGGTGCTAGCCCTGGGTTTGTCGGGCTGCGGCTACAACGCGATCCAGCAGAAAGACGAGGCCGTGAAAGCCGCCTGGGCCGAAGTGCTCAGCCAGTACCAGCGCCGGGCCGACCTGATTCCCAATATCGTCAACGCGATCAAGGGCGAAACCTCGTTCGAGCAGGAAACGCTGACCCAGGTGATCGAGGCGCGTGCCAAGGCGACGTCGATCCAGGCCACTCCCGAGCTCGTCAACAACCCCGAGGCCTTCAAAAAGTTCACCGAGGCGCAAGGCGAACTGAGTTCGGCGCTGTCGCGCCTGATGGTCACGGTCGAACGCTACCCGGACCTCAAGTCCAACGCCGGCTTCCAGGACCTGCGTACCCAGCTCGAAGGCACCGAGAACCGCATCGGCATCGCCCGCAACCGCTACATCAAGAGCGTGCAGGACTTCAACACCTTCATCCGCCAGTTCCCCGAAAATCTGACGGCGATGATGTTCAGCTACAAGCCGATGGCGCAGTTTGCGGTCGACAACGAGCAGGCGATCAAGACGCCCCCGACCGTCGATTTCGGCGGCCAGAAGAAGTGAGCCCGGCCGCAACGCGAACCGACTGATGCGGGAGCTTCTCGCCCTGGCCCTCGTGCTGCTGGCCTTCGCCGCGCCAGCGCAGGAACTCGCCGCCGTGCCGCCCCTGGCACGGGTGACCGACAGCACCGGCACGCTCAGCCCCGAGCAGAAGCGCGCGCTCGAGGAAAGGCTCGCCGCTTTTGAACGTGCCCACGGCTCGCAGGTAGCGGTGCTGATGCTGCCGTCGACCAAGCCCGAGCCGATCGAGGACTACGCCCACCGCGTCGGCGAAGCCTGGAAGATCGGCCGTGCCGGCGTCGGCGACGGCCTCCTGATGGTGGTGGCCAAGGACGACCGCCGTGTCCGCATCGACGTTGCTCGAGCGCTGGAAGGCGCGATTCCCGACGTCGCTGCCAAACGCGTGATCCGCGAGCACATGGCGCCGTTTTTTCAGAAAGGCGATTACGCCGGCGGCATCAACGCCGGACTCGATCGTCTGTTCGGCCTGGTCGAAGGCGAAGGGCTGCCGGCCCCGGTCGGCGTGCCCGCAAGCAAGGTCAACGCGGGCGAAGACATGGTGGCCTTGTTGCTGCCTTTCATCGTCGTCGGCGTGATCGTCGCGTCGGTCCTGCGCAAGCTGCTCGGCGCCCCCGGCGCCGTGATCGGCGGCGTCGGCGCCGGAGCGCCCGGCGGCTGGATGCTGGCTTCGATCGGGTTGGGCCTCTTGATCGCGGTGGCGGCCTCGGTCATCGGTTTCGGCGGCGGGCGCTCGATTTCGCGCACCATCGGCGGCCGCCGCGGCGGCGTCTTCGTTCCGGGCGGCTGGAGCGGCGGTGGCGGCGGATGGGGCGGAGGCGGCGGATGGTCGTCCGGCGGTGGCGGCGATTTTTCCGGCGGCGGCGCCAGCGGAGACTGGTGATGATTCCTTTTGCGCGACTTTTCCGGCACTGGATGAATACGCCGCGGGCGGTGGCCAAGGCGTTCCCGCCGGCCACGCTCGAAGCGATCCAGTCCGCCATCGCCGCGGCTGAGGAGCGGCACAGCGGCGAGATCCGCTTTGCGGTCGAAGGCTCGCTGCCCTGGAGCTATCTGCGGCGCGACGCCGCACCGCGTGAACGCGCCTGGATGGTTTTTTCCAAGCTGCGCGTATGGGACACCGAGCTCAACAACGGCGTCCTGATCTACGTCGAGTTGGCCGACCGCAACGTCGAAATCGTCGCCGACCGCGGCGCCGCGCGCCGGATCCCGAAAGCCGACTGGCAGGCGATTGCCGACGGCATGCGCGAGCGCTTTCGCGCGGGCGAGTTCGAGGCAGGCAGCCTGGAGGCGATCCGCGCGGTCGGCGAACGGCTCGCCAGCGAGTTCCCGCTGGAGGCCAGCGCAGCCAATCGCAACGAACTGAGCAATCGCCCGGCGCTGCTCTGACCCAGGCAGGAGAGCCACATGTCGATCGCCCACCCGCTCGATCACCAGCCGCATCCCGGTCTAGAGTTCGCCACCCTGGGCGGCGGCTGTTTCTGGTGCCTGGAAGCGGTGTTCGAGGAAGTCCGGGGCGTACTCGACGTGGAATCGGGCTACAGCGGCGGGAAGGTCCGCCAGCCGAGCTACCGCCAGGTGTGCAGCGGCGACACCGGCCACGCCGAAGTAGTCCGCATCGAGTTCGACCCGGCGCAGATCAGCTACCGCGAGCTGCTTGAAATTTTCTTCGCGATCCACGATCCGACCACGATCGACCGCCAGGGCAACGACGTCGGCTCGCAGTACCGCTCAGTGATCTATTTCCATACCGACGAGCAGGAGCGGACCGCGCGCACGCTGATCGCCGAGGTGCAGGCCCAGATCGGCCGGCCGGTGGTCACTCAGGTGGCGCCTGCACCCGAGTATTTCCGCGCCGAAACCTACCACCAGGAGTATTTCCGCCATAACGGCGGCCAGGGCTATTGCCAGTTCGTGGTCGAACCCAAGCTCACCCGGTTCCGCGCCACCTTCGCCGCGCACCGCAAGCCCGCCACCTGAAGCTCAGCGAGCGACCACCGCGCGCGCCAGTTCGATCATCGACAGCGGCGCACTGCCTTCGGCCAGATTGCTGGCGATCACATAGCTCGGCTGGCCGCTGCGGATCGCAACGTGGATCAGATGAGCGAGCGTGCCGCGGGTGGGAATGTCGGGGTCGATCAGACGATCGAAGGGCGCATAACGGTCCTTCGCCTGCTGGAAGCGCAGCCCCGCGCGCAAACTCCATCGAACCACCAACGGACCTTTGAGGGTCCATTCGTCGCCGTCGTCGGGGCTGGAGTCCATCGCCCGCAGCGCCACGCTCTGGCGCTGCGCCGGCGGCATCGCCGAATGAAGACCGACCACCAGCCTGACCCCGGCTTCGCGCAAGACCTTCACGAAACGCGGCGTGTTCAGTTCGGCGTTGCGCAGCTCGACCGCATACACCGGACTCACGCCCGCACGCTCTCGAGGCAGGGCTGCCAGGAACTGACCGACACGGGCGATCGTCGCCTGCGCGGCCGCGGGTTCTCGCCACAGCTCGGGCGGCAGGGAAGAGAGCTGGAACACCAGCGGTCCGGCCTTGGCGCCCAGGCCCTCGAGCACCGGCCCGACAAAGCGTTCGATCGCCAACTGCGGATCGAGAAAGCTCGGGTTGGCGCCGATGGGCGCGCCGCGCTCGCCCCGCAACACGGCGTCGGTGAGCACGGCCGGCGCCTTCACCAGGAAGCGGAAGTGTTCGGGCACCTGTTGCGCGTAGCGGGCGAACTCGGTCGCCGCCTGCGGCGAATACGAGCTGCGCTCGATGCCGACGGCGCGCAGGACTGCCAGCTTCGAATACGCAGGCAATCCCTCGCGCGCCAGCTGGGCTTCCGTGTGTTCGCCGCGCCAGACGATGCCGCGCCAGCCCGGAAAGCTCCAGGACGAGCTGCCCAGGTGGACGCTCGCCGGCAGCAGACGCCCGAGGCGTTGCCACTCGGAGCTAAGCTCGGCCGCTGCCACCGCACGAGGCGATGCGGGGGCTGGGGGATCGTCGTCGAACAGCGATTCGGGAACGGTGCCGGGCATGGCCCCAGTGTAAAAGCGCAAGCCTCCGCGCCGGCAAAAAAAACGCCACCCGAAGGTGGCGTTGTGGCAATGACTTAAACCGCAGGACCGCCGCAGCCGCGCCCGCCGCCGTAACCGTGGCCGTGACCATGGCCATGGCCGTAACCGTAGCCACGCATCTGGCCGCGGCCGAAGTTGTCGAGCGTGGTCTTCTGTTCGGGCGAGAGCACGGCGCTCAGCGCTGCACGCGCCTGCGCGATGTCGGACAGCGCCGCGCCGTTGGCTTTCATGTGTTCGGCGCGCAGCTCCAGGGCTTTCTGGCGGTCGTTCATCACGGCAATCATGTCGGCGCGCATTTTGGCCCGCACCGCCGCCTGGTTCTTGACCTTGCCAGCGTATGCCTCCCAGGCCGCCTGTTGGTTGGGCTGGAGTTGGAGCGCGGTGGCCATGGCGTTCAGCCGTGCATCGACGCGAGCCGGGTCAAAACCCTCGCCGCGCATGCCATGGTGCGGACCGTAGCCGACACCCTGGCCCATCGGGCAGGGGCCGTATTGAGGACCGGGGCCGGGGCCCTGGGCCGGGGCCTGGGCAAAGGCCACTGCGGCCGAGCCAGCAAGCAGGCCGGCGGCAGCGAAACTGAAGAAACGAAGCTTGGCGTTCATGGAATTCTCCTTCCGTTGAAGTTCGACGGATGCAGGCTAACCGGGAGGGAACCCCACGGGGACGGACGATGTAAGCGGCGGTTGCGTGCAGGCAAGCGCGCTTACAGTTGTTTACGTCTGAGACAGGAAATCACGCAAGCGCGGATCAGGCCGCCGGCGGCGCGGTGTCGGCAAACTGCGGCCGCGCCATCAGCCGTTCGTAGAAACGCTCGAGATTGGGGTAGGTGGCGCGCCAGTTGATTCCGGCAAAGCGGAAATCGAGATAACCCAGTGCGCAGCCCACCGCGATGTCGGCGATGGTGTAGGCGTGGCCATTGCACCAGTTCTTGTCCGCCAAGCCCGAGCTCATCGCTGCGAGCGCCGCGTATACCTTGCCCATCTGCCGCTCGGCCCAGGCCAGGCTTTGCTGCTCGGCCGGGCGCTGGCTGTGTTCGATCCGCACCAGGATGGCGGCGTCGAGCAAGCCGTCGGCCAGCGCTTCCCAAGTCCGCACTTCGGCGCGTTCGCGGCCGTTGCCGGGAATGAGCTTGCCGACCGGCGAGATCGAATCGAGGTATTCGACGATCACGCGTGAGTCAAACACCGCACCGCCGTCCTCCATGATCAGGCACGGCACCTTGCCCAGGGGGTTGTAGCGCGCAATCTGCGTGTCCTTGGCCCACACGTCTTCGAGTTCGAGCTTGAACTCGATCCGTTTTTCGGCCATGACAACGCGCACCTTGCGCGCGTAAGGACTGGTCAGTGAACCAATAAGTCGGATGGTTTTCACGGCGCGCCATTGAGGGGAAACGCGATTCGAGTATACGCAGCCGCCGCTATGCCGAATGCTCGGGCCTGATGCGCCGCTGCTACACTTGGCGGCCCATTTTCGGATGCCGAAACGCTGTTTTCCGGCTTCCGCCTTTCCCCTTCTTCTGCCTTATCCGACGCCGTGGAACTGCTGGCCCTGACCGCTCTCTCCCCTCTCGACGGCCGCTATGGCCGCCAGACTGCGCCCCTGCGCGAGATCTTCTCGGAATACGCCTTCATGCGGGCGCGGTTGCGCGTCGAGCTCGAGTGGCTGATCGCTCTGTCTCAACTTGGGCTGGCCGAACTCGCGCCCTTGTCCGAGCCCGCGACGGCCCGCCTGCGCGCGCTGGTGGCGGAGTTCTCGATCGAAGACTGCCTCGAGATCAAGGCGATCGAGGCCACCACCAACCACGACGTCAAGGCCGTCGAATACTGGATCAAGCGCCGCACCGCCGACCTGCCCGAACTCGCGGCGGCGGCCGAGTTCGTGCACTTTGCCTGCACCTCGGAAGACATCAACAACACCTCGCACGCGCTGATGCTCACCGAGGGCCGCGCCGCCCTGCAGGACAAGCTCGCCGAGGTGCACCGGGTGCTGCGCGACTACGCGCACCGCTGGGCCGAACTGCCGATGCTCTCCCGCACCCACGGCCAGACCGCGAGCCCGACTACGGTCGGCAAAGAGTTCGCCAACGTCGCCGTGCGCCTGGCGCGCACGATCGAGGCGATCGACCGCGTTCCCATGCTGGCAAAGATGAATGGCGCGGTCGGCAACTACAACGCCCACCTCGCCGCCTACCCGGAAATCGACTGGGAAGCTTTTTCTCGCAGCGTGATCGAGGACCGCCTGGGCCTCGCCTTCAACGCCCACACGATCCAGATCGAGCCGCACGACTACATGGCCGAGCTGTTCGACGCGATCGGCCGCGCCAACACCATCCTGCTCGATCTCGACCGCGACATCTGGGGCTATATCTCGCTCGGCTATTTCAAGCAGAAGCTGCGCGAAGGGGAAGTCGGTTCGTCGACCATGCCGCACAAGGTCAACCCGATCGATTTCGAAAACTCGGAAGGCAACCTGGGCCTGGCCAACGCGGTGCTCGGCCACCTCGCCGAGAAGCTGCCGGTCTCGCGCTGGCAGCGCGACCTCACCGACTCGACTGTGCTGCGCAACCTGGGTGTGGCTTTCGGCTACTGCTTCGTTTCGTACGACGCGCTGCTGCGTGGCCTGCACAAGCTCGAGGTCAACGAGGCACGCCTGGCGCAAGACCTCGACGAGGCCTGGGAAGTGCTGGCCGAACCGGTGCAGACGGTGATGCGACGCTATGGCGTGGCCAACCCCTATGAGCAGCTGAAGGCCCTCACCCGCGGCAAGGGCATCACCCGCGAGGCGCTGCAGGAGTTCGTGGCGACGCTGGCGATCCCCGATTCCGCCAAGGCGCAACTGCTGGCGATGAGCCCGGCGAGCTACATCGGCAAGGCGGCCGAACTCGCCAGGCGCGCGTAAACCCGAATTCGGCAAACATCGGGAATATTCCCTAGACTCCGTCTATCCGCAGTACGACCGGCCTCGGACATGTTCGAGGCCGGTGTTTTTCAACCTCCCGACGGAGTTCCACCTTGAAAGTTCGCCTCCTTCTCGCGACCCTCGCCGCCGCCATCACCCTGCCGGCGACCGCGCAATACGCCAAGCCCGAAGACGCGGTCAAGTTCCGCCAGGCCGCCTATACGATCATGGGCAACCAGATGGGCCGCATCAACGCCCAGCTGAAGTCGGGCAAGCCCGACGTGGCAGCCATCGCCGCCGCCGCCAGCACGCTGACTGCGGTCGACCACCTGCCGTGGGATGCTTTTGGCGCTGGCACCGACATGGTCAACAACAGCCGCGCCAAGCCCGAGATCTGGCAGCAGCAGGCCAAGTTCAAGCAGTTGAGCAACGAGTTCGTCAGCGCCTCCGACAAACTTGCCGCCGCCGCCAAGGGGGGCGACGTGAAGGCGATCCAGGCCGCCTTCGGCGAGACCGGCAAGAGCTGCAAGGCTTGCCACGACCAGTTCCGTCGGGACTGACAAGCCCCCGCTCCCCGAATACGGAACGGCGCCCCACGGGGCGCCGTTTCTGCTTTCGCTCAACACGGACCGCCGCCGTCGGCTTAGCGTTGGGAACGCGGCGATCGGCCGACCGATCGCCGGCGACCCTACTGGCCGACGGAACAGGACATGCCGGGCGACATCGATCTGTCGCAGTTCACCGGGTTGAGCGAATCCGAGGCCGCCCGCCGCCTCGCGGCCGACGGCCCCAACCGCTTGCCGCAGGATCGGCCGCGCTCCTGGTTTGCCGCGATACGCGACACCCTGCGCGAGCCGATGTTCCTGCTGCTGCTCGCCTGCGTCGTCGTCTACGCCGTGCTGGGCGACCTCGGCGAAGCCGCCCTGCTGTCGATCATGGTGCTGGTCGTCCTCGGGCTCACTCTGGCTCAGAGCCACCGTACCGAAACCGCCCTTGCCGCCCTGCGCGGGCTGGCGCAGCCGATGGCGCGGGTCATCCGCGACGGCACCGTGCGAGCCGTCGCGGGGCCAGACGTGGTGCGGGGAGACTGGCTGGTGCTCGCCGAAGGCGACCGCGTCCCCGCCGACGGCGTGCTGCGCGCGGTCTCCAATCTCGGCCTCGACGAGTCGCTGCTGACCGGCGAGTCGGTCCCGGTGGCCAAACGCCTCGCCCGCGCCGGCGAAGTCCTGGCGCCGGAACCCGGCGGCGAGGACTCCCCCTATGTCTACGCCGGCACTCTCGTGGTGCGCGGGCTCGGGGTCGCGGAAGTGGTCGCCACCGGTCCGTTCAGCGCGATCGGCCGCATCGGCGTGGCGCTCGGCAGCATCGGCAGCAGCGCCAGCCTGCTGCAGCGCGATGCGGCTCGGCTGGTGCGGTTCATCGGCAGCCTCGCGCTTTTGGTGTGCGGGCTAGTCCTGGTGTGGCTGGGGCTGGAACGAGGCGACTGGGTGCAGGCGGTGCTGGCGGCGCTCGCGCTCGGCATCTCGCTCGTGCCCGAGGAAGTGCCGGTGGTGATGACGATATTCATCGCCATGGGAGCGTGGCGCATCGCCCAGCAGCGCGTGCTCGCGCGTCGCCTGCCCGCGGTCGAAGCCCTGGGCGCGATGACCGTGCTCGCGCTCGACAAGACCGGGACCCTCACCGAAAACCGGATGAGCGTGGTGCGGCTGGTCGCCCCCACCGCCGAGTGGGCGCACGGCGAAGACATCGACGACGAACTGCACCGCCTGCTCGAGTTTGCGGCGCTCGCCAGCCACCGCAACCCTTTCGACCCGATGGAGCTCGCGATCGGAACCCACGCGGCGCGCGAACTCGCTGCCACCGAACACCTGCACCACGACTGGACCCACTTGCGCGAGTACCCGTTGTCAAGCGAGCTGCTCGCCGTATCGCACGCCTGGAGCGGCGACGCGAGCGGCCACGCGGTAGCCGCCAAGGGCGCCCCCGAGGCGATCTGCGACTTATGCCACCTGCAAGCCGAGCGCCGCGCCGAAGTGCTCGCCAGCGCGCAGCAGCTCGCGGGCGAGGGCTTGCGTGTCCTCGGCGTGGCGGCGGGGAAACACCGCGGGCCGCTGCCGAGCCGGCAGCACGATTTCGACTTCGAGTTCCTGGGTCTGGTCGGGCTGGCCGATCCGTTGCGCGCCGAGGCGGCCAGCGCCATCGCCCAGCTGCACCGCGCCGGGGTGCGGGTGGTGATGATCACCGGCGACTATCCCGCCACTGCGCTCGCGATCGCCCGCGCCGCCGGAATCGCCCGCACGGGCCATTGCCTGACCGGCGCCCAGATCGAAGCCCTGCCGGCCCACGAGCTGCAGCGCCGGGTCGCTGCCACCGACGTCTACGCTCGCGTCAGCCCGACCCACAAGCTGCGGATCGTGCAGGCCTTTCAGGCCGCGGGCGAAGTAGTCGCCATGACCGGCGACGGCGTCAACGATGCGCCGGCCCTGCGCGCCGCCGACATCGGCGTGGCCATGGGGCGGCGCGGCGCCGAGGTCTGCCGCGAAGCCGCCGCGCTGGTCCTGCTCGAAGACGATTTCGGCGCAATCGTCAGCGCCGTGCGGCTGGGACGACGGATCTACGCCAACCTGCGCAAGGCGATGGGTTACATCGTGTCGGTGCACGTCATGATTGCCGGCGTCGCCCTGATGCCGATCCTGCTGGGCGGGCCGCTCATCCTGATGCCGGCGCAGATCGTGTTCCTGCAACTGGTGATCGACCCGGCGTGTTCGATCGCTTTCGAGGCCGATCCCGAAACTCCTGGCGCGATGGAGCGCCCGCCGCGGCCACGCGGGGAGCGCCTGCTCGGCTGGTCGCCCTTCCTGCTGGCCCTGGCGGCCGGGATCGCCGCCCTCGCCGCAGTGGTCACCGTGAACCTGGGCCTCGGCGCCGACAGCGACCAAGCCACGTTGCGCAGCGCCGCTTTCACCACCATGCTCTTGGCCAACCTCGCCCTGATCGTCGGCGCCCGGGCGCCCGGGCGCAGCCCGCTCGGCGCACTGCGCGGCGCCCAGCCGTCGCTGTGGTGGGTCTTGGTCCTGGGGTCGGCCGGAATGGCCCTGGTGCTCGCGCTCGAGCCTCTGCGCGCCTTGTTTTCGTTCGCGCCGCTGGCCTGGCCGCAGCTGGGCGCGATCGCGGCCGCCGTGGTGGCGCTCGTCCTAGCGCTCGAACTGCTGGGGCGGATCAGAGCTTGACCAGGAACCCCACCATGGCCGCCGACACGGCCAGCAGGATCGCCGCGCGCACTCGCACGGCAAGGTCATCATCGGCGTGGCGGCCGTTCAAGCCAAGGCGCCGGCCGTGCAGCATCGGTCCGACCAGATTGTCGCGCCGGGCGTGCAGGTAGAAGAAGATCGCGGCGACGTGGGTCGCGACCAGCGCCACGATCAGCCACTGGTTCCATTTGTGCAGGCGCGTCGCCAGATCGCTGGTGCTGCCCGCCACCAGCTTGGCGAGCGGGCCTTCGCTGAAGCTGCCGTCGTTGGCGAAGAAACCGAGCAAGGCCTGGGCCAGCAGGACCAGCAGGATCGCGTATACGGAAAAGGCGCCGAGCGGGTTGTGGCCCGGCCGCGGCGGATGCTGCCCGCGCAGGTAGTCACGCGCCGCCGACAGCGACGGCGGAAAGGAGGCAAAGCGCGCGTAGAGCGGCCCGGCGAACCCCCACAGCAGGCGGAAGATCACCAGCGCCAGCACGGCGTAACCGACGCGGAAATGCCAGTCGAGTTCGCCTGCGTAGATGGTGAAAAAAGCCGCTCCCACCAGGGCGGCGAGCGACCAGTGGAACAAGCGGGTGGGGAGATCCCACACCCGCACGTGAGCGCGATCGACCGGTTCCATGCGCGAGCGCCGCTTACGGAACGATTTCCTGGGTCTCGTCCTTCTTGACCGGGCGAATCAGGTCTTCGCGCTTGACGCCGAGGTACATCGCGATCGCCGCGGCCACGAACACCGAGGAATAAACGCCGAACACGATGCCGACCGACAGCGCGAGCGCGAAGTAATGCAGCGCCGGACCGCCGAAGAAGAACATCGAGAGCGTCATCGCCAAGGTCGAGGTGTGGGTGATGATGGTGCGCGAGATCGTCGCCGTGATCGCCGAGTTGATCACCTCTTCGGTGTCGGCGCGACGCATCTTCTTGAAGTGCTCACGCACGCGGTCGAAGATGATCACCGACTCGTTGACCGAATAACCCAGCACCGCGAGCACCGCGGCGAGCACCGGCAGCGAGAACTCCCAGCGGAAGATCGCGAACATGCCGAGCACGAGGAAGATGTCGTGCAGGTTGGCGATGATCGCCGCCACCGCGAATTTCCACTCGAAGCGGAAGGCGAGGTAGACCATGATGCCGAACACCACCAGCAGCAGGGCGAGGCCGCCGTCCTGCGCCAGTTCCTTGCCCACCTGCGGGCCGACGAACTCGACCCGCCGCAGTTCGGCCCCGGCGTCCTGGGTCTGCAGGATCGCCATCACTTCCTTGGCCTGCTCACCCGAGTTCGCGCCTTCTTTCAGCGGCATGCGGATCAGCACGTCGCGCGCGGTGCCGAAGTTCTGCACCTGGAACTCGCCCCCGATCTTGGGTTCGAGCGTGGAACGGATCTTCTCGGTGTCGGCCGCCTGCGGATAGCTGACCTCCATCACGGTGCCGCCGGTGAACTCGATCGAAAGCGGCAGGCCCTTGGTCACCAGGAAGGCGACGGCGATCCCGAACGAGATCAGCGAGATCAGGTTCAGGATCTTGGTGTACCGCATGAACGGAATCGTGCGGTGGATGCGGAAGAACTCCATGTTGGCTCCTTGCGCTTTCGCTCAGTTGGCCGCGGCGTCGGGACGCCAGACCTGGCCCACCGAGAGGGTCTCGAGCTTCTTACGCCGGCCATAGATCAGGTTGACCAGGGCGCGCGAGACAAACACGGCAGTGAAAATCGAGGTGAGGATGCCCAGGCAGTGGACCACGGCGAAGCCGCGCACCGGGCCCGAGCCGAAGATCAAGAGCGCCACGCCGGCGATCAGGGTCGTGATGTTCGAGTCGAGAATGGTGGCGAAGGCCTTGTCGTAGCCCTCGGTAATCGCCTGCTGCGCGCTGCGGCCGTTGCGTAACTCCTCTCGCACCCGCTCGTTGATCAGCACGTTGGCGTCGATCGCCATGCCGAGCGCCAGCGCGATGGCAGCAATGCCGGGCAGCGTAAGCGTGGCCTGCAGCATCGACAGCAAGGCGACCAGCAGCATCACGTTGCACGCCAGCGCCGTCACCGAAATCAAGCCGAACACGCGGTAGTAGAAGATCATGAAGACCGCGATCGCGGCAAAGCCGTAGAGCGTCGAATAGAAGCCGCGCGTGATGTTCTCAGCACCCAGGCTGGGGCCGACCAGGCGCTCCTCGATGATCTCCATCGGCGCGGCGAGCGAACCGGCGCGCAGCAGCAGCGAGGTGTCGGTGGCTTCGATGGCGGTCATGCGGCCCGAGATCTGGACCCGGCCGCCGCCGATTTCCGAGCGGATCACCGGCGCGGTGACCACTTCGCCCTTGCCCTTTTCGAAGAGGATGATCGCCATCCGCTTGCCGACGTTCTCTCGCGTCACATCCTTGAAGATGCGCGCGCCCTTGGCGTCGAGCGTCAGGTTGACGGTCGGCTCCTGGGTTTGCGAGTCGAAACCCGGCTGGGCGTCGTTGAGGTTGTCACCGGTCAGCACCACCTGGCGCTTGACCAGGATCGGGCGGCCTTCCTTGTCGTTGTAGCGCTCGTCGCCGAAGGGCACGGTGCCCGAGGCCAACCCGGCGAGGGCCTCGGGGCTGTCGTCGACCATGCGCACTTCGAGGGTCGCGGTGCGGCCCAGGATGTCCTTGGCCTTGGCGGTGTCCTGCACGCCCGGCAACTGGACCACGATGCGGTCGGCGCCCTGCTGGGCGATCACCGGCTCGGCCACGCCCAGCTCGTTGATGCGGTTGTGCAGGGTGGTGATGTTCTGCTTGAGCGCGTAGTCCTGCACGCTCTTGATCGCCGACGGCGCCAGCGTCGCCACGATCGCATAGTCGGCGCCGACTTGCGCTTCGGTCAGCACCAGCTCGCGCATCTGGTCGCGCAGCAGGTCTTGCGCCTTGGCGCGGGTCTCGCTGTCGCGGAACTTGATCTCGAGCTGCTGGCCGTCGCGCGAGATGCCCGAGTGGCGGATGTTCTTGTCGCGCAGCAAGGTGCGCAGGTCGCTGCTGAAGGCCTCCATCCGCTTTTCGATCGCCGCCTTCATGTCGACCTGGAGCAGGAAGTGCACGCCACCGCGCAGGTCGAGACCCAGGTACATCGGCAGCGCACGGATCGACAGCAGCCAGTGCGGCGTGTTGGGCACGAGGTTGAGCGCCACCACGTACGAAGGGTCGGACGGCACCGGGTTGAGGGCGTGTTCGATCACCTCGCGCGCCTTGAGCTGGAGCTCGGCTTCGGTCGGCTTGAAACGCACCCGGATCGTCGCCTGCTGCGCGCCCTGCTCGAAGAAGACGCCGTTCGGCACGATCTTGGCCTCGGCCAGCAAGGACTCAACGCGGGCGAGCGTGGCCTCGTCGATCTTGAGCGTCGCCTTCTGCGACGACACCTGCACCGCCGGCGATTCGCCATAGAAATTGGGCAGGGTGTAGACAGCGCCGATCACCAGGGCGACGACGATGACGAGGTATTTCCAGAGCGGGTATCGGTTCATGGCAAGAACCCCGGCCGGCCTTGAGAGCCGACTTTCGGTCTTCGATGCAGCAGGAAGGACGGGCGCCGAATGGCGCCCGTGAGAAGCTTTAGATCGACTTGATCGTGCCCTTGGGCAGCAAAGTCTGGATCGCAGCGCGCTGCATCGAGATCTCGACCGGCTTGCCGTCGACCGTCGACACCTGGATCGTGATGTACTGCTCGGACATTTCGGTGATCTTGCCCACGATGCCGCCGGCGGAAACCACTTCGTCGCCCTTGTTGAGGGCGTCGACCATGGCCTTGTGTTCCTTCTGGCGCTTGACCTGCGGACGGATCAGCAGGAAGTAGAAGACCACGAAGATCAGAACCATGAAGCCGATCGAGGTGAACATCGACTCGGGACCCGCGGCAGCGGCGGGCGCGGCCTGAGCGTAAGCGTCGGAAATCAGGAACACGGTGGTCTCCAGAAATGTCAGTGGACTTCACGCGGGACGAACCCGCAGACGAATCGGTCGATTATATCCAGCCGCCCGGCCTGACCGGAACGGACCGGGTTTCTACTCCACGCCGCGCGAACGGTCGGCGGCGAACTCGGCCCGGAAGGCTTCGAAGCGGCCCGCATCCAGCGCGTCGCGTGCCTGCTGCATCAGCCCCAGGTAGAAATGCAGGTTGTGGATGGTGTTGAGGCGCGCCCCCAGGATCTCGTTGACCCGCTGCAAGTGGTGCAGGTAGGCCCGGCTGAAATGGCGGCAGGCGTAGCAATTGCAAGTGGGGTCGAGCGGGCGGGTGTCGTCGCGGTAGCGGCTGTTGCGCAGCTTGACGTCGCCGAAACGCGTGAACAGCCAGCCGTTGCGCGCGTTGCGGGTCGGCATCACGCAGTCGAACATGTCGACCCCGTACGCCACGCCGTCGAGCAGGTCCTCGGGCGTTCCCACCCCCATCAGGTAACGCGGCCGGTCGGCCGGCAGCTGGTGCGCCAGGTGGTCGAGGATGCGCATCATCTCGGGCTTGGGTTCGCCCACCGACAGGCCGCCGATGGCATAGCCGTGAAAGCCGATGTCCTTCAGGCCGGCGAGCGACTCGTCGCGCAGGTGTTCGTACATTCCGCCCTGGACGATGCCGAACAGGGCGTTGGGATTCTCGAGCGCGTCGAAGGCCTGACGCGAGCGCTTGGCCCAGCGCAGCGACAGGCGCATCGAATCGGCGGCCTCCTCCTCGGTGGCCGGGCGTCCGTCGATCTCGTACGGGGTGCATTCGTCGAACACCATCGCGATGTCGGAATTGAGCACCTTCTGGATCCGCATCGACTCCTCCGGCGGCAGAAAGAGCTTGTCGCCGTTGATGGGCGAGGCAAAACGCACGCCCTCCTCGCTGATCTTGCGCAGCTTGCCGAGCGAGAAGACCTGGAAGCCGCCCGAGTCGGTCAGGATCGGCTTGTCCCAGCCCATGAAACGGTGCAGTCCGCCGTGCGCCTCGATCACGTCGAGCCCGGGGCGCAGCCACAGATGAAAGGTGTTGCCCAGGACGATCTGAGCGCCGTCGGCCTCGAGTTCGTTGGGCGCCATCGCCTTGACCGTGCCGTAAGTGCCGACCGGCATGAAGATCGGGGTCTGGACCACGCCGTGGTTGAGGGTGAGCGTGCCGCGGCGGGCGCGGCCCTCGGTGGCGAGGACTTCGAATTTCAAGGCCATCAGGCCCTCCTTTCTAGCAGCATCGCGTCGCCGTAACTGAAGAAGCGGTAGCGGTGGGCGATCGCGTGGGCGTAAGCGGCACGGATCGTCTCGGACCCAACCAGCGCCGAGACCAGCATCAGCAACGTGGACTTGGGCAGGTGGAAGTTGGTGATCAAGGCGTCGACGATGCGGAAGTCGTAGCCCGGGGTGATGAAGAGCCGGGTGTCGCGGCTGCCCGCCAGCACCTGGCCGGCCGGGGCGTCCACCGCAGCCGACTCGAGCGCGCGCAGGCTGGTGGTCCCCACCGCCACCACCCGCCGGCCGGCCGCCTTGGCGGCATTGATCGCCGCGGCCTGGTCGGCCCTGATGCTGTACCACTCGGAATGCATGCGGTGTTCGGCCAGGTTCTCGACCCGTACCGGCTGGAAGGTGCCCGCGCCCACATGCAAGGTGACGAAAGCCGTTTCGACGCCGCGCTCGCGCAGGCGACTTATCAGCTCCTGCGTGAAATGCAGCCCGGCGGTGGGCGCGGCCACCGCGCCCGGCGTGGCCGCGTACACGGTCTGGTAGCGGCTCTCGTCGGCTGCGTCGGCGCCGTGGGTGATATAGGGCGGCAGCGGCACCTCGCCCAGACGGTCGAGGGTCTCGAAAACGTCAACGCCAAAATCAAGCTCGAAGAACTCGTCCTGGCGCCCGATCACGGTCGCGGCGACGGCCCCATCGCCTTCGCCGAAGAGGACACGGCTGCCGGGCTTGGGCGACTTGCTCGCGCGCATCATGGCGATCACCCGCGTCGGCGCGGTCACCCGCTCGACCAGCGCCTCGACCCGACCACCGCTGTCCTTGAGACCATGCAGGCGCGCCTTGATCACCCGGGTGTCGTTGAAGACCAGCAGGTCGCCCGGCTGCAGCAGGCTTTCGACGTCGGCAAACGAGAGGTCTTCGAAACCGTCGGGCAACACCCGCAACAGGCGCGAGTCGGTGCGATTGGCGAGCGGGTGCTGGGCAATCAGCTCGGGCGGCAGATCGAAATCGAAATCGGAAAGTTTGAGTTCGTTCATGGCTTGACCGGCCAGAAGAGAGATAAACCGAGACTGCCGGCGGCACGCCACCGGCAAAGCGATTCAGCCAAGACATCCCTTGACTGAGCAGGCCTCGCAGAGCGAGACCGTGGCGCTGAGAGTGCACCTGCGACAGCAAAGCTGTCGCGTACACCCGAAGCGAATCTTGGTGCCCAGGGAGGGATTCGAACCCTCACGCTGTTTAGGCGGCGGATTTTGAATCCGCTGTGTCTACCGTTCCACCACCCGGGCAGGGGGCTGCGCGCAATGCGCAGGCCGGATTATGCCGAAATTTTCGTGACTACTTTTGCACCGGCACGAAATCGCGCAGTTCCTTTTGCCGGTTGTTGCCGTCGACGAAGACGAGCTTGGGCTTGTGCCCCTTTGCCTCTTCATCGTCGAAGTCGGCAAAGGTCGCAATGATCACCAGATCGCCCACCTGGGCGTGACGCGCCGCCGAGCCGTTGAGCGAGATCGTGCCCGAGCCGCGTTCCGCCGCGATGGCGTAGGTATTGAGGCGGGCGCCGTTGGAGACGTTCCAGATCTCAACCCGCTCGAATTCCCGAATGTCGGCGGTTTCGAGCAGGTCAAGGTCGATCGCGCACGAACCCTCGTAGTGAAGTTCGCTGGCCGTGACCGTGGCGCGGTGGATCTTGGATTTGAGCAGGTTGCGCAACATGGCGGCCTTCTAGATTTCAAGGTTGTCGATCAAGCGCGTCGCGCCCAGCTTGGCGGCGACCAGAACCACCAGCGGTTCGCCGGCGGCGATCTGGACCGCGTCCGGCTCCTTGAGGTCGCGTCGGCGGCGCAGCGAGACGTAGTCGACCTTCCAGCCGTGGGCCTCGAGCTCGCGCACCGCATCGCCCTCGATCGCGGCGAGGTCGGTCGCGCCGGCCTTGATCCGCGCCTGCACCGCCAGCAAGGTCGCGTAGAGCCGCGGAGCTTCGGCGCGCTCCTCGGCCGTCAGGTAGCGGTTGCGAGAAGACAGCGCAAGGCCGTCGACATCGCGCACGGTTTCGTGCGGCACGATCTCGGTCGGCATCGCGAACTGGCGGCACATGTTGCGCACCACCATCAGCTGCTGGTAGTCCTTCTTGCCGAACACCGCCACCCGCGGCTGGACGCAGGCAAAAAGCTTCATCACCTCGGTCGAGACCCCGGTGAAGAAACCCGGCCGGAAATGGCCCTCGAGGATGTCGCCCAGGTCGTTGGGAGGCTGGACGCGGTAGTTCTGCGGCTCGGGATAAAGCTCTTCCTCGCTCGGCGCGAACAGCACGTAGACCCGGTTCTGCTGCTGCAGCTTCTCGATGTCGGCTGCCAGCGTGCGCGGGTATTTGTCGAAATCCTCGTTCGGGCCGAACTGCAGGCGGTTGACGAAAATCGACGCCACCACGGGGTCGCCGTGGCGGTGCGCCATTTCCATCAGCGCCAGATGGCCGGCGTGGAGATTGCCCATCGTCGGAACGAAGGCGATTCGGTTCTGACCGCGCAACTGGTCGCGCAGGTCTTCAATGGTGTGGACGACTTTCATGGAGATGGCAATGCGGACGGGCCGCGCTCAGTAGCTGTGTTCGGCCCCGGGGAAGGTTCTCGATTGTACGGCAGCCACATAGGCCTGCGCCGCCGCCAGAACGCTGGGCTGGCCGTCCATGAAGTTCTTGGCGAACTTCGGCACCCGGCCGGGATAAACGCCGATCATGTCGTGCAGGACCAGCACCTGGCCCGAACACCGGTTGCCGGCGCCGATTCCGATCGTGGGAATGGCCAGCAGCTCGGTCAGCTCGGCGGCCAGCGCCGCCGGCACCATCTCCAGCACCAGCAGACTGGCTCCCGCTGCCTGCAGCGCCAGGGCGTCGCGCTTCAGCTGTTCGGCCGCTTCGATCGTCTTGCCCTGCACCCGGTAGCCGCCCAAGGCGTGAACCGACTGCGGCGTCAGGCCGAGGTGGGCGCAGACCGGAATGCTGCGCTTGGCCATCATCTCGACCGTCGGTGCAAGCCACTCGCCGCCCTCGACCTTGACCATCTGGGCGCCGGCCTGCATCAGGCGCGCCGCGTTGTCGTAGGCCGCAGCCAAGCTCGATTGGTAGGTGCCGAAAGGCATGTCGGCGATCAGCCAGGCGTGGCGGTTGCCGCGTGCCACCGCCGCCGTGTGGTAGGCGATGTCGGCGAGTGTCACCGGCAGGGTCGAGCCGTGGCCCTGAACCACCATGCCGAGTGAATCGCCGACCAGCAGCGAATGCACGCCGGCAGCGTCGAACACCGCAGCGAACGAGGCGTCGTAGCAAGTAAGCATGGCGATCGGTTCGGCCGCCGCGCGCATCTGCGCCAGCTTGGTGAGGGTGACCGGCTTGCGGGTGGCTTCGCCCGCGGGACTGTTGGCGTACATGAAGACTCCTGGCCGGCGCTCAGGCGGCGAGATTGAAGTGCTCGCGCCGCCCGCGCATGCCTTCGATGCGGGAAAGCAGAAGTTCGAAATCGGCCTTGCGGCCGACCGGATTGAAAAACTCGGTGCCGACCACCAGCACCGGAGCCACATCGTAATCGTGAAAGTAGCGCGCGTAGCTGTCGGCGAGCTGGGCCAAGTAAGCCGTGGCGATTCCCACCTCGTTCGCGAGGCCGCGCCGCGTTACGCGTTCGGCCAAGGTTTCGGGCTCGGCCTGCAGGTAGATCACCAGGTCCGGTTCCGGCGGCATCACGCCGAGTTTGTCGTGCACAGCCTGGTAGATCGCCAGTTCGTCGGGCGCGAGCGTCAGGCGCGCGAACAAGGCGTCTTTCTCGAACAGGAAGTCGCCCACCAGCGGCCGTCCGGGCGGCCGCCGCTCGAACTCGTCGACCTGCCGGGCGCGCTGCAGGAGAAAAGCCAGCTGGGTCGCCAGCGCATGACGGCTGCGGTCGCGGTAATAACGGTCGAGAAAGGGGTTGGCCTCGGGCTGCTCGAGCATCAGCTCGGCTCCCAGGCGATCGGCGAGCCGGTGCGCCAGCGAGGTCTTGCCCACGCCGATCGGGCCTTCGACCACGATGTGTCGGAAGCGTTCGGCCAGGCTCATGCCGAACGGAACATGAAATAGACCGCCCCCACCATACACAGAGCGGCCCACAGGTAATCGAGCTTGAGCGGCTCGCGCATATAGAACACGGCGAAGGGGATGAAAACCCCGAGCGTGATCACTTCCTGCATGATCTTCAGCTGGCCGAGCGACAGGGCGGTGTAGCCGATGCGGTTGGCCGGCACCTGCAGCAGGTATTCGGCCAGGGCAATGCCCCAGCTGACAAAAGCCGCGATCCACCAGGGCCGATCGTTGAGGTTCTTGAGGTGCGCGTACCAGGCGAAAGTCATGAAGACGTTCGAGCCGATCAGCAGCAGCGTCGTCTGGGCAACGACCGGGATTCCCATGGCCGGGCCTGATCAGGAGGCGGCGCGCGCCGCCGGTTCGATGCGCTGGTCGGCCACCGACGCCAGCAGGTCGGACACGCGGCCGCGACCGGGAATCACGAGTTCGGGCTCGATGTCGGACAGCGGCCGCAGGACGAAGGCTCGCAGGTGCAGCCTCGGGTGCGGCAAGGTGAGCGGGGTCGACTGGATGCAGAGATCGCCGTGCAGCAGCAGATCGAGGTCGACGCTGCGCGGCGCATTGCGTTTGACCCCGTGGCGCTTGCGTCCCAGCATCAGTTCGAGGTCGAGCAGGTGCAGGAGCAGGGCGTAAGGCTCGAGCCGGGTGTCGAGCCGGGCGACGGCGTTGAGGAAGTCCGGGCCCTCGGCGTCGATCGGCGCGGTGCGGTAATACGGTGACACCGCCACCAGTTCGGACTGCTCGAGCGATGCCAGCGCTTCGAGCGCCGCCGCCAGCGTATCGGCGGTATCGCCCTGGTTGGCGCCCAGGCCGACGTAGGCGGCGCGTTTCATTCCGTGCTTCCGCCGGCCGGCTTGCGGCGCGCGCCGCCGCGGCGGCGGCGTTTCTTGGCTGCGCTTTCGGCCGGAAGTCCGCCCGCGGCGCGGGCCGCGCGTTCGGCCGCCGCAGCCACTGCAATCAGTTCGTCCCGCTCGTCTTCGTCGGCCGAAAAGAAGTTGCCCCACCAGTCGGGGAGCTCGCGCGGGATTTCGTCGGCGGCGGCGCGCAGGACCAGGAAGTCGAAACCGGCGCGGAAGCGCAGGTGTTCGACCAGGCTGTACGGGGTCTTGCCGATGCGGCGCTCGAAACGCGGCTGCATGCCCCAGATCTCCCGCATGTCCGAGGTGTAGCGGCGCTGGATCGCGAGTTTGTCGGTCTGGGCGTCGAGCACTTCGTCGATCGCGGCGTTGAGGGCAACGATCTTCGGTTCGCCGCGGGCAGCGCGGGCCTTCCACTGCCCCAGCACCTCGTGCCAGAGCAGGGTCGCAAACAAGAAGCTGGGCGCAATGTGGCGACCGGCCCGCACGCGTTCGTCGGTACGGGACAGTGCCAGCATCACGAAGCGCTCGCCCGCCGGCTGCTCGAGGATGACGTCGAGCAGCGGCAGCAGCCCGTGGTGCAGGCCTTCGGCGCGCAGCCGCGTGATACACGCCACCGAATGGCCGCTGGTGAGCAGCTTGAGCATCTCGTCGAACAAGCGCGCCGCCGGAACGTTTTCAAGCAGGCTGCCCAGGCTGGCGATCGGCGCCCGGGTGGCGTCGTCGATCTCGAAGCCGAGCTTGGCGGCAAAACGCACCGCCCGCAGCATGCGCACCGGGTCTTCGCGGTAACGCGTGGCGGGGTCGCCGATCATGCGCAAGCGGCGCTTGCGGATGTCCTTGACGCCGTCGTGATAGTCGAGCACCTCCTGGGTGGAGGGGTCGTAATAAAGCGCGTTGACGGTGAAATCGCGCCGTGCCGCGTCTTCGTATTGCTCGCCGAAAACATTGTCGGCCAATACCCGTCCGTGCTCGTCCTTGTCGATCTTGTCGGTGCCGAGCGCACGGAAGGTCGACACCTCGATCGTTTCGGCGCCGTGCATCACGTGCACCAGGCGGAAGCGCCGTCCGATGATGATCGCCCGCCGCGAGTGGCTCTTGACCTGTTCGGGCGTGGCGTCGGTGGCGACGTCGAAATCCTTGGGCGCCACGCCGAGCAGCAGGTCGCGCACGGCGCCGCCCACGATATAGGCCTTGAAGCCCGCGCGCTGCAGGCTCTCGCAGGTGCGCAGCGCGGCTTTCGAGACCAGCGCCGGATTGATGCCATGGTCGGCCGCGGTGTAGACCTTGGGTTCCTTGCGGGCGCGGGGCTTGCGGGTCAGGATCTTCTGCACCTTCTCGACCAGACGTTTGATCACGATTGGCCCCTCGGGCTGGTGGATGGGCACGGAAGAGGCTCGGCCGCAGTAAGGATCGCGTCAGCCATGGACCACCAGGTCGAAGAGTTGCAGCACCGGCCAGCCGCGCTCGGCCGCCACCGCGGCCAGTTTGGCGTCGGGATGGGTGGCGACGGCGCGGCCGCCGGCCGCGGCCACGCGTTCGAGCAAGGGAAGGTCGTTGATCGAATCGCTGTAGAAGACGCAGGACTCGAGGTCACCGAAGCTCGCTCCGCGCTCGGCGAGGAACCCTTCGACCGCCCTCACCTTGCCTTCGAGATAGGTATGGGTGCCGGTGTAGCGGCCAGTGAACTCGCCGGCCGCGTCCTGCTCGGGGCGCACCGCGAGCAGGTTTTCTATCCCCAGGCGGGTGGCGATCGGCCGCGTGACGAAAGCATGGGTTCCGGTCACCAGCGCCAGCACGTCGCCGGCGGCGCGATGGCTTGCTATCAGTTCGAAAGCTTCGGGCCGCAGCGCCGGTTCGACGTATTGCGCCAGGAACTCGGCGCGCCAGGCTTCGAGCCGGGCGCGCGGGAACTGCGCCAGCATTCCCATCTGGAATGCCAGATAGGCGTCGACGTCGAAGCAGCCGGCCTTGTAGGTGCGAGCGAACTCGCGGATACGGGAACCGTAGTCGGCGGCGTCGAATCCAGCGCGCGCGACCAGGAAGTGGGACCAGGTGTCCGCGCTGTCGATGGGCAGCAGCGTGTGGTCCAGATCAAATAGGGCGAGTCTCATTTTGCCGCGATTCTACTCGCCGCCCCGCCCCCGCTCACCGACCCAAGCCGCCGGATTCAGGCTTTTTCTAGTGCGACAACGCCAGCCACTCCCGCAGCAGCGGCACCGTGATCGGCCGCTGGCGCACCAGGGCGTAGGCGTCGATCGCGTCGAGCACCGCCACCAGGGTGCGCATGTCGCGCGGCAGGTGGGACAGCATCCAGGCTCGCACTTCCGGGCTCAGGACGATGCCGCGCGAGCCGGCGTGGGCGACCAGGGCCTGGGCCTTTTCGACATCCGACAAGGAATGGATCTGGTAGACCAGCCCCCAGGTCAGGCGCGAGCGGACGTCGTCGCGCAGGGCGAGCTGGCCGGGAGCGAACTGGCCGGCCGCGACCAGCCGCGCCTGCGGATGTGCGCGCACTTCGTTCATCAGTATGAAAAGCCGCGACTGGCCTTCGAGTCCGAGCCGGTCGACGTCGTCGATGCAATACAGCGGCACGGCCGGGTCGAATTCCGGCACCCCGACCCCGGATTTTCCCTCGGCCAGACCGGCCCCGCCCAGCGCCCGCAGGAGGTGGGAGCAGCCCGCTCCCGCCTCGCCCCACAGGTAGACGAACTGCGGCCCGCCGCCGCCCGCCACGACCCGCAGAGCCGCCAACGCCTCGGCATTGCGGCCGGGGACAAAGTTGTCGAGCGTGGGAGTGAGCGGCTGGATCAGATCCAGAGCCAGCTGGGCTGAGTTCATCGATCGGGTGCCGGCCCGCGACCCGGGGAACCGGGGCGGCGCGACGCATCGAATAAAATGCCGGCTTTGCGTGCGCTGCGAAGTCTAGCGTGCCCCCCACCCCTCACGTTTCCCCGTCTGCCATGACCCAGCCACTTTCTTATGCCGCCGCGGGCGTCTCCATCGATGCCGGCGATGAACTGGTCGAGCGCATCAAGCCGCTCGCCAAGCGCACCATGATCCCCGGCGTTCTGGGTGGCATCGGCGGTTTCGGCGCCCTGTTCGAAGTGCCCAAAGGCTATTCCGAGCCCGTGCTGGTCACCGGCACCGACGGCGTCGGCACCAAGCTGAAACTGGCCTTCACCCTCGGCCGCCACGACACCGTCGGCCAGGACCTGGTGGGCATGAGCGTCAACGACATCCTGGTCCAGGGTGCCAAGTCGCTGTTCTTCCTCGACTACTACGCCTGCGGCAAGCTCGATGTCGACGTTGCCGCCCGCGTCGTGGGCGGCATTGCACGCGGCTGCGAACTCGCGGGCTGCGCACTGATCGGCGGCGAGACCGCCGAAATGCCGGGCATGTACCCCGAAGGCGAATACGACCTCGCCGGCTTTGCCGTGGGCGTGGTCGAAAAGAGCCGGATCATCAACGGCACCACCATCGCCCCGGGCGACGTGGTGCTGGGCCTGGCTTCGAGCGGCCCGCATTCGAACGGCTTCTCGCTGATCCGCAAGGTGGTCGAAGTCTCCGGCGCCAGCTGGGACATGCCGCTTGCCGGCAGGACGCTGGCCGACTGCGTGATGGAACCCACCCGCATCTACGTCAAGCAGGTTCTGGCGGTGATGGAAAAGGTGACGATCAAGGGCATGGCCCACATCACCGGCGGCGGCATCAAGGAAAACGTGCCGCGCGTTCTGCAGGACGAGGTCCAGGCCGTGATCCACCGGGGCGCGTGGCAGCGCCCGGCGGTGTTCGACTGGCTGCAGCAGGCCGGCCAGATCGACGAGGCCGAGATGCACCGCGTCTTCAACAACGGAATCGGCATGGTGGTGATTGTTTCGGCGGCCGACGCCGAAACCGCCCTCGCCGCCTTCGCCGAGCAGGGCGAGTCGGCCTTCCGACTGGGCGAGATCGTCGCCCGCCCGGCCGGCGAACACGGCTGCCTCATCACCGACTAAGCCAGAGTAAACCCGCCCTCCGCATGGCGCCGGGGGCGGGACCCCCGGGTTTCTTCGTCTGCTCCATTGCCCGATCGCTGTCGACAATCGGGCCATCGGGCCTGTGCGATGACGCGCGCCCGCCCGGCAGCGACGCTTCGGTCCGTCCGGGACTCACCGAACGGACATGGATACTCGAAACCGAAGCGCCCATCGCGCGCCCGCGCCGCCGATCGAGGCGGCACCCGCGCCTCCTGCCCAGAAGATCGCGCCCACTCCGCCAGCGGCGCTCGCCTTGCCACTGCCGGTGGCCGAGAGCTTTCTCGACGCTTTCGGCCTGATGGCGGGCGTGTTCGACCGGAATGGCCGCCCGCTCGCCGCCTCGCGCCTGCATCGGATCTGCGCCGATTTCCACCACCGCTGTCCCGCCACCCGCGACATCTGTCTGCTGCACGATCCTGAACGCGCCCGGGCCGCGCTGACATCGGGCGGAAGCTGGACCGAATACCAGTGTCCCAACGGCCTTGCCCACGGGCTCACGCCGATCCACATCAACGGCAAGTTTGCGGGCAGCCTGATCGTCGGGCAGTTCCTGCTCGAAGCGCCCGACGAAGCGACCTGGCGAAAGCGCGCGCTCGCTTTCGGCTGGGACGAAAGCGCCTACTTGGCGGCCATGCGCGAAGTGCCGGTGCTCAACCGCGATCGGCTCGACGCGCTGATGAAGCTGATGTCCAGCTACGGCGCCGCCATCATCGAGCGCTGGGAATCAGAGCGCGCCGCCGCCGCCGCGGGGGAAGTGATTCATGCCTTCGCCCGCAACCGCGCCAGCGCCGCCAACGAAACCGACGCCTTGTTGCACGCCGTTATCGACGACCTGCCGGGTCTGGTCGCGCTCAAGGACGACCGCGGCCGCTACCTGATGGCCAACCGCACCCTGGCCGAACTTTACGGAACCTCGCCCTCGGCCATGATCGGCCGGCTTGACTCCGACCTCGTGGCCGATCCGCAGCACCTCTCGCAGGTCCTGCTCGATTCGCTCGAGGTACTCGCCGGCGGCAAAACTCATGTGGTCGACCAGCCTATGGTCGACCAGGTGACGGGTGAAACCCGCCACTTCCGTCTCACCAAGCGCCCCTTCGCCACTGCCGACGGCCACTTGCGCCTGCTCGTGGTTGGCCAGGAGATCACGGAACTGCTGCGCGCCCAGATCGAAAGCCGGCGCGCTCACCACCGCCTCGAGTTCGCTCTGGAGATGACGGGCGACGCGGTATGGGAATGGGATCTGGCCAGCGGCCGTATCGTCCACAACGCGCAATGGGGCCGTGTCTTCGACGAATACGCCGAGCGCCGCGAACACACTCGCGCCGAGTTCCTCGCGATGGTGCACCCCGAGGACCGACCGCGGGTCGAGCGCGAAACCGCGGCGCTCGCCTGCGGCCAGCCTTACCACAGCGAACACCGCATCATCGGCCCCAGCGGAAGGCAACGATGGGTACGCGTGCGCGGCCAGATCTCCGAGCGCGGCCCCGACGGCCTGCCCCAGACCGTGATCGGCCGCGCCACCGACATCACCGAGGAGCGGGCCGCGGCCGACGCCCAACGTATCGCCGCAGTGGCCTTCGAATCGCAGGAAGGCATGATCGTCACCGACCGCAGCGGCCGCATCCTGCGCGTCAACCAGGCCTTTACCGAACTCACGGGTTACTCGGCCGAAGAGGCGGTGGGCCGGACCCCGGCGCTGCTGCGTTCCGGCCGCCACACGACAAGCTTCTACCAGGCGATGTGGGAGCAGCTCGCCGCCAGCGGGCGCTGGCAGGGCGAGCTATGGAACCGCCGCAAGGACGGCAAGATCTACCCGGAGTGGATCACGATCACGGCCGTGCGCGATGATGCCGGCGCCGTCAGCCACTATGTCGGCGCTTTCCTCGACATCACCGAGCAGAAGGAAGCCCAGGGCCGGATCAGCGCCCTCGCCTTCTACGACCCGCTGACCGGGCTGCCCAACCGCCGCCTGCTGGTCGACCGGCTGGCCCAGGCGAGCGCCGACCACCGGCGCTCGCTCCAGCACGGTGCGCTGGTCTTTCTCGACCTGGACCATTTCAAGACGCTCAACGACACCCTCGGCCATGACGTCGGCGACCAGTTCCTGATGCTGGTCGCGCAGCGCCTGCGCGCGCTCGTGCGCGAGCGCGACACCGTGGCGCGTCTCGGTGGCGACGAGTTCGTGGTGGTGTTGAACCAACTCGGCAATACCGCCGACCAGGCCGCCACCTCGGCCGCCCTGGTCGCGCAGAAGCTGTGCACCGCGCTCGGCCAGCCCTATGCACTCAACGGCCGCAGCCACTACAGCTCGGCCAGCCTGGGCGTGTGTCTGTTCCCGTCGGGCGAAGACAACGCCGACAACCTGCTCAAGCAGGCCGACCTCGCGCTCTACAAGGCCAAGGGCGGCGGCCGCAACCAGGTCCGTTTCTACAGCCCCGAGTTGCAGGCGGCGGTCGACGAGCGCGCCCGTATCGAAACCGGCTTGCGCGAGGCGCTCGCCGAACGCAGCTTCGAGCTTTTCTACCAGGCGCAGATCGATCCCGCCGGCCGCGTCGTCGGCGCCGAGGCCCTGCTGCGCTGGCGCAACGAATCGGGCGAACTCGTCATGCCTGGCGAGTTCATCTCGATTGCCGAAGAAACCGGCCTGATCGTTCCGATCGGCAATCAGGTGATCGACGCCGCCTGCGCCCAGATCGCCCGCTGGGCGCTCAAGCCGCTCACGGCGGCGTTGAGCCTGTCGGTCAACATCAGCGAACGGCAGACCCGCCAGGCGAACTTCGTCGAAACGGTCCAGGCCGCGATCCACCGCCATCACATCGACCCGCGCCGGCTCAAGCTCGAGCTCACCGAGAGCCTGGTGATCGCCGACATCGACCAGATCGTCGCCAAGATGCATGCCTTGCGCGAGATCGGGGTGTTGTTCTCGCTCGACGATTTCGGCACCGGTTACTCCTCGCTGTCGGCGCTGCGCAAGCTGCCGCTCGAACAGATCAAGATCGACCAGTCCTTCATCCACGGCCTCGACGACGACGAAGAAGACGGCGTGATCGTGCGCGCGATTGTGGCGATGGCGCGTTCGCTGCAGCTGCGCGTGCTTGCCGAAGGCGTCGAAACCGAAACCCAGTTCGCAACGCTGCGCAAGCTCGGCTGCGATGCCTATCAGGGCTATCTGTTCGGTCGGCCGTTGGCAGCCGATGCCTTCGAGACGGCGCTGAACGCCGGCTCGAACAGGGCGTTTCAGACGTAGCGCCGCACCAGAGCCTCGACCTCGCGGGCCGCGCCCGGCAACAGCGGATCGACCCGCTCCACCTCGGCCATCGAACGCAGCCAGGTGAGCTGACGCTTGGCAAGCTGGCGCGTGGCGGCGATGCCCGCCGCGCGGAACTCCCGAAACGGCGTGCCGCGCTCGAGGTGTTCCCAGGCCTGGCGATAACCCACCGAACGCATGGCCGGCAGGTCGGGGTGCAGATAACCGCACGCCATCAACTGCCGCACTTCGTCCAGGAAGCCGGCGGCAAGCATCGCATCGAAACGCTGTTCGATCCGGCGATGCAACTGGGCGCGGTCCCCCGGCACCAGGGCGATCGTCGCCAGCGCCAACGGCGGCCGCGACGGCGCCGCCAGCAGCCCGGCCAGCGGCCGACCGGTCAGCTCGAACACTTCGAGCGCCCGCTGGATGCGCTGGCTGTCGGCGGGCGCCAGGCGCTGCGCAGTGACCGGGTCGAGCTCGGCCAGGCGGGCGTGCAAGGCGGGCCAGCCCAGTACCGCCGCTTCCTGTTCCAGACGCTCTCGCACGGCCGGGTCGGCCGGCGGCAGGCTAGAAAGCCCTTCGCGCAGCGCTTTGGCGTAGAGCATGGTGCCGCCGACGATCAAAGGCAGGCGGCCACGGGCGCGGATCGCGGCCACCAAGGGCACGGCGTCGCGAACGAAATCGGCCGCCGAATACGGCTGGTCGGGCTCGCGGATATCGATCAAATGATGAGGCACGGCCACCCTCTCGGCCGCGCTCGGCTTGGCGCTGCCGATATCGAGCCCGCGATAGACCAGGGCCGAATCGATCGAGACGATCTCGATCGGCGTGGCTTGGGCCAGCGCCATCGCCAGCGCAGTCTTGCCGCTGGCGGTCGGGCCGAGCAGGAGCACCGCGTCAGCGGAAATTTGAGCCATCTCGTCGTACCAGGGTGTTGACCAGGATGAGGGTGAAGCGCCTGGTCGGAAAGGAAACGTTCACCGAATGGATCCGATTGTAGGGGGCGCTTCCAGGAGCGCCTGGCAAGCTCAGTGTTGCCCCCAGTGCACATTTGGATTCCGCCTCGAACCGCCGCATTGGGTCTCTCCGTGAGCCCGTGTTAGCTTCGTCCGCCCGGACCGGTGGGGATGTCCGCCGCGGCGGTTCAAACGGCGCTCAAGACCGCAGCCGCCCCGGGTTCGAACAGCACAGCAGCGCAGTTGCGTTGCGCCAGCCCTGCGCGAGGCGGTATCGCTGCTCATGACAGCGGGCCATCGCCGTGAGGAGAGAGGGACTTTGACTAGGCTTTCGGAACGGCACGCTCTGCGCGGCGTGCATGAAGCTCTGGCGCTGCTTTCGCTCGACAGCGACGAACTGTACGAACGCGTGGGCATCAATCCGGCCGGAGTCCCGGTCGACGATCTCGAGCTCTCCGACCGGCTCAGCGCGCTGTGGGAAGCGGCCGCGGTCGAAGCCGGGGATGCGGCGATAGGCTTGCACGCGGCACGCAAGATCCATCCGGCCAAGGTGATAGGCCTGCTGGCGCATCGCACCCTGGTCGAAAAGACGCTCGAATCGGCGGTCGCGGTGGCGGTCAAACACATCAGCCAGCTGGCGCCGTCGGTAGGCATGAACGTGGAGCACGACGGCCAGCTCTGCCGCGTCGTGATGCGCCTGGTCGGGCGCCGCCGTTCGGTGCCGATCCAGCGTTACGACTTCGCCGCTTTCAGCATGCTGCGCAACTTCGAATGGGTGACCGGCGCCCGCCTCACTCCGGTTGCGGTCGAACACCCTTTCCCCGAACCCGAGCAGCGCGCTCCGTACGACTCGGCTTACGGCGTTCGGGTTCAGTTCGGAATGCCCGACATGGTCCTGGTCATGGCCGAAGCCGACATGAAGCAGGCGATACCCACAGCCGACCCGGGCATGGTCGGCCTGCTCGACCGTCTGCTCGCCAAAGTCCAGCTCAAGGTCGAGCAGCCGATTTCGTCGAAGGTGAGACGCTTGCTGCAGGACACGATGCACAAGGGCGAGCCCCTGCGCGAGGAGATCGCCGCCCGGCTCGCGATGAGCGAACGGACCCTGCAGCGGCGCCTGGCCGCCGAGGGTACGAGTTACGCAGAGCTGCTCGACTCCGAACGGCGCGAAGCCGCCCAGCGCTTTCTCGGCATCGGACGCTTGTCGCCGACCGAGATGAGTTACCGGCTCGGCTTCTCCGAGCCGAGCAACTTCTACCGCGCCTGCAAGCGCTGGTTCGGCCTCGCACCGAGCCAGATGCTGGCGGCCGCACGCAGCAAGGCGGCCGGCTGAGCCGCTCGCGGCGAACTAGGGGGCGAGCGTCTTGCGCAAGCGCTCGCCGATCGCCTGCGACATCTGCTGGATCTTGGGATCGACCACCGGCCGCGTTTCCGCCGCCACCTTTTCGCCCAGGGAGCGGCGCAGCTCGGGGTTGATCTCGTCGAATTTCTTGCGTACGGGCGACTCCATCAAGGCGATGAGCTGACGCAGTTCGTCCTCGGTGAAACGTTCGGCCAGCAGTTTGCCGGCGGTGTCGGGCGCGACCTTGGTCGCCGCGGCACGCACGGTCGGGCTGACCTCGTCGACGAACTTCCTCGCCTCGAGCGTGATGTCTTTCATCGCCGCATCGCGCTTGTCGTTGGAGACCCGGTTGTGCAGCGCCACCCGTGCCTGCTGGACAGCCTCGAGCGCCGGCTGCTGCACCATGCCCACGGCAATGTCGTCGGCGTGCCACAACTGCAGCGCCCTGGCCACCAGCTCGGCCTTGGTCTGGACATGGGCGGCAGCGGGCGCCTGGGCCGACGCCGCCCCCGCCAGGGCGATCGCCACGGCGGCCGCCACCGAAAGCAGCGCCGCGCGGGGAAGGGGAAATTTCTTCATGTCTGTTCGCGTTCAGAACTTCTGGTTGATGGTGATGCCGCCGTATTGCAGCGAGTTTCCGCCCTTGACGTCGAGCCCGGCGTAAGGGTTGTAGATCACGTTGAAGAACTTGTCGCAGTTGAGCGCGCAGCTGGTGTTGGCCGGCAGGTTGAACTTACCCTGGGTGATGCTGACACCGACGTTGATGTCGGTCTTGTCGCTCACTTTCCATTGGAAGCCGGCGCTGTAGATGTTGAGCGTGGGCAGAGGTGCAATCAGGTCGAGCACGTTGTTCGGAATCGAGGTCTTGCGCGGTTCGTAACCGAAACGCAGCTTGAGCCGGTTGGTGGGCGAGATCTGCACCCCGAAGCCGTAGTGGACGATGCTCTTGTAACCGCGCGGCAGCTTGAGTTCGCTGGGGTCGGGCTGGCCGAAGAGGCGCAACATCTCAAGCAGCTGGATGTTCTGGTCGAACTTGATCTTGAGCGTGTCCCACGAGCTCCAGCGCGCGTAGTTGGCGTCGACGTTGATCTGCAGCCAGCGGGTGGGCTTGAGCGCGACCCCGATCTGGAAGTGCCGCGGGTGCGGCAGCACCATCGTCATCGAGCCCTCCTGCACGGCCGGAATGGAAGGCGGGATGCCGAACATCGACGCCAGGAGCGGCCCGAGCAGGCTCTTGTAGAGGCCGGCCGAAAACTCGCGCAGCATCGGTTCGGTGTCGAAGCGGTAAGTGCCGCGCAGCACGGCGTCGCTGCCGCCGCGATACACCCCGCCCAGCGAGATCCAGTCGTAGGGCTCCCACAGGACGCCAGCGTTCATTGTCAGGTCGACCGCCGCCGAGGCGTCGATCTGCATGCGCGCCGCTTTCTTGAAGGGATTGAGCCGCCCTTCCTTGCCGCCGCTGCACAAGCCAAACAGGAACATGTCGATCGGGTTGCCGCCGTCTTCGGGGCAGAACCCCTGCTGCAGCTTGCCGACGATGCCCAGAAAGTCGTTGGGCGTGCGCATGTCGGTGTCGAGCGCGAACCCCTGGTGCGCGATCGGCACGGCGATGCCGACGCTCAACTGGTCGTTGACCTTGTAGCCGATCGAGGGCGACAGATAGACCAGGCGCTGGATCACCGCCATCCGGCCGTCGAAGCGCGCCGGATCGTCAGCGTCGGTGCGCTCGAAGCCCACCGCCTGCGGCAGGTAGGTGGCGGTGGCGAAGGTGAAAGGCGAGTTGTCCGGCTTGTACGAAAAGCCGAGACCCGCGCCCACCAGGACCGGGAAGGACGAACCCGGCACGCCGCGGAAAGGGACGTAGAGCGTCTGTCCGAAGTTGCCGGTTTTGGTGCCGGCGACCGGGTCGTCGGTCCAGCCGCCGATCGAGAAGCCTTCGGGCTTGGAGAACTCGGCCCAGGCGCGAAAACGCGCGGCAAAGAAGCTGTCGTATTTCTGCTTGCCTTCGAGCCGGGCCAGGCCGGCCGGGTTGAAGTGGATCGATTCGATGCCCGGCGGATCGGCGGTCACCGCGTTGCCCAGCGACATCGCGGTGACGCTGGTCGCCAGGTTCTCGGTCATCGCCGCCTGGACGCTGCCAGCTCCGGCCAGCGCCACGATCATTCCCGCCGCGCGACGGACCCAGCGCTTGCTTCTCAGCATCGTCGTGCGCTCAGAAGTTGAACGGGATGTTGACCGAGATGCCGAAGTTCGGCGATTCCGGCGTCAGACCGAAGTTGACCGTGGTGTTGACCGTCGTCGTCGGCGAGAAGCGATAACCCATGCCCAGCGAGATGATCGCGCTGGTGCCGGTATTGGTCGTCACGTTGCTGCCGTCGGCAAACGTCAGCTCCGGCGCGCCGCTGATGCTCTGCTGGAAGGCAAGCGAGGTCGTCACCGTGTAGGAAAGTGCGTAGGCCATGCCAAAGCCGAAGCTCACGCTGGTGCCGGGCGCCACCTCGGTCAGCACCTTCGAGCCGCGGCGCTGGTCGAGACCGGTCGCGGGCAGGCTGGCCGTGATGCTGAGCGAGCCGAACAACGCCACCGGATCCGAGATCTTGTTGGCGTTCAGTCCCAGAGTGAAACCCCAGGTACCCGAACCCGTCGCCACGTCCTGGCCGGCCACCCCTTCGAACGGGCTGCGCCCGGTTGGCATCCGCACCTGGGCCGAGGCGGTGAGCGCAGGCCATTCGCGCGTCATGCCGAAAGGCTGCCAGCGCGCGCCGACCAGGATGTCGCCGACCGAATGCGACAGGCCGCTGAACTCGACGCTGTCGGCGTATTTGCTCACCAGGGGCAGCGAGGCCGACACGGTCAGGTTGTTGAACACGCCGTAGTCGGCCGAAAGCGTGTTGACGATCGTGTGCGAAGCCTGGTTCTCGATCGCGAAGTTGCTGCCGAGCGAAGCGTCGCCGGTCATGATCCGCTCGCGCCCGATGAAGGTGTAGCTGCCGTCGTAGGTGAGCGCGTAGCGCCCCTTCCGGATCAGCGAATACTGCTTGTCGATCGCCGTCAGCGCTTCCTTGAGTTCCTGGGTCGTGGTCGATTCGCCTTCCTTCTTCGACAGCGCCTCGCGCGCCGTATTGGCATCGGCCGGCTTTTCCTGGGCCGAAGCGCCGAAACAGACGACCAGCAAGGTGGCCAGGGCAAGAACAGGGGTGCTGCGCATGGAACGGTCTCCTTCTACTGCGTGGATGTCGCTCGCTGGCCTCCCTCGCAGGGAGCAGCGCGCCGGTCAAACTCGAAAGGGAATGGAGTGTTCTTGGGAGACGCGCAATCAGCGCCGGTAGTAGACCCCGCCCAAGCCAGTGTCCACCGCGCGCCGCAGCGCATCGGTGTTGTCGATCGCGATGCCGTCCCGCACGCGATCGGAATCGATCACGCCCAGTTCGCGGTCGGTGAGCGCGAGCCGCGCCACCGGCGGCTTGTCGCTGCGCGGATAAATGACGAACAAGGTGTTGCGGTCCCACCAGTGTTCGAAGTCGGCCACCGACAGCACGAAGTGACCGGCCGAGGGGTCGGCGATGTACACACGTCCATCACGCACGCCGCGCACCACCACGAAGTGCTTGAAGCCGCCGTAGTCGATCGGGACGATAGCCGGGTCCTTGAGTGTGGCCAGGTCGGCGACGCTGCCGCGAAAGCCCTGGCTGTCGAGCCCGAGCGAGGCGACGTAGCGCTTCATGTCGAGCAGGCTGAAGCCGCGGCGAGCGACGATCTTGTCCTTCTCGCCTTTCTCGAGCATGCCCTCCATCGCCTGCTGTTCACTCACGTCCAGGCCGAGATGGCTTTGCAGGATGGTGGTGAGCGCGGCCGATCCGCAGGAATAGTCATAGGCCTGGCGGACGATGTTGGCGTATTTGAACTCCGACTGCGGCGTGAGCTTCACCGGCTCGGATATCGGACCGCCGCCAACCACCGACAGCGGCAGTTGGAACTGATCACGCGGCTGGACTTGCGGCGGCGTGGTCTCGGTCACTCCCAGGAGCACCACCAGCGAACCGACCACGCCGATCAAAAGCTGCAACATCCATTCCCTCCCGAATTTCCGTGCCGCATCGCTGCTTGTTTTAATCCGCCCACATCCTGACCTGGCCGCGCATCGAGAGCATTCCGTCGATCTCGAAGCGGCCCAGGTTGCCGGTGATTGGTCCCCGGGGGTCGGTCTGTGCACTCATCGATTCGAAGCCGAAGTGTCCGAAACGCAGGTAGCCGGGCAGGGTGACGGCAAGGTAATCGTCACCGTCAGGCTTGTGCGCGACATCGATGAGGACAGCGAACATATCCATGCTACCGCGCAGATTTCGCACCACCAGGTACTGTTGCTGCCCCCCCACATTGAATCCGGTGACGAGTCGGTTGTCGGTCACCGGCGACGAGTTGTTGGGGTCGTTCAAGCGCAGGCTCACGGCAAACGCGATGCCGTCGCGCCCGCTCACATTCGCCAGGGTTTCGTCGTCGAGCGACTCGAGCCCGCGCGCCGGCGCCACCAGCAAAACGAAGCTGGCAAGGACGAGGGCGGACAGGATTCGGCGCATGACTCTAGGGCCGGAACTTGACGTCCATGAACTGGATCTGGATGCCGCGGATTCGGCTCGCCCCCAGGTCAAGACTGCCGCTCACATCGCTCTGGAACAACACGCGATCGGCGCTGATCATTCCGGTTGGCGCCCCCTCGGGGGTCGTCGGCCAAGCGATGCCGAAATGCAGACGCGGCGTGCCGTCGTCGCCAGGCTCGACGTTGAGGATGCCCGGTTGCCGCGTCACCTCGGCGATCTGCCAGGGTGCCGTCGGTGCGCTGCCGTCGGGTGTGGCGGCGCCGATCCTGATCCCGCTCACCCACAGCTGTTCGGGCGCCGAGCCGGGCGCGTCCCAACTGGTCGCACTGCGCCCGCGCGGCTGCAGCATCAGGTCGGCAATCTGGGCCCGGATGCCCAGGCCCCAGGCGGTGCCGTCGCGGTCGACGGGAGTCGCCCACTGGGCGCCTCCGCCTTGCATCACCAGGTCGCGGATCATCAAGGAGCCGCCGTCCTGAGCGATGCCGTCGGCGTTGACACCCCAGTCCCACGCGATTCGCCATTTGGCCGCGCCGTCGGAGTTGCCGGGGAAGGCCAGGACAAAAGCATCCGACAAGCCGGGGCGGGCGACGATGTCGAGCCGGTAAGGGTCGCTGAACTCGCGCAGCGGATCGTCGCTGCGGCTGGCAAACGGGTTGCCCCACCACACCGAAGCATTGGCGGGCGAAGGCGCGTAATACGTGACCCTGGCGTTGCCGCTCAGCTCGAAGTTCCTGAAGTCGAAACGGAAGCCGTCGCGTGCCGAGACGTTCGCCAGCTCGCCGTCGGCCAGAGGTTCGAGTGCCAGCGCCGCGCTTGCAAGCAGCGTCAGCCAGACAGCAGCGAGCAGCTTGAGCATCGGGTCAACCTCCCGGCTTCGGCAGGTTGGGCGGCGCGCCCAGGCCGATGTTGCCGCCGGCGAGCCGGTCGCGCCAGTTCATCCAGAAACCCATCGCCGCCTGCTGCTGCGCGACTCCGGCTATCGGCGCGTAATTGACCGGCAGCTTGCTCATCGACAGCCAGAAGTCGCGGCTCGGCCCGTTGGCATCACCCGCGGTCAAGGAGCCGAGCTGCGACAGCGGCAGACAGGAGGCAACACACGTTCCGTCCCAGCGCACGCCGCTGCTGGCCGACTGGTTCGAGTCGATCACGCCCGCGGCACCGGCGTCGATGCGCAGCGAGCCGCTGATGGCGGCGAGGTCGACACCGAACTCGCCCTTGATGCCACCAAAACCGAACCGCGCGCCGACCAGTTCGCGGGTCGCGGCGTTGGCACCGTTGCGGAAAACGAACTCGACGTATGGGTCGGTGATCTGGACGATGCGCTGCGCATCGGTGCCGTCGCTGCGGCCAATGCGCAGCAAGGGAATGTCGATGTCGGCGCCGCTGCCATTGGCGATCGCACGGTTGTATTCACCCAGCCGGATGCCGCTGAGGTTGGCACTGAGCTGGATGTCGGCGCCCAGCGTGATGCGGGTGAAATCGAGCCCGTTGTAGCTGTAGTTGCTGGGCTCGAGCAAGCCCTGCCCGGACACCTCGGCCAGTTCTTCGTCGGCCAGCAAGCGCCCCTGCGCTGCCACCGGCGGCAGCGCCGCGGCCGTCGCCAGAACAGCGACCGCGACCTTCATCGCAAGCCTGATTAGAGCCGGCAGGAAGCTAGTCATACTCAACGCGTCCAGATCCACACCACCGTGCCGCGACCGTCCACTCGCTGCATCGAAAACGAACCGAAGGACGCCTTGCTGCCACCCATGCGCACCGAACTCAAGGTTGCCGTGATCAGGCTCTCCATCGCATCCAGCGGCAGCCAGACATGCGAAACCTCGCCGCCGGGGTAGAAGCTCGGCGGCAGTCCCAGACCCAGGGAGGCCATCGCGCGGCGAAAGCCGAGCTCGGACTGCACCTCGGCCACCAGAATCGTCGAGCCGCGGCTGTACCAGCCTTCGAACTCGATCGTCCCGCCCCTGGCATCCTCGTCGACCCAGCGGAACGATCCCACCGTCACGTTGGTGTCGACCGCCTGCCGTCCCTCGACCCGCGCCAGGTCCTCGTCGTCCAGTCCGGCCATGGCTCGCGCATCGAGCACCAGACCCAAGGCGAGGAGCCAGACCATTTTTTTCATTCGCAAGCCGTATTGCTAGTGAGGCGCGACAGTGAAAAACGGCAGGCACCGGTCGGGCGCCTGCCGTGGAGAACAGACCACAAGGGATGACCTAGGTCTGCCGCATCAGCCAGGAGAGTTGGCTTAGTGCGCCCACATCCAGATCTTGGTGCCGCGCAGGTCGATCTGGTTCATCGCGAACGAACCAAACGAGGCGGTGTTGCCGCCCATCTTGATGCTTTCAACGCTGGTGCTCAGCAGGCCGCTGTAGTTGCGCAGCGAGAGATCGGGGAACGCGATCTGGACGACGTCACCACCGGCGTAGAACGCAGTGTTGTTTGCGGCCTTGGCCGCTTCCGCCGCTTGCTGAGCCGGGGTCAGCGCGGTGTTGCCAGCGCCGAAGTCGGCCGGGTCGGTCGCCAGGCCCAGGCCGCGGAAGGCGGTCACCGCGGAGGCGCTGTTGATGATGTCGATCGTCATCGCCAAAGCACCGTTGAACTTGATGTTGTTGAAGCTGACCGAGCCACCAGTGGCGTCGGTGTCGGTGTACTGGAACGAACCGACGTTGATGTGCAGGTCGGCCGCGATCGACACGCCGTCCTGACCGACGGTGTTGCTGAGGTCTTCATCGGACACGGCGGTCATGGCCGAGGCGCCGGCGGCAAAGCCGACGAGGGCAAGGGCAAGGGCAATCTTCTTCATCGAAAACATGTCTGCTCTCCGGATGGAATGAGGGGGTTGTTGCCTTGCGCTTTCAGCCGACCTTTTTTGGACGCCCTCCCTGACTTTCGACGTCGGTCGGCTGCAGCACGGAACGCAAGTTACGGAGGCGCCCCAACGACAGCACTGTCTCTTCCGGCCAAGGGCTTGGCCTTGCGTGCCTCACCCCAGCTCAGGGTCGAGCTCGACGCCGCTCGCGAGCGCGGAAATGGCCGCAGATTGCTGCATCGCCACAATCACAACCTCGGCAAGGCCCTCATTCTGAGGACCCGGAACTGCCGACCCGATCCGGAAGTCCGGTCGCGGCAGCGCAACACGAGCAGTCACGGATAAGAGAAAACCCTTGGATCCGGGCTGCCCAAGCCGCGGCCCGGCGCCCTGATGTTGGAAAAATGACGCATTTGCGCGATCCAGTTCGGGCCGCGCCGGCCGTTTAGGCCGGCGGCCTGGAGCGCTCAGCGGCCTCGCAGGAACAGCCGGTCGAGATCGGCGATCGAAAGCTGAACCCAGGTCGGCCGACCGTGGTTGCACTGGTCGGCGCGTTCGGTGGCTTCCATCTGGCGCAGGAGCGCGTCCATTTCCTCGAGCGTGAGGCGGCGGTTGGCCCGCACCGCCCCGTGGCAGGCCATGGTGGCGAGGATCTCGTTGCGGTGTTCGGCCAGGACCCGCGAGCCGCCGTACTCACGCAAGTCCGCCAGAACGTCGCGCACCAGCTGCGGGCCTTCGGTATCGGCCGCGCCCGCCACCGCCGCGGGAACCGCACGCAGGGCGAGCTGGGTGGGCGCGGCCGGCGCCACGTCCAGGCCGAGCGCCGCCAGCGTCGCGCCGTGCTCCTCGAGCGTGGCCATGTCGACCGGCTCGACCGAGAAGACCTGCGGGATCAGCAGCCGCTGCTGCGGCACCGCAGCCGCGTCAAGCTGCGACTTGAGTTTCTCGTAGACGATGCGTTCGTGCGCTGCGTGCATGTCCACCAGCACCAGGCCATGGTCGTTTTCCGCGAGCACATAGATGCCGGCGATCTGGGCGACGGCCCGCCCGAGCGGTTGTTCGCCCGCCGGCGCTGCCACGGCCGGCGGCTCGCGATTGGCGAGCAAGGCAAGGTATTCGGACACCGGCTGGGCAATGCCAAGCGTCGCCTGCTGCGGTGGCGTCCAGGGCCGGGCCACCGGGTCGCCGTGAAGGTTGAAGCCGGTTGCGGGCGCCCAATCCGCGGCTCGGGGAACGGGCGCCGCCGGCACGGCGCCGGGCGCGTCGGCCAAGCTTGTCCCTGCCTGGGCGGCAGGAGCGATCGCCGCCTGCACCGCATGGAAGACGAACTGGTGCACCGCCTGCGAATCGCGAAAGCGCAGTTCGCTTTTGGTGGGGTGGACGTTGACGTCGACCCGGGTCGGATCGATGTCGAGGAAAACGCAATACATCGGCTGCGAACTGCCGTGCAGAACATCGGCGTAAGCCGCGCGTACGCCGTGGGCCAGGACCTTGTCGCGCACGTAGCGGCCGTTGACGTAGAAATACTGGCTGTCGGCGCGCGCCCGTGCCGCCGTCGGCAGGCCGACCCAGCCCATGAGCCGGATCCCCGGCGCCTCGGCCCAGACTTCTCGGTGCGCCGGGCCGAACTCGCTCGGCATCAGCTTGAGCGTACGCTCGTGGCTGCTGGTCACCGGCAGCGCCAACACCGTCTTGCCGTTGGCGATCAGCTGAAACTCAACCTGGGGATGCGCCGCCGCAATGCGTTCGACCTGGGTGATGCAGTGCGCCAGCTCGGTCGCCTCCGAACGCAGGAACTTGCGCCGCGCCGGGGTCTTGAAAAACAGGTCGGCCACCTCGACCCGGGTGCCAACGGTGCCGGCGGCCGGGCTCAGACCCTGCGCATCAAGGCGGAAAGCGCTGCCGCCCTCGGCCGTGCGCGAGACGATGCTGGTGTCTGACACCGAGGCGATCGCCGCCAGCGCCTCGCCGCGAAACCCGAGCGACAGCACCGACTCGAGTTCGATCAGGTTGGCGATCTTGCTGGTGGCATGCCGGGTGAGCGCGAGCGGGAGTTCCTCGGGGCGGATGCCGCCGCCGTTGTCGGCCACCACGATGCGTTTGATGCCGCCGCCGTCGAGCCGGATCTCGATGCGGGTAGACCCGGCGTCGATCGCGTTTTCGACCAGTTCCTTGACCACCGACGCCGGCCGTTCGACCACCTCGCCGGCCGCGATCTGGCTCACGAGTTGATCGGGCAAGGCCTTGATCGGCCGCCGCTGGGGGCAAGCCGCGGAGGTGGTGCCGGGAGTCGGATTCATCGGCCAAATTATACGAAGCCGACCTGGATCAAGCCTCGCAGGAAGACCCTGCGGCTCGGCTATGATGCAATGGCAACCCCGCTTCACGCTGCCACGCGTGGCAGCCCTTCCAGGATTGGTTCCCGATGGAATTCCTGCAGATGGTCATGGACCTGTTCGTCAACGCGGACCGGTTCTTGATCAACGTGGCCACCAACTACGGCGTCTTGATCTATCTGACGCTGTTTGCGATTTTCTTTTCCGAAACCGGCCTCGTTGTCATGGCGTTCCTGCCGGGCGATTCACTCCTGTTCGTGGCGGGTGCGGTGGCCGCCACCGGAGCGATGGATGTCGGCATCCTGATGGCAGTGGTGATCGTCGGCGCCGCGCTCGGCAACACACTCAACTTCTATATCGGCCGCTGGCTGGGGCGCAAGATCTACGACGGATCGATCAGTTGGATCGACCAGGCCGCCCTGAAAAAGACCCACGATTTCTATGAGCGCCACGGTGGCAAGACCATCGTCCTGGCGCGTTTCATTCCCATCGTGCGCAGCTTTGCGCCGCTCGTCGCTGGAGCGGCCGGCATGGAGATGCGGCGTTTTCAGCTCTACAGCATCTCGGGCGCGGTCTTGTGGATCGTGTCCCTGGTCGGCGGCGGTTATTTGTTCGGCAACATTCCCTTCATCCGGGACAACCTGAGCCTGATCCTGATCGTCGGCATCCTCGCGGCGCTGGGGCCGATCTCGCTCGCCGCCCTAGTGCGGTGGTGGAAGCTGCGGCGTGCGGTGCGCGCCTGACCGCCGGACACCCCTTGGAATCGCCGTCGCCAACCCGGTCCGACCCCTGGCTGGATCGCTGGCTGCCCCTGCTCTCCGAGCGGAGCCGGCCAGGTCCCGTCCTGGAGATCGGCTGCGGCAACGGCGACGACACCGCCACCCTGGTTGCGGCCGGCCTGCCGGTAATCGCTTTCGATCTGTCGCCCGCTGCGGTCGAAGTCGCCCGCGCCCGGGTGCCGCAGGCGCAGATCAGCTGCCAGGACGTGCGCTCGCCGTTTCCGCCGGAAGCGGCCGAACTCGGTGCCGTGCTGGCCAGCCTGTCCCTGCATTATTTCAGCGCGGGCGAAACCGCGGCCCTGGTCGAGCGGATCGGCCGCTGCCTGCGCCCGGGTGGCGTTCTCTTGTGCCGCCTCAACTCCACCGAGGACCATCATTTCGGCGCCAGCGGTTTCCCGTCGATCGAGGCCAACTACTTCCTGGTCGAGGGCGAGCCCAAGCGCTTCTTCGATCAAGCGTCGATCCGTGAGCTGTTTGCCTCGGGCTGGAACTTGCTCGCGCTCGAACACCTCGTTTGCCACAAATACGGCCCGCCCAAGGCCTTATGGGAGCTGGTGCTCGAACGCCAGCCCGGATCCCCCTAGGCTTGCTTCTCGCCATCCGCCGGCGGCGCCTCGGCCGGCGCTTCGCCGCCCGGCCCCCAGGCCAGCCAGTCCTCTCCGAAAAGTTCGACCGGGTGCTGAGTCCGCTCGGAGCCGTTGCCGCATTTCATAGCTCCCGCAGCGCAATACTGGTCGCATCCCCAGCAGTTGCGTTCGGGATGTTTGGGATGCGTCGGGAACTTCTTGGCCATTGCAGGACTCGAGCCGGTCGCGCCGTCAATAGACGAAGCGTTCTCTCAGACCTTCGAGTTTGAAGGTCTCGAGGATGGCCTCGGCACGCTCGCGGGCGCCGCCGCGCTCCTGGGCGCGGCGGGCGATGATCAGCTCGTTTTTCATCGAATGCTCCCAACCCACCAGCTCGGTCACCGTCAGCCGGTAGCCGCGCGACTCGAGCAACAGGCAGCGCAGTACGTTGGTGAGCTGGCTGCCGAACTCGCGGGTGTGGATGCCGTGGCGAACCAGCTCTGAGAGCGGCGTGCCGGCGAGCAGCTTGGCCTTGACCTGGCGCAGGTGAGTCGCAACCTCGGCCTGGCAGCAGGGAACTAGGACGATGAACTCGGCGTTTTTGGCCAAGGCAAAGCGGATCGCGTCGTCGGTCGCCGTGTCGCATGCATGCAGGGCGGTGACGATGTCGACCTGCTGGCCGATCGCCGCGTCGGAGATCGACTCGGCCACCGTCTGCTGGGCAAAACGCATGCGTTCGAAGCCCAGCCGCTTGGCCAGAGCCGCCGTGGTTCTGACCAACTCTTCGCGCGTTTCGATCCCGATCACTTCGCCCACCCCCAGCCCCTTCAGCACCAGGTCGTAGAGGATGAAGCCGAGGTAGGACTTGCCGGCGCCGTGGTCGACCAGGGTGACATCGCCCTTTTGCTCGACCACCTCGCGGATCAGTGGTTCGATGAACTGCACCAGGTGGTACACCTGCTTGAGCTTGCGCCGGCTGTCCTGATTGAGCTTGCCGTCGCGCGTGAGGATGTGCAGCTCCTTGAGAAGTTCGATCGATTGCTCGGGCCTGATGTCGTGGTTCTGGCTCATAGTGCTGTCCCTGGGGCGGTCGTGGCGCGGGGAGCTGGAGCGACCCGCACCGCGGGGCGGCAAGTCTCGCTCGACCCCGCGCGCAAAGCCATTCCGGTTTCTCCCCCGTTGCTGCCGGCGCGGCCCTACTCCACCCGCACGATCTTGAGCGTGTTGGTGCCACCCGCCTGCCCCATCGGCTCGCCCACCGTCATCACGATCAGGTCGTCGCGCGCGACCACGCCTTTCTCGCGCAGGAGCGCTTCGGCGTCGACCAGGGCGACGTCACGGTCGCTCGACGGCTGGAAGTGCAACGGCCTCACGTTGCGGTAGAGCGCCAGCCGCCGCTGGGTGGCGATGCTGGGGGTGAGTGCGTAGATCGGAATGTCGACGTCATGGCGGCTCATCCACAGCGTGGTCGATCCCGATTCCGTCAGCGCCACGATCGCCTTGCAGCGCAGGTGAAAGGCGGTGAACAGCGCGCCATAGGCGATCGACTGGTCCACCCGCGAAAAAGTCTGGTTGAGGAACTGGGCGTCGAGCTCGACCCGCTCGGAGCGGTCAGCTTCGAGCACGATCGAGGCCATGGCTTCAACCGTTTCCACCGGGTATTTGCCGGCCGCCGTTTCAGCCGACAGCATCACGGCATCGGTGCCGTCGAGCACCGCGTTGGCGACGTCGCTCACCTCGGCGCGCGTAGGCACCGCGTTGACTATCATCGATTCCATCATCTGGGTGGCGGTGATGGTCAGCTTGTTGGTGGCCCGCGCCATCTTGATCAAGCGCTTCTGCAGCGCCGGCACCGCCGCGTTGCCGATCTCCACCGCCAGGTCGCCACGAGCGACCATGATGCCGTCGGAAGCGTCAAGAATCTCGGCCAGCTGGCCAATCGCCTCGGCACGCTCGATCTTGCTGATCATCATCGGCTTGATGCCGTATTTGGCGCCGGCGATGGTCGCGAGCTGGCGCGCCATCTCGACGTCGGTGCGGTTCTTGACGAAACTCACCGCCACGTAGTCGGCGCCGCACTCCATCGCGGTATCGATGTCGCGCACGTCCTTGGCCGTCAGCGCAGGCGCCGACAAACCGCCGCCCTGCTTGTTGATGCCCTTGTTATTCGACAGCTGACCGCCGATACGCACCGTGGTGTGGATCTCGCTGCCGACCACCCGCTCGACATCGAGCACGATCAGTCCGTCGGCGAGCAGCAACACGTCGCCCGCTTTCACGTCGCGCGGCAAGTCCTTGTAATCGAGCCCGCAGCGTTCGGCCGTGCCGAGTTCGCCGTTGGCGTCGAGGATGAAGCGGCTGCCGGGAATCAGCTCGACCTTGCCGTCTTCGAATTTACCGACCCGGATCTTGGGCCCTTGCAGGTCGGCCATGATCGCCACTTCGCGGCCGACCGCCTGCGCCGCCGCGCGGACGGCCTGGGCGCGCGCCAGGTGGTCGGCTGCAGTGCCGTGCGAGAAATTGAAACGGACCACGTCGACCCCGGCGGCCAGCATGCGCTGGAGAACCAGCGGGTCGCTGGATGCGGGGCCAAGGGTGGCAACAATCTTGGTGCTGCGAGGCATGGGCGACTCTCAAGGAAACCTGTCCGGGACCGCCATGCTAAGCCCTGCGCGCCCGCAGCGCCGAGCGCGCGAGCGGGATGGCAGGGCAAGTGCCCACACGCGATGCGGGCACGGAGACCAGTTCCGGCTTACTCTCGGATACTGCAATCAAACGAGGAAACGCCGATGGCCAAACCCAACTACCAGTTTGAAAAGCGCCAACGCGACTTGGCCAAGAAGAAAAAAAAGGAAGAAAAGGCTCTGCGCAAAGCCGAAAACAAGCAGGTCGCGGCCGAGCCCGAGCCGGTCAGCGCCGACAACCCGGCGCCCGCGGAAGGTCCGGCCGGGGCCTGAGCACCCGCCGCGCTCGCCCTGATCGGCTTGCAGGTCCGCCGCTCGACCTGCAAGCTCCTCGCCCCGCTCAGGCGTCGGCGCGAGACTCCAGCACTTCGATCGCCGGCAAGGTCTTGCCTTCCAGGAACTCGAGGAAGGCGCCGCCTCCGGTCGAGATGTACGAGACCTTGTCCGCCAGGCCGTAGCGGCTGATCGCGGCGATGGTGTCACCGCCGCCGGCGATCGAAAATGCGCCGTTGGCCGAGGCCTCGGCAATCGCCAGCGACATCTGCTTGGTCCCGTTTTCGAAGGGCTCCATCTCGAACACGCCGACCGGACCGTTCCAGATGATGGTGCCGGCCTCGCGCAACATATGCGCCAGCGCGAGCGAACTTGAAGGGCCGAAGTCCAGGATCATCTCGTCGGGCTGGACGTCGTCGGTGCGGGTGACCCGCCACTCCCCGTCGGCCTTGAACTCCTTGGCCACCACCACGTCGATCGGCAGCGGCAGGGTCGCCCCCTTGGCTGCGAGCGTGGCCAGCACTTTCTTGCATTCAGGCACCAGGTCGGGCTCGGCGAGCGACTTGCCAATCGGGAAGCCTTCGGCGAGCAGGAAGGTGTTGGCGATGCCGCCGCCGACGATCAGTTGATCGACCTTCTGCGCCAGATTGTTGAGGATGGTGAGCTTGGTCGAGACCTTGGAGCCCGCCACGATCGCCAGCAGCGGGCGCTTGGGTTCCCCGAGCGCCCGGGTGAGAGCCTCGATTTCGGCCGCCAGCAGCGGACCGGCGCAGGCAACTTTGGCGAACTTGGCGATGCCGTGGGTGGTGGCCTCGGCCCGGTGAGCCGTGCCGAAGGCGTCGTTGGCGTAGACGTCGCACAGCCGGGCCAACTTCTGCGCCAGCTCGTCGGAGTTCTTTTTCTCGCCCTTATTGCAGCGGCAGTTCTCGAGCAGGACCACCTCGCCCGCCGCCACCTCGACCCCGTCGACCCAGTTCTGCACCAGGCGCACCGGCCGCCCCAGCAGCTCGGCCAGGCGGCGTCCAACCGGCGCCAGGCTGTCGGCGGGCTTGAACTCGCCTTCGGTGGGGCGCCCCAGGTGCGAAGTGACCATCACGGCCGCCCCAGCGTCCAGCGCCAGCCGGATCGCCGGCACCGAAGCGCGGATCCGGGTGTCGTCGCTGATGACGCCGCTGCCGTCGAAGGGCACGTTGAGGTCGGAGCGGATAAATACACGCTGGCCAGCCAACTGGCCAGTCTTGGCCAGCGATTCGAGGGTCTTGACGCGCATGGGAGGACTGTCGGTAGGAGGGGTGGAGAAGCGCAGCGGGCGGATATCTCGACGCTGCGGGCCCTGGCATTATACGAAGCCATGTCTGCCGCCCCTGTTTCGGCGCCGCCCCCACGCGCACCCGCCATTGGCCGTGCCCGCACGGCCGCGATCGCGCTGATGCTCCTGGTCCTGGCGCTGCAGGCGCTGCCGCTCGCGTCCGGGCTCGAATACCGCCGCGCCTGGCTAGGTGAAGCCCCATGGCGGCTCTTGAGCGCGCACTGGGTGCATCTGTCTTGGCCGCATGCCCTAGTCAACGCCCTGGCGCTCGGCCTGATCGCCGAGGTCTTTTCGCCCTGGCTCAGCGGGCGCCGCCTGCTCTCCCTGCTGGTCGGCGCCAGCCTCTTCATCTCGGTGACGCTGTATTTCGCCTGGCCGTCGATAGCCTGGTACCGCGGCCTGTCGGGCGCCTTGAACGCGGCTTTCGTCGCCGGCTGCGTGTTGTGGCTCGCTTCGCCGCGCCGCTACGGCCGCCTGCTGCCGGCCCTGCTGCTGGCCGGTGTCGCGATCAAGAACCTGATCGAACGCTCATGGACCGACCATTTGCCGGTCGCCGATTGGCTCGGCGGCCAGGTCGTGCCGCAGGCCCATCTGGCCGGTGCCCTCTTCGGCCTAGCTGCCGGTCTGCTGCTGGCCGGGGCGCAGCGGACTCAAGGCCGGCGCCAGCCCCAGGCTGCGAACAGCAGCAGCAACACGCTCCAGGACAGCGCCCCGCCGCCGCCACCGCCGCTGGAGAAGCCCACCGACGGCAGCTCCACGTCGCCCTGAACCACCGGCGGCAGCGCCAGCGGCAGATTGCCGCCGCAGCGGCTCGCCGCCCCGGTCGTGCGCAGCTCGATCCAGCAGCTATCGGTGCCGGTGCGGCCAGCGCTGTCGACCACGGTCAGCTCGACCAGGTAGCTGCCCGGCTGGCTTGCGACCAGGCTCGCCCGCGCCGAGTCGGCGCCGACGATCGCCGCCCCCGCCGGCGCTCCCGCCGCCAGGCGCCACGAATAAGTCGCGATCAGCGCGCCGGGAATTGCCGCGCTCGCACTCGCGTCCAGCCCGACCGGCGCCGTCAGCGCCGCCGTGGCAGCGGTGGGAGCGATTGCCGCAATCGGCGCCTGCGCCGCCACGACCGCGTTCGCGGCATCGAGCAGACCGGCGCCGCAAGCCGCGGTATCGCAGTTGCACTGGCCGTCGTTGGGCCAGTTGCCCTGGGTATCGGCGCGAAAACTCGGGCTGCTGCAGGCGAGCAGGGTCGGGTCCGGCGGCGGGAAGGGGCGCGCTGCCCCCTTGAGCCGGGCGATCAGTTCGCCGGCCGGCAACTGTGGATTGACGGCCAGCATCAGGCCGGCCACGCCGGCCGCCATCGGCGTCGAAAAGCTGGTGCCCAGGCGCCCGCCATAGGCCATGGCGGTGGGAACCGTGCTGCCCTCGTTGTTGGTCGAGACGATCGAATAAAGGCAAGGTCCGCTCAGCTGGCCGCAGTTGCCCGCTGGCGCCGCCAGGCCCACCTGCGGCCCGTGCGCCGAATAACCGACCTTGGTGCCGAGGTGCCGCACTCCGGCCACGGCCAGCACGCCGGCGCAGTTGGCGGGCTCGCCCACCGGGCCGCTGTCGTTGCCGGCGGCGGCAAACACGGTGACACCGCGCGCGCGCAACTGGGCCACCATGTCGGCATACGCCGGGGTGCAGGTGCCGGCGCCCCCCAGGCTCAGGTTGATGATGCGGGCAGGTGCCGGATTGATCGGCAGCGCCCCGCCGTTGCTGACCGGCAACCCCGCCGCCCAGGCCATCGCGGCGAGGATGTCGGAGTCGCGCCCGCCGCACTTGCCCAGGGCCCGCAGCGGCAGGACCCAGCTGTTCCAGCCGATTCCCGCCACCCCCGTGCTGTTGTTGCTGACCGCGCCCAGGATGCCGGCGATATGGGTGCCGTGCCAGGTGCTTGGAGCGTCGACCGGGGCGCCGTTGGCGCCGCTGGCCAGGCAGTCGGCCGGGAACAGCCCGGGGTTGAGTTCGGTATCGCGCACGCTGACCCAGTCTCCCGGGTCGGACGGGTCACCGTCGCGGCCGCTGCCGTCGTTGGCGACACTGGGATCGGTCACGAAGTCGTAACCCGCCAGCAGGCGGCCGCCCCGGGCGGCCCGGCCGAGATCGGGATGGTCGAAGAGCACGCCGGTGTCGATCACGGCCACCACCACGCGCGGGCTGCCGGTGCTGAGGTCCCACGCCCGCTCCGCGTTGATCGAGGCCGGCCAGCCCCCCGCCGGGGAGCGCAGCCACCATTGCTCGGCAAAACGCGGATCGTTCGGCAGCGCCAGGGCAAACTTGCGGCGATCCGGCTGGACCCAGGCCACACCCGGGTCGGAGCGCAGGCGCTCGAGCGCGGATTGAAGTTCGGTGCCTGCCACGGCCTTGGACGCGCGCACCACGTGGATGCGCTCGGCTATCGTCCGGCGCAGCGCCAGCGACATCCCGCTTGTCCGCCCCAAGCGTTCAAGGCTGGACTCGGCACTGCTGCGGGCTTCGCTTTGGAAGCGCACGATGAACTGGTCGACGGGTTCGGCAACGGCAGCCTGCGCCGCCAGCGCCGTCGTCGCACCGGCCCAGCTGCCGACTGCGAGCCCCCACGCCAGAAGTCTCTGCCATACCCTCATGACCGCCCCGCCCTTCGAACTCCCTGCCCCGCATCCTGCTCGATCGGGCCAGCGGCTGACAAGAACGCCGTGCGGGTTTCGTCCGCAACGATGGCAGGACGCAACAGTCGCGCCACACGGAGCCGGGCGGCCCGAAGAAAAAAAGCCGCCCGAAGGCGGCTTTTTCGTGACGCGACCGAGTCCGCTTATTTCGCGTTCATCAATGCCACGGTGGTGTCGAGCATGCGGTTCGAGAAACCCCATTCGTTGTCGTACCACGAGCCGACCTTGACCAGACGGCCGGAGACCTTGGTCAGGCTGGCGTCGAAGATCGACGAGCGCGGGTCGTGGTTGAAGTCGATCGAAACCAGCGGCTCGGTGTTGTAGCCGAGGATGCCTTTCAGCTCGCCTTCCGACGCGGCCTTGAGGATGGCGTTGACCTCGTCGACCGTGGTGTCGCGCGCCGCGATGAACGAGAGGTCGACCATCGAGACGTTGATGGTCGGCACCCGCATCGCGTAACCGTCGAGCTTGCCGTTGAGTTCGGGCAGCACCAGGCCGACCGCGGCGGCGGCGCCGGTCTTGGTCGGGATCATCGACTGGGTCGCGCTGCGCGCGCGGCGCAGATCCTCGTGATAGACGTCGGTCAGGACCTGGTCGTTGGTGTAGGCGTGGATCGTCGTCATCAGGCCGGTGACCAGGCCGATTTTGTCGTGCAGGGGCTTGACCAGGGGCGCGAGGCAATTGGTGGTGCAGGAGGCGTTCGAGATCACCGTGTCGCTCGCCTTCAACACGCCCTGGTTGACGCCGAACACGACGGTGGCGTCGACATCCTTGCCGCCGGGGGCCGAGATGATCACCTTCTTGGCACCGCCCTTGAGGTGGGCCGAGGCCTTCTCTTTGCTGGCGAAAAAGCCCGTGCATTCGAGCACCACGTCGACGCCCAGCTCGCCCCACGGCAGTTCGGCCGGGTTGCGGTTGGCCAGCACGCGGATGCGGTCGCCGTTGACGACCATGCAATCGCCGTCGACCGTGACGGTGCCCGGGAACTTGCCGTGGGCGGTGTCGTATTTGGTCAGGTGGGCGTTGGTCTTGGGGTCGCCGAGGTCGTTGATCGCAACGATCTCGATGTCATGCTTCTTGCCGCCTTCGTAGTGAGCGCGAAGGATGTTGCGGCCGATGCGGCCATAACCGTTGATGGCTACCTTGATGGTCATTTACGCCTTCCCCTTGATGACTTGTTTGACGACTGCAAGCACGTTATCGACAGTGAAACCGAACTGCTTGAAAAGCACGGGCGCGGGCGCCGAATCGCCGAAGCGGTCGACACCGATCACCGCCCCCGTGCCACGGACGTATTTCCACCAGAAATCGGTGACACCGGCCTCGATCGCCACCCGCGGCAGGCCTTCAGGCAGGACGCTAGCCTTGTACTTGGCATCCTGGCGGTCGAACACCGTGGTCGCCGGCATCGAGACCACTCGCACCGAAATGCCGGCCTCGGCGAGCGCGGTCTGCGCGTCGACCGCCAGCGGCACTTCACTGCCGGTGGCGATGATCACCGCGCGGGCCTTCTTGATTCCGCCCGGCGCTTCGCTGATCACGTAGGCGCCGCGGGCGATCTGGTCGGCGTCGATTTCCTCGCGCCCGATGAAACGCACCGCCTGGCGCGAGAACAGCAGGCTCGAGGGACCGTCCTTGCGTTCGATCGCGTGCGCCCAGGCAATCAGGGTCTCGACCGTGTCGGCCGGACGCCAGACGTCCATGTGCGGGATCAGGCGCAGGCTGGCGACGTGTTCGACCGACTGGTGGGTCGGGCCGTCTTCACCCAGGCCGATCGAATCGTGGGTGAACACGAAGATCGAGCGCTGCTTCATCAGCGCCGCCATTCGCAACGCGTTGCGCGAATAGTCGGCGAAGGTGAGGAAGGTCGCGCCGAAGGGGATGAAGCCGCCGTGCAGCGCAATGCCGTTGATGATCGCGCTCATGCCGAACTCGCGCACACCGTAGTTGATGTGGCGGCCCTTCATGTCTTCGGCGCGCAGCGCGGTCACGCCCTTCCAGTTGGTCAGGTTCGAACCGGTCAGGTCGGCCGAACCGCCCAGGAGTTCGGGCAGCGCCGGCGCCAAGGCGTCGAGCGCGAGCTGGCTCGCCTTGCGAGTAGCGACGGTTTCTTCCTTGTCGGCCGCGGCAACCAGGGCGTCGAGCACGACGTCGCCCCAGTTGGCGGGCAGCTCGCCCTGGATGCGCCGCTCGAACTCACCCGCCTCGTGCGGGTAGCGCTCGGCGTATTGAGCGAAGAGCTGTTCCCATTCGGCCTGGCGCTGCTGGCCCAGGGCGCGCGCGTCCCAGGCTTGGTAGATATCTTGCGGAATCTCGAACGGCGGGTGTTCCCAGCCGATCGCCGCGCGCGTGGCGGCGATTTCGGCCTCGCCCAGCGCTTCGCCGTGAGCCTTGGCGCTGCCGGCGCGGTTGGGCGAGCCCTGACCAATCACGGTGCGGGCAATGATGAGCGTCGGCTTGTCACTCGTCTTGGCCTGGGCAATAGCGGCATCGAGCGCTTCGACATCGTGGCCGTCGATCGGGCCGATCACGGCCCAGCCATAGGACTGGAAACGGCGGGCCGTGTCGTCGGCAAACCAGTGTTCGACCTTGCCGTCGATCGAGATGCCGTTGTCGTCGTAGATCGCGATCAGCTTGTCGAGCTTCCACACGCCGGCGAGCGATGCCACCTCGTGCGAGATGCCTTCCATCAAACAGCCGTCACCCAGGAAGACATAGGTGTGGTGGCCGACGATGGGAAAGCCGGGGCGGTTGAACTCGGCCGCCAGCATCTTCTCGGCGAGCGCCATGCCGACCGCGTTGGCCAGACCTTGGCCGAGCGGGCCGGTGGTGGTCTCGACCCCCGGGGTGACATCGACCTCGGGGTGGCCCGGCGTCAGGCTGTGGTGCTGACGGAAGTTGATCAGCTCCTGCATCGTCAGCTCGTAGCCCGAGAGGTGCAGCAGCGCGTATTGCAGCATCGAGCCGTGGCCGTTCGACAGGACAAAACGGTCGCGGGCGGGCCAGCGCGGGTTGACCGGGTTGTGGCGGAGATGGCGCGACCAGAGCGCAACGGCGATCTCGGCCATGCCCATGGGCATGCCGGGGTGGCCGGAGTTGGCTTTCTGGACCGCGTCCATAGCCAGCGCGCGAATGGCGTTGGCCATCGTCTTGGGGGAGACGGAAGAGGACATATTGGGGGCGGCGCGAGGTAAGGTGAGGATGCGCCGACAGGTCCGTCGACGCGCGTGCGCGGAGCGGAAGCGAGTGTATCAAAGGGGCCGGCCCAGCTTCGACGCGCACCCCGTCATAACCGGGCAAAACCCGAATAGCCGGGCCCGGGCCGGCCCGCTGCCTTTGCCGCCCCTCGCCCTTTCCTTTAGACTCGCGGCCCTACCACAGATACCGGTTCGGATTAGAGGAAGCAACGGAGCAGGCCCGCATTATCGGCGTTACCACGTCACGTCGGCCAACCAGTCCGCCATAGCCAACCAACAAAGACAGGCTCGCCGCGCACCCGCGAGCCGGTCCCGAACCATGGGGTTGCGGCGCCCGCCGCGATTCAGGTCGATTGGGGCGGACCTGCTGGGGGACACAATGCAAGGCTTACACCTCACCGGCGACCTGTTCGAGTGCGCCTGTTCGGACGCGCTGTTTACGGATCTCGAAACGCTGTCGACGCTGTGCCGAGAGGCTACGGTCGACGCCGCGTTGACCATAGTCGACGAGAAGTTCCACGTCTTTCCTGACTGGAATGGTCAGCCGGGCGGGATCACCGGCACGCTGCTGCTGGCCGAATCGCACCTGGCGATCCACACCTGGCCCGAACGCCGCGGCGTGACGCTCGACGTCTACGTCTGCAACTTCACCGACGACAACTCGCCCAAGGCGAAGCAGTTGTTCGACCGCCTGATGCTCGCGTTCCGGCCCAAGAGCCAGGTGGTCAACCACATCACCCGCGGCGACCTTTCCGCCGAAGCCGACGCCGTGGCCGCGTCGGCGCCCGCGACGACGTCAGCGGGCAGGGTCGAGCAGGAACAGCTGGTGTTCGACTGGCTCAATCCGCATGCGGGCTATGGCTACACCGCGAGCAAGACTCTCGCTACCGTCGACTCGCCCTTCCAGCGCATCGAGGTCTACGACACGCCCCAGTTCGGCAAGCTGTTCCGTCTCGACGGCCGCTTCATGACGAGCGAGCGCGACGAGTTTTTCTATCACGAGTGCATGACGCATCCGGCGCTGCTGGCGCATCCGGCGCCCAAGTCCGTGCTAGTGCTCGGCGGCGGCGACGGCGGCTCGAGCGAAGAGATCCTCAAGCACCCGAACGTCGAGCGGGTGGTGATGGCCGAACTCGACGAGGCCGTGATCGACATCGCCAAGCAATACCTCGGCGAAGTCCACCAGGGCGTCTTCGATGACCCGCGGCTGGAGGTCAAGATCGGCGACGGTTACGAGTTCGTGAAGACCACCCGCGAGACCTTCGACCTGATCGTGCTCGACCTGACCGACCCCGACACTCCCGCCTTCCATCTCTACAGCGAGGAGTTCTTCCGCTTGTGCCGCGAGCGTCTGGCGCCGGGCGGCGCGCTCACCCTGCACCTGGGCTCGCCGGTCTACGGCGCGGAGACAGTGTCGAAAACCGCGGCCAAGCTGCACCGGGTTTTCCGTCACGTCGCTCCGCTGTCGCTTTTCATTCCACTCTACGGCTCGCTGTGGTGCCTGGCCGTGGCGAGCGACACACTGGATCCGCGCGGCTTCAGCGCCGAGGCAATCGCCAAGCGCATCGCCGAGCGCGGCATCGGCGCACTCAAGTATTACAACGCGCCGCTGCATTCGGCCTTGTTCGCTCTGCCGACTTTCGTCCAGGAACTGGTCGCCGAAGCTCCGGCCGTGCTCGAAGCGCCGCGCCGCGCCGCGTAGACTTCCCGCCTTGCGCGAACCAAGACCGGCCTGGCGCCGGTCTTTTTTTATCAGGAGCCTCTGGCGCCATGAGTGGTCCCCGTTTTTTTGTCGAGGCTGACTGGAGCGCGGGCGAGGAGATCGCCCTGCCGGACGCGGTGGCCCACCACGCGACCCGCGTCCTGCGGCTGCGCGACGGCGAGGCGATCTCGTTGTTCTCCGGCCGCGGCGGCGAGGCGCGAGCCAGCTTGAGGATAGACGGCAAGCGGGCTTACGCCCGCATCCTCGCGGTCGAAGCGATCGAACGCGAGTCTCCGCTCGCGCTCACCCTCATTCAGTCGCTGATCGCGAACGACAAGCTCGACTGGGTGATCGAAAAAGCAACCGAACTAGGCGTTGCCCGAGTGATCGTCGCGCCCGCAGCTCGCAGCGTGATCAAGCTCGACGCCAGCCGGCTCGAGCGGCGGCTGCAACACTGGCGCGAGATCGCGGTGGCGGCCTGCTGCCAATGCGGCCGCAACCGGGTGCCGGCGCTGGATTATTTCCCTTCGCTCGGCGCCGCCCTAGCGGCCGCCGACGGCGAGCGGCGTTACGTCCTCGCTCCCGACGCGAGCCGCCCGCTGCACTTGACCGGCAGCAGCTCGGCCGTATTTGTCGTAGGCCCCGAGGGTGGTCTGAGCGAAGACGAACTGCAGGCGGCCGAAGCTCTGGGGTACGAACGCAGCCTGCTTGGCCGCCGGGTGCTGCGCACCGAAACTGCTGGCCTCGCTGCACTGGCCGCCGGTCAGGCCCTGGCCGGGGACTTCGTCGGCGCGGGTTAGCGTTCGGCGTGGCGCGCCGGGGCGCGCACCATTCCCTCCACCAAAGGGGCTGCCGATGTCCTCGATCCTGGGTTCGATCGCTACGCAAGTCCTGGGCAGTCTGGCCGGTCAGGGCGGGTCGGGTAGCAGCCCGCTTGCCGCCATCCTCGGGCAGTTGCTCGCCCCCAACGGCGAGCTCGGTGGGCTCGCAGGCTTGGCACAGCAACTGCAGCAGGCGGGTCTGGGAGAGCAGATGCAATCGTGGATTTCGACCGGCCCCAACCTTCCGGTGTCGGCCGATCAGCTGAGCCAGGCACTGGGCGCCGATCGTCTGGGCCAGCTAGCCCAGGTAGCCGGCCTCGAGCCGCAAGCCTTGAGCCAGGGGCTGGCGCAAGCCTTGCCGCAAGCAGTCGACCGGCTCACGCCGGACGGCCAACTGCCGGACGCGGGCGGACTCGAAGCCGCCCTCGCCGGCCTCTCGCAATTGCTGCAGAGCCGTCAGGCGTAGAAGACGCGGAAACTCACACCGCGGTCGGCGAAGTCGTCGGCCGCGTCGCGGAATACGTCGAGCAAGGCATCGCGAGTGTCGCGGTCGAGTCCGTTGACCAGCAGGCCATCGAGCACCACCAGCCAGCCGCCGCTGCTGCTGGGCAGGTCGGTCAAAGCGTCGTAGAGCGCGTCGAGATTGGCGCCGAACCAGTCGGGAAACGCGAACGCCCGTGCCAGCGCGGCCATGGCATCGTCCTTGGTGGCGCAATCGGCCAGGGCCACGTCGACCAGCCGGTCGCCCGCTTGAGCCGCCAGAGCGCGCAAGCCAGCCCGCGGCAGCGTGGCCAGCGGACGCACGCAATGGCTGGGCAAGGCGGCAAGGATGGGCGGGATGGGGTCGGTGGGGTTCATTCGCGAATCCGCCGGAAGCTGGCGTAGTGGTCGGCCGTGTACCAATATTCACCGCTGGTGGCAGGATCACCACTCGCGCCTCGCCCGGCAACGATGCGACGAGCACCGCGATCGCGCTCCCACGGCGTGCGCACGGTGTATTCGGTGTAATACCCGCGCGCCTGCCGCGGCAGCTTCTTCTCGCGATTCTGGAAGACCGTGCCGTCCTTGCGGTAAGGATACGGTCCGCCGCGCTTGATCAAGGCCAGAGTGTCGCGCGCGTCGCGCGGCAGTTAGGCCACTGCAACATAGGCC